>DAOMFI010000028.1:0-28024 GCA_035429725.1 Burkholderiaceae bacterium | reverse complement strand
TTCGACACAGCATGGACGCCCGCATTTGGCATTCGAACACGTCCCCTAAGGGTCGACAGCGGGCTTGCGCCGTAGGAAATTTGCAGATTTTCTGAGAACGATGCCGGGGGCGGTCTTATTGAAGATGCAAATTTCCCTCTGCGCCGAGGCGGTCTAATTTGCAGATATTTTGAGGACCTACAAGTCGAGCACAGATGGCCGCACCTGGCTGAAAGCGCAGCTCTTCGGTGAGCGACGATCGGTAGCGCGAGGTCAACCTATTCGGGCAGCCCAGCCTTCGCCAGCCCAGCGTAGTAGCGCTCGCGCTGGCTGCGGCAGAGGTCGTTGGCGCACAGTCGCTCGTCTCGGAACGACGAAATCGTGTAATTGGGCAGCCGCCCCCTGAACTCGGCCAGCGCCGCGAGTGCGGTTTCAGTCTCGCCCAGGTTCGCTGCCGCCGCGGCGACCCACGAATGAGCCACCGCGTGCTGCGGCCGCTCGAGCACCGAGCGCCGCGCCCATTCGAGCGCCTCGCGGTCGCGACCGAGATACAAATGTGCCGCCGCGGTGACGAGGAAGATGCCATTGAGATGCGGATCGCGTGGGCTGAGCCGCCGCGCCTGCTCGAGGGCGGCGATTGCTTCATCCTGCAACCCGAGCGTGCAGCGGGCATAACCGAGCCAGAACCAGGCACTCGCATCGTTGCGATTGAGTCCGATCTGGCGTTCGAGCAACCCCACCGCCTGCTCGGAGCGGCCGGCCAACGCGAGGGTCGTACCGCGCACGCCGACCACGCGCGCATCGGCGGGATCCAGCTGAAAGGCCTGCTCCGAGAGTTTGTCGGCCTTCTGCAGCCACTGCTCGCGGGTCGCGCCGCGCTGGCTCACCCAACGCTGCGCCACATCGAAGTTGTAGGTCTGGGCCAGCAGCGCGAAGGCGAGTGCCGACCCGGGGTCGCGTGCACTGACCTCCTCGAGGATCCGGCGCGCCTGCTGCAACGAGTCCGGGGTCGTCCGGGTGAATTGCAGTAGCCATCGTGCCTGCAACAACCGGTCCTGCGAGTCTGCCGCGGGCCGGGCTCGCGCGCGTGCGGTTTCGACTTCCTGCAACGTCAGGTCCAGCGACCTCGCCACCGTTCCGGTCACTCGGCGGTACAGCCCCGATATGTCGGGCAACTCGCCATCGAAGCGGTCTGCCCACAGCGCACGCCCGCTCTCGCTGTCGACGAGCTGCAGCGTCAGCTGTACAGCGTCGCCCAAGCGTACCAAGCCACCATCAAGCACATAGCGCACGCCGAGTTCGCGACCCACCTGGCGTGGATCGATGCTGCGGCCGCGGTAGCTGTCCGCGGTGGCGCGGGCAATGACGAAGGTCTCCGGAATGCGCGACAGGTCGACCGTGATCTCGTCGGTGAGCGCAGCCGCCAGTCGGTCCTGCGCCGGATCACCGCCCTCGCTGGCGAGCGGCAACACCACAATCGACGGTCCTGGCCGGCCGGCTGCAACGTCGGAACGCCGCGGAGCGGGGCCGTTCTCCCACAATGAGCTGCCGATCAGGGCAGCCACGGCTGCGCCGATCAACAGCCCGCCCGCCACGACTGCCAGCATGAGCCGCCGACGCGGCACTTTCTTCGCCGCCAAGGCAACCGGCGCGCGGTCCGTAGCGGCCGCGGTCGGTTCGGCGGGTGCGCTCTGCGCGAAATCCGGCCCGACGGCGGTGGCTGCCACGGCCAGCGTGTAGCCGCGTCGGGGCACGGTCTTGATGATCCTCTGCTCGACGTCACCCAGCGCCCGCCGTATGTCGCTGACGCAGCGCGCGATGGAATCATCGGTGACCACCAGTCCCGGCCAGACGGCGGCCAGCAGCTCGTCCTTGGTCACGACCCGACCCGCGTGGCGAACCAGTAAGCCGAGCGCGTCGAAGGCCAATGGCCGCAGTTCGACGTCGGAACCCGACCGCCGCAGCGTGCGCCGTCGAACGTCGAGCTCGAACTCGTCGAATCGGTATGTCGTTGCGGTGGATTCCTCGGTCCGGCCCATCGGTGAGATGCACCCTCCGCACCGGAGTTTGCGCCTGGCGTCATCGTCAAGTACAGCATTACTCAGGCTTTTTCAGTTCGACCACGGAGGAATTCAGGACTTGCCGCGCTCGGAATCTCATAGTGACCCCTTCACGTGGCTGCCGGAGTCGATGATGTTCAACGAACTGCGCCAATGGTTCAGCAGGGTTGTCCTGGCGTCGGCGCTCGCCGAACCTTGGCTTCTCATGCTGCCTTTCTTCTTTCTGAGTGGATGTGCCACGGTGCCAACGCCGCCACAGGTCACGGCACTGGCGGTCGAGGATTTCCGTGTGCCGTCGAATGCGCCCGGCATAGAACTCTTCGTTCGCAACAAGCGGCCGGCTGGAATCGAAACCTTTCCCTCCAACCGGATCGTGCTCTTCGTTCACGGCATCACGTTTCCGTCCGAGTCAACGTTCGACCTGTCGCTGGACGGCCTGTCCTGGATGGACTACATCGCCCGGGCCGGCTACGACGTGTACCTGGTCGATGTGCGGGGCTACGGCGGATCGACCCGCCCCCCGGCGATGTCCGAGCCTCCGGATCGCAATCCTCCCGTTGCCACGCTGGGCGAGGCGGTGGACGACGTCGCCGCTGCGGTCGACTTCATCCTGCGCCGGCGCAATGTCGAGCGGATCAATCTGATCGGCTGGTCGTGGGGCACCGTCGTGATGGGACGCTACGCCGCCACCCATGGCCAGAAGGTCGAGCGACTCGTTCTGTACGCGCCGGTGTGGCAGCGAAGGACGGAGTCGCTGGCGGCCCGTGGGTCCGATGTGAAGACGGCATACCGGCTCGTGCCTGTTGCAGCGATCAAGTCACGCTGGCTGGCCGGCGTCGCACCGGAGAAGCAGGAGCGACTCATTCCGCAGGGATGGTTCGAGGCCTGGGTCACGGCAACGCTCGCAACCGATCCCTGGGGATCAAAGCAGACGCCGGCGGTCATCCGGGCACCGAATGGCGGCCTGCCCACGGTGCAGCCGGTGGGCGATTGGGTGCCGCCCTACGATCCGGCGGCGATCAGGGCACCAACGCTCTTGATCAAGGGCGAGTGGGATGCCGACACGCCGTCGTACATGGCGCAGGCGCTGTTCCCGCTGATCGCCAACGCGCCCGTTAAGCAGTACGTCGAAATCGGCGAAGGGACGCACTCAGTCATGCTCGAGCGAAACCGAATGCAGTTGTTTCGCGCTGTCCAGAGCTTTCTTGACGAGTCAAGGTATTGAAGCCTCGCATTACATGCGCCGCATCGAATGCAAAGCGCACTGGTCTTTGCCAAGAATGACCCGCGTAGCCGGGAGCAGTAGGAGCAGTCCTGGAGACGGCCTGAATCGGTACCGTCCAGAACGACAGGTGCGCGACCAATCCGAGAACAGCTGACGCGAGCAACCAAAGGACCCGCTTTATGGCGCACTCCGTTCAACGGGTCCGCGGCGACCTACACAACCCACCACGCCGGTCAGGCCAGTCTTTCATGTTCACGATCATGACGATCCCCCTCGAAGACGAGGTTAAGAGTCCGCTTGACCGCCTGGCCGATTCAACTCAGCGCAACAAGTCGTTTCTGGCCCCAGAAGCGATTCGCGAGGTCGTCGAGAACAATGAACGGCAACTTGCAGAGACTCGTGCCGCCCTGAAGGAGACCGATGGTGGCGACTTCGCGTCGGACAAGGATGCCGCGGCCGTCGCCAGGAGGTGGAAACAGTTCAGGGTTCGGTGGCCGCGCACGGCGTTGCGCAACCGGGACGCGGAAGCTTCTCGCATCGCGGTCGATGACCCGGCAGCTGCGCGTCTGGTCGTTGCGCGCGTTCTCCAGGCTGTCGCTCAATTGGCGGATCAACCTGGGCTCGGCAGGCCGGGGCGCGTTCCCGGCGCGCGAGAGCCTGTGGTCGCGGGGACCCGCTACGGAGCACTGCACTACGTCAAGGGAGAAAATCTCCGGACTTTGCGCCTACTCCACACGTCTGGCACCTCGCCAATCCGCGGGTAGTCCGGTCGCCGCTTTGGGCGAACTGGAGCCCCGACATCAGGACGCCGTCTGGCCGATAACGCCCTGCTGGCAAAGTGAACGCGCCCAGATCTCACAAGGCCCGAACTCATCTTCGTAGTCGCGCTCGAAAGCCATGCCCACCTTCTGGGCGACTCGTCTCGAAGCAACGTTACCCGGCATGATGAGGCAGATCACGCGCTGCAGACTCAGTCGCTCCCGCGCGTGTTCGATGATGCCGCTGGCAGCCTCCGTCGCAAAGCCTTCGCCCCAGCGGCGCTTGTCGATCAGAAACGCGAGCTCGACTTCCTGCCTGCCGTCGATTGTCCACGGCAGCAGTCCGCAGCGGCCGAGGAACGATCCGGTTGACATTTCGATCGTGGCCCAAAGCCCCAGCTGAGGATTCCTTGGGTGCCCGTATAGAAACCACTCCAGCTCATCACGCGTTTGCTCGAGCGTTAGCGTCTTCTCTGGAAAGTACCGGCGGACATCGGGATCCCGGTAAAGCGCGAATAGCGGCGAAAGGTCCTCCCTTTGAAGGCGTCGCAGCATGAGCCGCTCAGTCGAAAGCACAACCACGGGGCCCTCACATGCATGTCTTCCGCAGAACGATTCTGCACTCGGCTGCCCGCAACCGCTTCCCGCAGGATTCTGTCCGGCCATCCCGAACCGCGGGTCTTCAGCGTCTTTGGTCGCGGGTTCCGAGCTTTACCGGTGGCGGACTTCACAGATGGAACGCGGCGGGTATGCGTGCAGTACTGATGGGTCAGCTAACTCACCGCCAACCCCACCGCCGCTCTTCGCTCTTACTTGGCCCGCTTCCAGATGGCACAGGCTGTACCGCCGATCTGGGCGCCCGGAACACACATCCTCATCTCGTCTCCTGCAATGGACAGGGTTCGCTTCTGAGTCTGCCCGTCCCAGCCGGGAAACGTGCTTCCTTCAATCTGTGAAATCAGCGACCCATCGGCCTCGTCGATGGACCAACGTCCGAAGGTTGCGTTGCTTCCCTGCACGATGGCCTTGTATTCATCGGCCGTTCCGGTCATCGCATTGTTCGACGCGAACTTTGGAAGATCCGCGCGCAGGAGAATGGTTGCGAAGCGGCCGTTGCCGTCATAGATCGCAAGCCCCTTCGGGTTCGCACCAAAGCGCAGTATCTTCTTGCCGTCTTGCTCAACCCACTGTTCAGAGAGCGACCACGTTCCCACCATCTGCTGCCGCAGCTCGGAAGGCTTCGGCTGCGCACCGATGTCTGTGGCAAGCACCGCAGCACCGAAGAGTACGGCCATCACGGGATAATTCTTTGTACACATAGGCTCCTCCTTTTGCCGGTTGCGACGCGCTTCGAGGATTCTCGTCAGTGCTGTCAGGCGAAGCGTTTGACCTGACACGAGAGTCAGTTGGCTGCCATTGAGGTGCAAGGGCACGCTGTGGCAACGGCCGGTCGCTGCGTTCATTTCCTAGCCGGAGGGCCGCGCGGAATGCCGACCACGGGTCGCCAGCCAGTGACCCAGCAGTGTTGGCGGCCCGTAGGCCAGGATCAGATCGACGGCTTTGAACCACGCCGGAGCCGGCAGCATGAAAGCGGCGGCGCAACCGCCGAGGAAGAACAGGGCCCCGACGATGAAGGCCGGACCGCGGGATCCTCCCGGCGTCAGCAGAGTCGCAATGAATGCACCCACCAGCGTGCCCAGCGCATGCGCCAGGAATGGAAACAGGAAGTGCTTCGGCTGCATGAGGTGCATGGACGCCGCCAGGCCGTCGGAGGTCGTCACGTCCGCTCCGGCCGGTGGCGGAATGACGCTGCCACTGACGAGGATGAGAGCCATGTTCACCGCACTGCCGGCCGCGAAGCCCAGCACCGTGGCGATGATCAAGCGAAGCAGCTTGGGCATCCACTTCTCCCGAGGGCGGCTGAAATGGCGTCGTGAAGAGGTCCGCCCGGGTGCGATTCTCACCGAGGCCTCCCGGGTCAGCAACTGTCCAGCATCCTCTTGCGCGAGGCCTCGCACCCCATCCCCCAGAGCGAGCACTTCGCATCGCAGTCGCGGGGCTAGGGGTTTCACCCAAGGTAGCCGGTTAGACTGCTGGGCTACCGGCCGTGTGCCCTCCTCGGCGACTTCGGGCGGCTCTAGGGAAGCGACCGGCTCAAATGCTGGGTGGACGGCTGCAGGTCTGATCGCAAGTATGACGAGTCGCCCTTGCTCGTTGCACCGGCCGCTGATGCGCGTCCTGCCGACACGGATCGTCACTGAACCATGAGCCTCTCCAGCTACTTCGAATCGCGCGTGCCGAACGCCACGGCGGCGCCGCCAGCAGCAGTTGAGCGCGACGGGCCGCCGCCGGGCCTGGTGCCCTTCTACATGCACTTCGTACGCCAGTCGCCCCGGCTGTACGTCGCCATGTTCGTGGCCGGGGCGACCGTGGCTCTACTCGACACGGTGATTCCGCTGTTCATCGGCCGGCTTGTCGGGCTGATGACCGCGCCGGAACCGCGCGCCGCCGTCATGGCGCAGGCGCCGCTGCTGCTGGCGATGGCCGCGCTGGTGCTGTTTGCCCGGCCGCTTGCGATCCTGGCCGACTCGATGGTGCGCAACAACGCCGTGATCCCCGGCGTGACCACGCTGATCCGCTGGCAGAGCCACTGGCACGTGATCCGGCAGAGCTGGAACTTCTTCCAGAACGACTTCGCCGGGCGGATCGCCAACCGCGTGATGAACACCTCGAACTCGCTGCGCGAGAGTGTGGTCTCGAGCATCCGCGCCGTCTGGTACATCGTCGTTTACGGCATCACCGCACTGCTGCTGGTCGGCACGGCCGACTGGCGTCTGGCGGCGCCGATGGTCCTGTGGATCGGCACCTTTGTGTTCTTTCTGCGCTACTTCGTGCCGCGCATGCGCGATCTTTCGCGGCTCAGCTCGGAGGCGCGCTCGCAGGTCATGGGGCGCGTGGTCGACTCGTACACCAACTTCCCGACAGTGAAACTGTTCGCGCGCGCGGCCGACGAGGACTCCTACGTGCGCGAGGCGATGGTCGAGCACCGCGAGCGCATCGCCGATCACATGCGCATGACCACGCGCTTCATGGCCACGCTGACCTGCATGAACTCGGCGCTGGTGGTCGGCACCGCCGGTCTTGGCATTTCGCTGTGGCTGGCAGGCCAGGTCAGCGCGGCGGCGGTCGCCACCGCGCTGCCGCTGGCCTGGCAGATTGCCAACATGGCGGGCTGGGTGTCGTGGGAAGTCAGCGGCATCTTCGAGAACATCGGCGTCGTGCAGGAAGGCATGGAGACGATCGCGGTGCCGCATGCGCTGACCGATCGCCCGAATGCGCGCGAGCTGGAGGTCGGCGGCGGCACGATCCGCTTCGAGCATGTGCGCTTCAGCTACGGCGCACTGGCGCGCGGCGGGCGCGCAGTGCTCGACGATCTGAGCCTCGAGATCGCGGCCGGCGAGCGTGTTGGTGTCGTGGGCCGGTCGGGTGCCGGCAAGTCGACCCTGGTGAGCCTGTTGCTGCGCTTTCATGACGTCGAAGGCGGTCGCATCACGATCGACGGCCAGGACGTGCGCGACGTGACGCAGGAATCGCTGCGCGCCGCGATCGGCGTGGTCACGCAGGACACCTCGATGCTGCATCGCTCGATCGCGGCCAACATCCGCTACGGCCGGCCGCAGGCGACGGACGCCGAAGTCGAGGCGGCGGCGCGCCAGGCGCATGCGCACGAGTTCATCGTCGGGCTGCGCGACTGGAAGGACCGGAGCGGCTACGAGGCGCATGCCGGCGAACGCGGCGTCAAGCTGTCCGGCGGCCAGCGCCAGCGCGTGGCACTCGCCCGCGTGATCCTGAAGAACGCGCCGATCCTGGTGCTCGACGAGGCTACCTCGGCGCTCGACAGCGAGATCGAGGCCGCCATCCAGGAGCAGCTCGAAGCGCTGATGCATGGCAAGACGGTGATCGCCATCGCCCACCGGCTGTCGACGATCGCACGCATGGACCGCCTCGTGGTGATGGATGCGGGTCGCATCGTCGAACAGGGCACGCACGAGGAACTGCTGCGCGCCGGCGGGCACTACGCGCTGCTCTGGAAGCGGCAGTCCGGTGGATTCCTGGCCAACGACGTGCCGGATGTCATAGCCGAACCGGATGACGAAGTCGAAGTTGAAGGCGCCACCGATGTACATCCCGAGGCCGTTGAAGCACCACAGGTCCGGATCTGACCGGGTCACCGGATGCGCTTCCACTCGATTGTGCAAGCGGTATAGGCACCTCGGCGAAGCACTGACGGGGTGCCGCTTTCGGAGTGGCTGCCAATGGCTCGGCCATGGCCAGCGGCCACTGCAGGCATCGCGCAGGCGTCCGCGAATTCCCCTTCGAGCTCACCAGCAATATCAATGGCTGTGACGTAAGTCCCTTTCGGACTGGCGACCCAGGCGAATGCCGGGGACCGTCCGGCAAGCCCCGGCCACGCGACATGATGAAATAGAGGTCCCGCAAGCCGCAATCGTCAATTGAGAAGCACCATGAATACTCCAGCCACACCCGCCGTGCCGGCGTGGAACGTCGTTCCCGGCTACCAGGACATCATCTACGCCAAGGCCGAGGAAGGGATCGCGAAGATCGTGATCAACCGGCCCGATGTCCGCAATGCGTTCCGACCCGAGACCGTGCGCGAGATGCAGGCGGCCTTCACCGATGCGCGTGACGACGCGAACGTCGGCGTGGTCATACTGACCGGCCAGGGCAAGGAGGCCTTCTGCTCGGGCGGCGACCAGCGCGTCCGCGGCAAGGGCGGCTACGTTGGCGGCGACGGTGTACCACGCCTGAACGTGCTCGACCTGCAGCGTCAGATCCGCACCCTGCCGAAGCCCGTCGTGGCGATGGTGGCCGGATACGCGATCGGTGGCGGCCACGTGCTGCACATGATGTGCGACCTGACGATTGCCGCCGACAACGCACGCTTCGGGCAGACCGGGCCGCGGGTCGGCAGCTTCGATGGCGGCTACGGCGCTGCCTACATGGCCCGCATCGTCGGCCAGAAGAAGGCGCGGGAGATCTGGTTCCTGTGCCGTCAGTACGACGCGCGGCAGGCGCTCGAAATGGGGCTCGTCAACTGCGTCGTGCCCTACGAACAGTTGGAGGCCGAGACGATCCAGTGGTGCCGCGAGATGCTCGCCAACAGCCCGATCGCGCTGCGCTGCCTCAAGGCGGCGCTGAACGCCGACTGCGATGGCCAGGCCGGCCTGCAGGAACTCGCCGGCAATGCGACGCTGCTGTTCTATCTCTCTGAAGAGGGCCAGGAAGGTCGCAACGCGTACGTCGAGAAGCGCAAGCCGGACTTCCGCAAGTTCCCGCGCTTTCCGTGATGGCGCCGCCAGGCCTGCCCGCATCAAAGCGCCGATGAGCGACGTGCTGTCGGTGTTTGCCGCCGCGCGTGAGGCACCGCGGGCGACGGCCCTGCGCCTCGGCGATCGCGCCTACCGTTTCGACGAACTCGCCGACCTGGTCAGCGACCGGATGCGCTCATTGCCGGAGCCGGCGTCCGCGCCGCGCCCGTTCGCGCTGGTTGGAACAAACACGCTCGATACCGCGCTCACGGTCTACGCGCTGCTGCAGAAGCGCGTTCCCCTGCTGCTGCTGCATCCGCGCGCGACGCCGGAGGAACAGTCAGCCGAGGTCGAAGCCGCAGCCTGCCACGACCTCGGAGGCGTCGAAGATCCTGCGGCGATCCTGTACACCTCGGGCACGACCGGGCATCCGCGCGCGGCCGTGCTGACGCGCTCGGCGCTCGTTGCGTCGGCCGCGGCCAGTGCAGCGAACCTCGGCTGGCAGCCGGATGACTGCTGGCTGCTCGCGATGCCGATCGGGCGCATCGGCGGGCTGTCGATCCTGACCCGCTGCCTCGCGGCACGCGCGGCGGTTGCGCTCGAGCCGGGTTTTGACGCGACAACGCTGCCAGCGCGCATCGACGCGACGGGCAGCACGCTCGTCTCGCTGGTCCCGACGATGCTCGCCCAGACGCTCGATGCGCATCCGCAGTGGCGGTCGCCGGTGCACCTGCGTGCGATCCTGGTCGGCGGCGCCGCCGCACCCGCAGCCCTGCTGCGCCGGGCCAACGAGCGCGGCCTGCCGATCGTCATCACCTACGGATGCACCGAAACCTGCTCGCAGGTCGTTTCGACGCCCTATGCGTACAGGTTCGAGACCGCACGGTACAGCGCCGGGCTTCCGCTGCCTGGGGTGGAACTGCGCGCGCACGAAGGACACCTGCACGTGCGTGGCCCCATGCTGATGGCCGGGTATCTCGGCGAGCCGACACTGCCTGCGGGCGCGTGGTTCGACACCGGCGACATCGGCCATCTTGACGAGGGCGGCTTCCTGCACGTTCATGCACGTCGCGCCGACCTCATCGTCACGGGTGGCGAGAACGTGTACCCGGCCGAGGTCGAGCGGGTGCTGCAGATGTGCCCGGGAATCCGCGAGGCAGGAGTGTTCGGTCTGCCCGACCCGACCTGGGGCCAGGTCGTTGCGGCCGCGCTGGTGGCGGATCAGGCGCCCCCGGCGGACGTCGACTTGCTCGCCTTCCTGCACGACCGACTCGCGCCCTTCAAGCGTCCGCGTCAGGTGTGCTTTGTGCCGTCGCTGCAGCACACTCCCGCCGGCAAGCTGGACCGCACCGCCCTGCCCGAGGTCGCGTCCCTGCTGCGGCCCTTGCGCGCCGCCCGCAAAATCGCCTGAACCTACACCCTGGTTCGGCAGCTTCCGCGGCCCGCTTGGGTCGGCCGCTGACCGGCCAGAGGATTGGCGCGGAGCTCGGGCTTCAATACCATTGGACCAGCGAGGTCTCCACCTCGCGACCGTGAGCGCACTCCACTCTGGAGACTGCGATGCCGATGCGCCTGCTGCGAGGTGGCTTGCTCGCGTTGTCCTGCCTGCTTCCGGCGGGCACAGCCTGCGCCGACCTCCCGTGGAAGGTTTACGCCGACGAAGTGACTTGGCAGGCGCTAACGGCGCAGCGATGTCCCTGGCTTGAGAACGGCCCGGTAGCGGTCGAGATCCTGCTCGATCGCCGCACGACGCCGGATGCCGCCTCGATGCTCGTGCTCGACCGGCAGCACGTCTTCGAATTGCGCACGCAGGACGACGGAGAAATTCGCGCCTGGTCGATGGAATCCATCGCCGAGCAGGCGTCAGGCCTGATGCGGTTGAGCAGAGACGGCTCGCCTGAAGCCGTCGAACTTGCCTTTACCCGCGCCGGGGACTCCTGCGACGTGCGATTGGAGTTTCACTCCGACCGACAGAATCTGGTTGCAGACAATGAGGCCGCGCTGCGACGGCAGCGTCTGCTGGACTCGGCACAGGTGGCGCGGCTGCTCCAGCAATCCAATCGACTGCTGCGGTCCGCCAACGACGCCAAGGCGGCGGCGGTGCCGGGCCAGGCGGCCTATGACGCCGCGTCTCGCACGCTGGGACCGGACCATCCGTTGACTGCGGCAACCGTGGAACACATGGGCTCCGTGTATTGGCGGCTCGGCGACAATCGCGCCGCGCTCAACCGGGCCGAAGTCGCGGCCGCCGCATTCTCAAAGGCCCGCGGCCCCGAAAGCGCCGAAGCGCTCGAAGCGCGCAAGAACCTGGCGCTTTACACGTGGGAACTGGGCGACCTTGCCGCCGCGCGTGCTGAGTTCGAGCGGCTGCGGCCAGTGGTACTCGCCCGCTTTGGCGAGCGCTCGAACGTCGCTCTGGCCTTGACGAGCAATCTGGCCGTTCTCTACGCCGAGCTTGGGCTACTGCAGGAAGCGCTCGATACGACCGCCTTTGTCTATCTCGCGCGCGAGGCGCGCGACGGGCCGAACAACCGCAATACACTGATCGCTCTGAACAACCTCGCCACCCAGCTGTCGATGCTTGGCCGCCTCGACGACGCCAGGCAACTGTACGAACTCTCCTACCGGCGGCATCGCGATGCACTGGGTCCGCGCGACCCCGATACCCTTCGCGCGCAGCACAACATCGCCTTTGAGCTGTGCAGCGATACGCCTCCCGACTGCAGCCTGATGCACGAAACCGTCCGGACCAAGACCGAGCTGCTCGGCCCGGACCACCCGGAGACGATCTATTCGCGTCAGTTCCTCGGCGCCGAACTGTTGAAACAGCAGCGCTACGACGAAGCGCTGCAGGAACTCGAGGCACTGTATCGCGCCCAGACCCAGACCATGGGTGCGCGGCACTGGTGGACGATGAAGACCGCGTCGATGATCGCCGAGGCGCGGGTGCTGTCCGGCGACACCGAGGCGGGGCTCACCGAGATGAAGTCAGCCGTAGCTTCGTTCGAGGAAGTCCTCGGTCCGACGCATTGGCGGACTCTGAGAGAACTGGCAGTGCAGGCGCGAATGTGCGAACAGGCCCGGCGCCCCGAGTGCCAGCGCTCCTCACTCGATTTGCTGGTCGAGCGCGCGGAAGGCGAGCGCGGCATCGACGTGATGGGATCCCAGCAGCGCTTCGGCAGCACGCGGGCGCTGGCCCCCTACTACCGGACACTGGCAGAGCTGCAGGCGCGCGACGGGGATCCGGCGCAGGCCGTGCGGACACTCGAACGGTCGAAGTCGCGCACACTGCTTGTGACGCTGGCGCTGAAGAATGCCGAGCGCGTCGGCGGCCTGCCGCAGGAGGCCATCGATTCCATCGCCGCGTTCGAGCGGGAGCTTGCGGCGCTCGACGATGAACGAAGCCGCCCGTCGACGACCTCGGAGCGGCTGGTGCAGCTCGAGGCGCGGCAGTCGGCCATTGCGCGTGATTTAGGACAGTTGCGCGCGCAACTGCGGGCCCGCTACCCAAGGTACGCCGCGGCAACGCAGGTCGATATCCCCGCAAGCAGCGAACTCGCCAAGCCGCTTGCCGCAAACGAGATATTCATCGGCTACGCGGCCATTGCCGACGGGTTTCTCGTCTACACGACCGACTCGCGCGCGAACTTCAGCGTGCACCGGATCGCCCTGCCCGGCGCGCGCTCAACGCTGGAAGCATGGCGTTCAGCCGTGGGCCAGACCGAGACCACGCCGCTCTGGCTGATGCAGGACGGCAGCTTCGCCGCAGCACCGCAGCAGCCTGCGGAAAGTGTCCGGCGCGCCACGGCAGACGAAATCGGCCGCTACCTGGCTTCGACGCTCCTCGGACCCGTGCAGGATCGGATCGCGCGGTACTCGCGCTGGGTGATCTCGCCGGATGGCTCGCTCGCAATCTTGCCGTTCGAAACGCTGCAGTGGCGGGGAGAACCGCTCGCGGCCACGATTGAAGTGCGATACGTGCAGTCACTGGCTGTCTACCGCCTGCTGCGACAGCGCGTGACGACGGCAAACGCGGGCCTCCTGGCCATGGGTGGGCCCACGTTCGAGGTTCCGGCCGAAAGTGGATCACCTTCCGCCCGTCAGGTGTCGGACGCACTCGCGCTCAGAGGCCCGACCGACGTCTCGACCCTGGCGCGGAGCTCCGCGGCGGATCCGCAAGCGGCGCGCAGGGCCTACTTCGCGCTCGGCATCACCTGGTCGCCGCTGCCGGGCGCCGCGCGCGAGGCACGGGCAGTTGCCGCGCTCTTTCCCGGTGCTGCGGTCTACACCGGGGACGAGGCCTCGGAGGAGCGCTTGCAGCAACTGCATGCCAGCCGGCAGCTCGCGGGCTATCGCTACCTCCTGTTTGCGACGCACGGGTACCTGTCGACGGAGGTGCCCGCGCTGTCGTCGGTCGTCCTGCGCCAGCCGGGCTCCGAGCAGGCCGACGGCTACGTTACCGCCGCCGAATGGGCTGGCTACTCGCTGCGCTCAGAGTTGACCGTGCTGTCCGCCTGCGAAACCGGACTCGGCAAGGACGTCGCCGGTGAAGGCGTCATGGGCCTGCCGTATGCGCTGTTTGTCGCAGGCAACCGCAACACCCTGCTGAGTCTCTGGAAAGTGCCCGACGAGTCTACGTCGGAGTTCATGATCCGCTTCTTTCGCAAGCTGCGCGCCGGTGTACCGCAGCCGGCCGCGCTGGCGCAGACGCGGCGCGAAATGATGACGATTCCGCGCTACCGCGACCCGATCCATTGGGCAGGCTTCGTACTCTACGGTTCGTGAGTCCGAGTTGCGCCGCTGTTCATGGCGTCATTCGCGCCACTCATCTTTCCCCCGCGGCGTCGTCAGAACGCGCCGCGAAATCGCGCGCTGACTATTCGTCGCGCGAGCCATCCGCTGCGACAACGTCGTTGCCAGCTGGACTCTCGAAACGCCCGAATTGTCCGAACACGTCGCGATAAGCGACGAAGTGCACGGCGGACACCCATGGAACGAGAACGAGCAGCGCTATCCCGCGTCCCCACGTGATCGCGGCGGCGAGGAGAGCCGCGGTCACGACGAAGGTGACCACATAGGCCGCCGGCGAGGTCAGCATCGTCGCGCTGCTGATGGAAGCGGCGCGCAGCGGTGACTGCCCGCCCAATGCAACCAGCGGCGTCACGAAGAGCAGCAGGACCCCCGGCACAAGGCCGACGAGTACCAGCATCAGGAGAAAGCGCTGATCCAGAAGTTCGCGGTGCGCCTCGGCTCGGCCGAGAATGGCTACGTCCAGCGCCGGCGCGCCGTAAACCAGGTATCCACCGATCAACTGAGCGATGTAGATCGTGAACATCACCAATGCCAGTCCAAGCAGCGCGCCGACCCCGATCTGCCGGACCCTCGCGGCGAGAGCCGCTGCACTGAGCGGCTGCCGGCGATGGATGCCGTCGAATGCCACGTAAACGAGTGCGCTGACCGAGGGCGTCAACAGCTTCGATGCCACGACCCCAATGTCGGGCAGGGCCTGCAGCAGCGCTTCCACGACGAGCGGCAGGAGACTCCACAGCGTGATCCGGAGCGGCGCCTGCTTCCAGAAGTCAAAGCCTCTGCTCCACCACTGCAGCGCAGCGCGGGCCGGAATCGCAAAGGCAGACCGCTTCGACTCCGTCATGGGGCGCCTTGCGTTCGCAACAGAACGCACCGGGCTGTCAGGGGCCTGCTGGCCGGCAAGTCCAGAACGCTCATTGACGACAACCGACGGACGACAGACGTCGGTGTTCGTCTAGGTCGGCGGCCTGGCCAGGGGCGCGGCGACGATCGGGCCGCGCAGTCCCGCACGGGCTCGACGCCATGGCAGATGGCGCAAACGCCGTCTGGAGGTGACCTGACCGCGGGCGCGACGTGGAGATAGAAGCAAGTCGGACACCGGGCCTGCCGCTCACAGTGCCCGATACTGCATGCTTCGCTTCACTCTGCCCGACGACAACACCAATCATGCGGGCAGATTAGAACGACTCCGCCAACGAGGTCCAGTCTCGACACCGCCAGGGCCGACCTAGCGCGGTGTCGACCGCGCCTGTGCCGAGCCTGCGCTCCTCGGGCGCCGTGACGTCAATGCCGCCGGTTATCTCACCACGCCCGGCCCGATGCTTGCCGGCTCGGCGCCTGCCGCGTTGCCGCGGGACCCTTCGGCGAACGCTCAGCGGCGCCCTTGTCGCCGTCGGCGGATTCCGGGCTCCTATGGACGGCGAAGTGGACGTTCGCGGGGACAGACATGTCGCCGCGAGTACGGCCCTCGGCCGGACGCTGGATGTCGCGCGAAGCGAGCACCGCAATTGCAAGCACGCCGCCGAGTACGCCGACGGCCGCGATTGTCTTGGCCAGCGCCGCACCACGCTGGGCAGCGAGGACCGCGCTGTCGGAAGTGAGGGGATAGCGCGAGTGGATCATTTGCCCTCCGGAACCATTCATCTGCAGGCGCACTCGGGTCTGCCCGAACTCCGATCGGATCCGATCGAATGGCTCCACTGTGATCGTGCGAGACCTCGCCGTCGTCGCGCCGTTCGGCTCTCCGAAAGCGGAACGGTCCGCTTTCGCGGCAGGTCACGCGCGCAAGGGGAAGAACGGCCCTGCCGCTCGAAATCCCGGCGGCATCAACAACGACCGCCGTGCCCGAGCACGCAGCCGCACGGTCCTGGGCACTACCAGCGAGTCGGCAGGGGCTTCAGCAGCGTGATCCGCCGGCGCGCCACCTGAACGTAGCCGCCCCGCTCGAGCTCTCTGAAAATGCGGTTGATCATGTCGCGCGAGGCGCTGACACGATCAGCGAGATCCTGCTGCGTCAGACCTTCGATCGAGTCGCCCGAAGCGCTCGCCGCGAACAGCTCCCTCAGCACGCCGCTGAGGCGCTCGTAAACATCGCCCAGTGCGAGCTGCTTGACGACCCCGCTGGTCTTGCGCAGCCGCCTGAGGAGCTCGGTGACCAGCAGCATCGCGAGGTTGACATCCGACTTCAGGCGCTCGCGCAGGCCCGCCGCATCGAGCACCGCAACCGACGTGGGTTCGGTCGTCATGACCGAGGCCGAGCGCGGCGAGCCATCGAGCGCCATTTCGCCGAGTATCTCGCCCGGCCCGAGCACGTCGAGCACGACGTCGCGTCCGTCCTGTGCGGACGAGAAGACGCGCACGCCGCCGGAGAGAACGATGTACACGGTGTCGGCCGCATCGCCCTCGTGGATGATCACCGTCTGCTTCGGATAGGACCTGACGCGGCCCAGTTCCGCGAGCGCGCGCACGGCGGGATCCGTGATGCGCGAGATCAGTGCGGAGGCCTGCATTTCAGTCCTCAAGTGAGACGTCCACCCGCACCGAAGTGCTGAGTGGGAGAAGGTTCCACAAGGAAAGCGCGCGGACTCCGACTGTGCGACCGCATTGCGCCGGCACTGCCGTCGTACCGGCGTGCAAACGCCCTACAGATGCGATCACGATCCTTGACCTTTGCAACGTCATTTCTGGACCTATCACAACTCTTCCCGCCCAGCGCGGAACCCATTCGCGCACGCCGCGGAGGATAGGCTCGGCTGCCGGTCGGATCAACGGTACCGCGCTCGCAACGGCGGCGAACCGCACACGCGACGGTGACGCCTGCCACGCTCAACGACGTTCGTTGATGGTGTTCCAGGTGCTGCGGGCCGTAGCCGTGGCGCCGGCGGTTTCAAGCGCCATCGCATAGACGATCAAGTCGGTCAACGGTGCCGCCACGACTGGGCGCGCCGCTTGAAGGCTTGCCGCAGCGTCGGCGTCGATCAGCCAGAATCGAGAAGCAAGTTGCATCGGCTTGCCGCGCGCGTCCGTGCCGTTGACGACGACTGTGTACTGTCGACCCGGCCGCACGGGCACCGAACTTCCGATGGCGAATTCGGCCCCGGCGTACGCGACGGGCCACGCCTCCGAGCCATCCACGTCGACGACCTGCACCGACTGGACGGTCAGGGCACCACGCACCCGGTACGTCAGCTCATTCGTGCCGAGTACTCCCCCGTTGGGACCGTCGAGCCGCACCGGAGCCACCCCGCGCATGACAACACTGGCCTGCATCGTGGACAGCGGCTTCAGCCGGAACGCCCTCAACTCAGGCGGAAGCCCGCGCTGCATGAGCTTCGCGCCGTTGATCGGCTCGATGCTCCGGGACTGGACCCGAAACCGTCCCGGTCCGGTCAGCTCATAGACCGTGCCGGTTGGTGTGTGCACGACGGTGGCTCTGGCCGCGCCGGCGAGTGAAATTACGGCACCCTGAACGAGCTCGCCTAGAAGTTCGAGTGGACCGCCCTCCGGCTTCTGGGCGACGCTGCCGGACCCGGCGAGTTCGGTAACCAGTCCGACCGGCTCCGTGGCCGGCGCGGCCATGGCGCTTCCGACCGCCAGGGATATGACTACGGAGGCGCCGAGGCGCCGCAGAGCAGTGCGCATGTACGACCAGCGTTTGCTTGACGCAGCGGGCATCGAATCAGGGCCGACCCAAGTCTTGAATCATGCTATCGCGACACTCGTTTCTGCAATGCGCCGCGCGGCGCCTCCAGGCTGCAGAAAATTCACATGTCACGCTGCGTTTGAGCCGCATCCCGACCATCTGAGCGCAGCCGGTTGCAGCCCCAGACATGCACGGCGCTATGACCCTTGATGGGCTGCACGCCGAGATCAACGAGGCCGAGCGCTTCCTCCGGCGGAAGCATGCCGCGCATCGCGTCGGTCAGCAGGATCGGGCAGTCGAACTGCCGCGTCAGATCCTGCAGGCGGGCCGCGAGGTTCACGGGGTCCCCGATGGCCGTGAAGTCGCGCCGGTCGCGCGAACCGACGTCGCCGAATACCACCTCGCCGCAGGCGAGCCCGATGCCGATCTGCAGCGGTGTGCGCTGCGCGCTGAGGAGCGACTCATTGACCGGGGCGATGGCGGCCAGCATCGCCCGCGCGGCCCGTAGCGCTGCGCTGGCCGGCTCGGCCTGCGGTTCGGGTGCGCCGAACAGGGCGTTGAGCCCGTCGCCGCGGAACGCGTCGATGGTCGCTCCATGCGCATGGAGGATTGGCGTGACAGCGCTGTAGTACCGATTGAGGACGTCCAGCACGTCGCCGGCAGCACTGTGTTCTGTCAGCGCAGTGAATCCGCGCAGGTCGGCAAACAGGATGGCGAGCGTCCCTCGCCCTCGCCCGGCCAGGTCGCCGGCCATGACGCCGCGGAACACCTGCGGGCTGACATAGCCTTCGAACAGCCGAGCCAGCCGGTTTCGCTCGCGCAGGAAATGCCAGCCGTCGAATGCCGAACGCGCGATGGTTGCCACACCACCCGCGAGCCACGCCGTCGCGAGCGGCGCGTGCCATCCGGCGCGCAGCCCCCATGCGGCGACAACGAAGCTCCCGACGACCGCTGCACCTAGCGAAAGCCAGCGTCCGAGCGTATCGGGAACCAGCGCCAGGAGCGCGAAGGCCAGTGCGAGGGGCAACGAGGCGGCCAGCGGCAGTTCGTGGATGAAGGTGCCGGCGAGCAGCGTGCGTATAGCCTGCGCATGAATGAGCGTGGCGGGAGGCTCGACATGGATGGGCTCCCAGGCGGCGAGAGCGACGGGTTGCTGCCGTCGATCCAGCAGCGGCAAGACGCTGCCGACGACGATGATCTTGTCTGCGAACTGCTGCGTCAGCCAGGCCGTGTCCTCCGCCCGGCCCCGCCGCACGACCTCGATCAGTGGAACATATTGGAAGCCTTCACCGCGGGTGTAGTCGATGTAACCGACCGGGGTCGGACGCCCGAGGCGCTGCGCGATGGCCGATGTGAAGGTCGAGATGTCCGGATCGACGAATCGCACCGCGCCGTCTACCTCGATCCGGAACGCCGCCGCACCGACGCCCTGAGGTCCCGCCGCGGCGACGTAAGGCGGGTAGATGGGGCGCAGACCACCGCCGGCGTCCGGCTGCAGCGCGAGCACGATGCCGCCCGCCGGATTCACGGCCCGCGCCGCCACGATGCCCTTCAGCAGCGCGACGTCGAGGCCGGCGCCGAACGCGTTCATCGATCTCTCAGGCAGCACGACATCGAGAGCCACCAGGCGGGGGCCACCCTTCGCCATGGCTCCAAGAGCTGCGCCGAGCTCGGCGTGCCAGAGCGCGATCGGCGCCGCAATCGCGTCGACGGTCGATTGATCAATCCCGACCAGGACGACGCCGGTGGCAGGCAGGGGAGCGGCCGCGCGTACGGCCGCAGTCTCCGCGTCGTAGAGCGTGGCGTCCAGACGGGAACTGGCGCCGGACGCGACGGCCGCCAGCGCGACGAGGACTGCCAGCACCATGCAGGCCACCCCAGGCAGCCAGCGCGAAGCTCGCGCGTCACTCATCGGCGTCACGCCCACGGCGCCCACAGTGCCTCCGGCGGTGCATTCAGACAGGCCTTTCCCGCGCGGACGACGTTACACGACGCAGTGGCAGCGCGGAACCCGAACGCGCCGACGGCCGGTCGTCGCCGTTGGAGTCCCGCCCTGCCTGCGGAACCCGGATGCCAGCCTCACGACGGAATGGCAGCGGACGAAACAAGCAGCGCCTTGCCGAGGCGATCGCAGATCGCCTCGACCTGCGCCGAGTGCTGCGACGTGTCGACATGATGAGCCCACGCTTGCTCGTCGTCCGCCGGCGCTTCGTACCAGCCGAGCTGGCGCTCGAGGACGACGAGATCGGCCTCCGAGGCATCGGTGCCCGAGGCAGCACGTGCCGCAACGCGCGCCCGCAGGATCTCTGTCGGCGCGCTGCACACGATCAGCGCGAAATGCGCGGCAAGTTCGCGCGCCAGGTCGCGGAAGCGGAGCCGCTCGGCGCGGCGCAGGCAGGCGGCATCGATGATGACTGGCACCCGCGCGACGAGGCCGTTCCTTGCACACTCCACGAGACGGACGTAGGTCTTCTCGTTGGCCTCGACCGTATAGATGCTGCCGTCGGAGGCCCGTGATGGCGCGAGTCCGAACAGGCGCTTTCGTTCGACGTCAGACCGGATCCTCACACCGCCGACCCGCTCGGCCAGAGCGAGCGCCACGGTCGACTTGCCGCTGCCCGACAGCCCGGTCGTGGCGGCGAGCAACGCGGCCCCCTCACCGCGCAGACGCTCGGCCAGGGCAAGGTAGTGTTCGAACGACATGTGCTCGCGCAGGCGAACCGGGTGCGGCAACTGCGGCTGGCGCAGCCTGACCAGCGCCACCTTCGCGCGAACCAGGGCCCGATAGACCGCGTAGTAGCGCAGCAGCGGGAGCCCCGCGTAGTCGCCAGTGCGCTCCAGATAGGCACTTGCGAGGCGCCACGCGAGCCGCGGCAAGCCGTGGTCCGCGAGGTCCATGAACGCGAAGGCCATGTCGCTGATCACGTCGATGCAGCGCAGCTCGCGATTGAACTCGATCGCGTCGAAGACGACGGGCGCACCGTCAATCAGCGCGACATTGCCGAGGTGCAGGTCGCCATGGCACTCGCGCACGCAGCCGGTGTGGACCCGCTCGGCCATCAATGCCGCCTGGGCGCGCGCCTCGCTGCGAGTCCAGGCTTCGAGCGCATCGAGACGCGCCCGATCGTCGGCCGACTGGACGTGGTCCCTCATGGCGCGGAAGTTGTCCAGCGCCCAGTGCTCGATCCGGTCAGGGCTGCCGAATTCTGGAACGACCGTCGCGTGCTGGTGCAGATCGGCGACCGCCGCCGCCAGTTCGGCAACGACGTCGACTCCGAGCTGGCCCCGCAATGCGAGTTGATCAAGCGTCTGGTTCGGGTCGAACCGGCGCATCCGCACGGCATACTCGATCACTTCGGCGTCGCCGGTCTGCGCCGAAGCGGTTTCGATGCGCGGCGCATCGATTGAACCGGTGATTCCGGCCACGTCGAGGTAGATGGCGGGCGCCGTGCGACGATTCAGCCGGACTTCGTCAGCGCACGCCTGCCTGCGCTGCATCAGCGTCGAGAAGTCCAGGAAGCCCAGGTTGAGCGGCTTCTTGATCTTGTAGGCGTGCTCCCCTGCCAGCAGCACTGTCGAGATGTGCGTGTCGATTCGCTCTACGCGATCGACCGGTTCCGGGTACGCCAGCGGGTTCTGCAGCCCGCGCACCAGCGCCTCGTGCCGCTGCAGCTCCTGATCGCCTGTCATCTTCCGAACGCCTCGGAGTTGTCGCCCATCAGCCGATGTCCCGCGCTGCCAGGCCACGATGTCGCGCCCACTGCTCGGCACGTGCGATGGCGATGCGGATCGCCTGCCCTTCTTCCATGCCGTCGGCGAGCAGCGCATTGGCAATCTCGATGGCCTTCGCACGCGCGACCGGGCTCAGGTGCCGCATCGACGGCGGGTAGCGGTCCTCAGACCATGGCATGGAGTCGACGGCGCGACATGGTCAGCGCCAATGCGGGCGCGAATGCAATGTCCTCCTTATAGCGACTGTGACGCAGGGGGGTGCGACGGATGTCAAGGAAGGTGCGCAGGTCGTAGCGCAACGGCGAGCCGCATCACGGATCGCTGACGGTTTCGTGCTCGGCCGGCATGATGATCTCGAGCAGTTCGCAGTCCTCCGACCATCCAAGAACCTTGTGGCGTATCCCGGGCGGCTGAATCCAGCACGAGCCGGCCTTCATCACGTGCACGCCCTCGCCTTCGAACTCGTTCTTGAACCATCCTTTCAGCACATACACCATCTGGAAGTCGACGTCATGGTGATGCCGTCCTCCGAGGTCCTCACGGAATGGCGCGACCATCCGGATCACATGCGCTGTCGCCAGCCCGCCCGTGGCCGCCGCGATTCCGAGATCGCGGTACTCGGAATATTCACGCAGGCCCCCGCCCTTGAAGTCATCGCCCGTCAGGTGACTCACCGTGAACCGCTGGGCGGGTCGCTTCGCTTCCGTCATCGTGTGCTCCGGGTCTGCGGAAAACCGAATGTGACGCCACATTGCCTGGCCGCACAAGCCCTGCCCACGACCACTCATCGCCCTAGTGCAGGTTCAGTCGAGAAAATCAGCGCAAGTGCCGGCGCGCGACCCAGAAGATGGCGCCATCCGGCCCATAGCGCTCCGAGTGAAGCGCGTCGCGCGGAATCTCGAAGGTGTCCCCAGGGCGCAGGTGCTGAGTCTTCTCGTCACGGGTGAGCCACAGCTCGCCCGCGACCATCAGCGCCTTGACCCCGAACGGATGCCGGTGCGGCTCCAGCACCTCGTTGGCGTCCCAGCGTCGCTCGACGACTTCGTCGAAGCCTTCGGCCCGGGACGCCGCCTCGAAGTCCGCAAAGCTGACGGAAACCTCCCGCACGATGGCACGCTCCTTGAGTGCGTCTGCGACCGCGGTGCGGAGCACGTGGCGCTCGATCGGCTTCGTCAACACCGCACGCACGCCGAGGCGGCGGGCCCGGGCCACGGTATCGGCGTCCGCAAAACCCGTGCACAGCAACCAGGGCAGGTCCGGACGCCGCTGGCGAAGCCGCGCCGCCAGGTCCAGTCCCGTGGCCGCCGGCATGGCCTGGTCCGTCATCAGCAGATCGAATTCGCCGCGCGCCTCCACGAAGGACTGCTCGGCGGCATCCGCCGACAGACAGGCTTCCACGACGAGGCCCCACGACTGGAGCGTTTCGCGCGTGACGGCAAGCACGCTCGGCTCGTCGTCGACCAGCAGCACCCGGCCGCGCAGTGACACCTGCGGGGCCCGCACGACATCGAGGCTCTCGGCGGCACGAGGCGCGCCGGCATGTTCCGGAACCAGAACCCTGAACCGCGCCCCTTTGCCCCAGTCGGACTCGACGATCACATGGCCGCCATGTTCGTGGACGATACCGTGCACCATCGAAAGCCCCATGCCGCTGCCCCGGCCGGGCGCCTTGGTCGAGAAGAACGGATCGAAGATCCGTTCCAGCAGGCCCGGATCGATGCCCTTGCCAGTGTCACTGACGCTGAGTTCCACGTAGCTGCCACCAAAAACGGCACGGCAGCTGGTGCACACGGCGTCCTGCAACTCGGCGCGCCGGACCGCGATGCGGATCGTGCCGCCCCTCTCCATTGCATCGCGCGCGTTGATGGCAAGGTTCAACAGCACCTGGTGCGCCTGCACTTCGTCCACCCAAACCGCCGGCACCGCCTTGTCGACGTCGACGACGATTGCGAGCGTCGACGGCAACGCCGAGCGCAGCATCGGCATCGCATCGCTGACAAGCGCTGCCAGCGACAGCGCGCGCGGCTCGCCGCGTCCACCACGCGAGAAAGTCAGCATCTGCTGGATGAGATCGCGTGCCCGGCGGCAAGACCCCAGCGCCTGTCCCAGGTACTCGACGCTCCGGGTGTCGCCCGCGTCGCCCGCCCGTTCCTCCGCCAGCACGACGTACCCCATCACGCTCGCGAGTATGTTGTTGAAGTCGTGGGCGATGCCGCCGGTCAGCTGGCCGATGGCTTCCATCTTCTGCGCCTGTCGAAGGCGCGCCTCGAAGCGGTGACGCTCTGCTTCGGCACGCTTCTCCGCCGTGGTGTTGCGCGCAATCGCGAGCACATGCCGCCGCCCCCGGTACAGCATCGGGATCGCACGCACTTCGACGTCCAGGACAGTGCCGTCGAAGGAACGGGTCTGTGCCTGCATCGTCCCGCGGCTGCCGGCCATGGCCTCGCCCAGCACGCGGGCCGCATCCGCCTCGTGCGCTTCCGTCACGAAGGGGGCGTGCTTCCTGCCGACGACCTGCTCGCGCGGGAGTCCGCACAGCGCGAGGAAGGCGGGATTGGCATCGACGATCATCATTGAGTCATCGCGCAGCAGCATCGCATCCGCAGACGCGTTGAAGATCGCGCGGTACTGCTCCTCACTGGCGCGCAGCGCCAGCTCGGCACGTCTGCGCTCCGTGATGTCGCGCGCAATGCCGAGCACGTGCGGCTGGCCGCGGTGCTGGAACGGGATCACCCTCACCTCCAGGTCGAACGCGGTTCCGTCGCGGCGATAGCCGACGGTCTGCATTTCCGCGGCCTCGCCGGCCAGCGCCCGCGCCACCAGCGCCCGGCGCTCGCTGCGCAGCTGCTCCGGGACAAGTTCGTCAAGCGTCTTGCCGATCACCTCGTCACGGTGGCGGCCGTACATCCGTTCGTAGGCCGGGTTGACGTCGACCACGCGATGCTCGGCATCGAGGAGCTGCAGCGAGTCGGTCGCCGCTTCAAAGATCGAGCGGTACTGCTCTTCGCTGGCGCGCAGCGCGTGCTCCGCCTGCTTGCGCTCGGTGATGTCGCGCGCGATCGCAAGCACGTGCGGCTGGCCCAGGTGCCGGAACGGGATCGCGTGCACTTCTGTCAGCACAGTCGTGCCGTCGCGACGGATGGCCAGCAGCTCGGCGTGGCAGCTTTCGCCCGCCAGCGCACGCCGCACCAGGTCGAGACGCGGCTGCGCGTACTCCGGCGAGAACTGCGGCATCTCGTAGCTGCGGCCGATGACTTCCTCGCGGGCCCAGCCGTACATCCGCTGGTAGGCCAGATTGACGTCGACGCGACGATACTGGCTGTCCCACAGCACGAGCGCGTCGGCCGACGCGTTGAAGATCGCCCGGTACTGCTCCTCGCTGGTGCGCAGCGCCTCTTCGGCACGCTTCTGCTCGGTGATGTCCCGGCCCATGTAGAGCACGTGCGGCTGGCCGCGATGCTGGATCGGGACTCCGCGCAGCTCGATCTCGTAGCGCGTCCCGTCGCGCCGCACCAGCGGCACTTCGAGCGAGATCGCCTCGCCGGCGAGCGCGCGCGCATGCAACGCGCGGATCGTCGCCGCGACATCGGAAGGGTTGGCGACGACCTGGTCCAGCCCGACGACCTCGGCGCGCGTCCAGCCGCTCATGCGCTCGTAGGTGGCATTGACGTCGACGATCCGGAACTCGGCGTCGCGCAGCACGAGCGCGTCGGCCGAGGCGTTGAAAATGGCGCGGTACTGCTGCTCGCTGGCACGCAGTGCCTCTTCCGCCCGCTTGTGCTCGGTAATGTCCCGCGACAGGAAGAGCGCATGCGGCTCCCCCAGGTGGCGGAAGGGCGTCGCCTGCACCTCGGTCAGCAGCCGGACGCCATCCTTGCGGACCGTCTCCAGCTCGGCCCGGCAGCTCTCGCCTGCAAGGGCGCGCCGCACCAGCTCGAGCCGGGGCTTCTCGTATTCCTCCGAAAACCGCGGCGCCCCTTGGCCGCGCCCGATGACATCCTCACGCGCCCAGCCGTAGATCCGCGTGTAGGCCGGGTTGACGTCGACGCGCTGGCACTTGCTGTTCCACAGGATGGCGGCGTCGACGGAGGCGTTGAAGATCGCCCGGTACTGCTCCTCGCTCGCACGCAGCGCTTCCGCGGCCTGCCGGGCCTCGGTGATGTCGCGTACGAAGGCCAGCACGCGCGGCTGGCCCGCGATCTCCACCCGCTTCAGCGTCACCTCGTGCCACATCAGGTGTCCGTCGCGATGCCGCGCATGCCACTCGAAACGGTGGGCCGTTGCGCTCGCCTTGGCGCGCTCGATGTGCGCAATCGCGTCGGCTTCGGTGTATGGCGGCACATTCGCGCTGAACTCGCCGACGCGCATCTGCCGCAACTCCTCGCTCGAGTAGCCATACAGCTCGCTTGCCTTGGGGCTGATGTCCAGGATCGCCCCGCTTGCCCAGTCGTGGACAAAGATCGCGTCCTCGCTGGCCTCGAATATCGCCCGGTAGCTCGTTTCGGACGCGGCCAGAGCCGCTTCGACGCGTTGCCGTTCAAGCTCGGCCGCGGCGCGTACCGCAAATATTTTGAGCAGCGCCTCGGTGAGTTCCTGGTTGGCGAGCGGCTTGCGATCGAGCGCAGCGATGATGCCGAGCTGCTCACCGGCATCGTTGAGGATCGAATAGCCGGCATAGGCATCGAAGCCCTGCGCCGCGAAGATCGTGCCCGGCGAAAATTCCCGGTTGACCCCGTGCGGCACGAAGCGCGAGGCGCGGCCGACGATGTGGCGGCACGGCGTCAGTGAGACGTCGTACTCGACGCGGCGAAGCAGCCGTCCCCTGTGCACCAGTGCGAGGGTCCGCATCCGCTGCTTCGAACCGTCAACGAACACGGCGATCAGGGCGGCCTCGGTGCCGAGGACCCCGGTCAGCCCCCTCGCGAGGTCCTCGAACACCCGCCCGGGCTCGGCACTCGACACCGTAAGTGCGGCGGCAGTCATGCGCGCGAGTACCTCGCTCACCAGGAGCTGCTGTGCAGTCTCCCGGCTGGAGGAGCTGCCGAGTGCAGTCGGGTCGTCGTCCATCGAAGCCTGCGGGGCGGATCCGGTGACGGCCAGTGTAGGTCTCCAACCGTCCGTCCACACACGCTGTTACACGACTGAAACAACCCGGTACACGCCGATACGAACCCTTGCAGTCAGTCGACCGGCGGCACGAACATGTAGCCCGCGCCGCGCACCGTCTGGATCGCGAGCGGGTTGTCGGGGTTGGCTTCCACCTTGCGGCGCAGGCGGGCGATGCGGATGTCGATCGAACGGTCGAACGGCTCCCACTCCCGGTTGCGGGTCAGCGTGAGAAGGCGATCGCGGGTCAGGACCTTGTTCGGATGCTCGACGAAGGTCTTGAGCAGATCGAACTCCATCGCTGTGATCGCTATGTCGGCGCCGTCCGCATCGAGCAGGCGCCGGGCGTCGAGATCCAGCGTGCAACGGCCGATACGGCACTTCGGCCGGGCCGACGCCGGCGCGCCAGGGCCTGCGTCGTCGCGCACGCGCCGCAGCACGCTCTTCAGGCGCGCCCGCAACTCGCGCGGGTCAAACGGCTTGGCGACGTAGTCGTCGGCTCCCATTTCGAGTCCGACGACGCGATCGACGACGCCGTCGGCAGCCGTGACCATGATGATGCCCACCGGATAGCGCTCGCGCAGGAAGCGCGCCAGCGAAAGACCGTCCTCACCCGGCAGGCCGACATCCAGCAGGACGACGTCGGGAACCTTGCGCTCGAGAGCCGCGCGCATCTCCCCGCCATTGGCAACACCGGTGACCTCGTAATCGTGCGCGCCGAGGTACTCGACGAGCATGCGGCGCACATCCGCATCGTCATCGACCACCAGCACGCTCGCACTCGCCACCACTGCCTCAATCCAGTCGTTCGGAGGCGCGAATTATGGGACGCGATCCAGTCGCCGTCGATACCAGCCGCGCAGCCCGGCTACCGATCGATACACAGTGATGCAGAACTGAAAGGCCGCGAATACCTCGGCTGCCTAACGTGCCCCCCATCGACAACGCCGGCACCGCCGGAACCACTGGGAGCACAAAGATGAACGCCCGGACACTGTCTCTTGAAGCGCAAGGCGAGGCCCTGGTCATCATGAACAGGGGCGTCGCCCGCATCAAGCGGACCTATGCGCCACAGATGCTGGCGCGCTTCACTGCCGCAAGCAATGACGTCGCCTACGCAACCGACCGCGACCGCGCCGCCGACCTGGACGGCTGGGCGCGGAGGGCGGCGGCCGCCAACGGTTTCGGGGAAGCGAGGGCAGACGCACAAGTCACGCAGGTAAGTCACGACGTCCATCGATTGGCGATCGAGGCCCGCGGCGCACGCAGCGCGAGTCTGGCCGCGGTCCTTGCAACGCTGATGGCCACTGCCTCGGCGGCCGCGCAGCGACTGCGCGCCTCCTGGGCGCGGGCGAGGTCCGCACGCGCCACCTACAGGGCGC
>DAOMFI010000027.1:9411-28835 GCA_035429725.1 Burkholderiaceae bacterium | reverse complement strand
GCCAACCGCTTCGAGAGCTTCATGGAAGAGTTCCTGAACATCCTGCAGCGGCAGAGGTCATAGCGCCATGGCCCTGGTCGCGCGCCGCGGCGGTCGCCGCCGCCGCATGATGGCGGAGATCAACGTCGTCCCGTACGTCGACGTGATGCTGGTGCTGGTCGTGATCCTGATGGTCGCCGCGCCGTTCGTGAACCCGAGCGTCGTCGATCTTCCTTCGGTGGCCAAGGCCGGGCAGCAGCGGGACGTTCCGATACGCGTCGTGGTGCGGTCCGACGGACGCGTGTCGATCCTCGAGCCCGGCAAGGGCGAGACGCCGGTGCCGGCCGGGCAGTTGATTGCGTCGGTGCGGTCGCGCCAGAAGACGCCCGGCACGCCGGTGGTCATCGAAGCCGACGCGAGAGTCCAGTACAAGTCTGTCGTCGATGTGATGCGCGACATGCAGAAGGCCGGCATCGAGCGCGTCGGATTGTCGGTCCAGGTCGCTCAATGACGGCCGCCGCGCCCCGCGTGTTGCGTCATCGCTGGCACGCGCCGGAAAGAGGCACGGCCCCGGCGTTCCTGATTTCGCTTGCGGCGCACACGATGCTCTTTCTCGCCATCGCGTTCGTCGTGCGCTGGAAGACCGAGCCCGCCGGCCCGGTGTCGGCCGAGCTCTGGGGTGGGTTGCCGCCGATGGTCGAACCGGCGCCGGCACCGTCACCGCCGCCGCCGCCTCCGCCGGTGAAGGTCGAGCGCGCGCCCGAGCCGGAGCCCGCGAAGCCCGATATCGTCATGGAGCAGAAGAAGCCCGAGCCCAGGCCCGAGAAGAAGCCCGAGCCGGTGAAGAAGACCGAACCTGTGAAGAAGGCCGAGCCGGACCCGAAGGTCGAACAGCGCAAGCGCGAAGAGGAGGCCAAGGCAGCGAAAGCAGCCCAGGCGGCCGAAGCCGCCGCCCAGAAGCAACGGGAGGCCGCGATTCAGCGCGCGCTCGCCGCGGCCGGCGGATCGGCCACGAGCGCCGCTTCTGGCGGTGTCGCGGCAGGCAGCCCCGGCATGTCGGACAGTTACAAGGGCCAGGTGGTGAGCTGCATACGTCCTCACGTCGTGTTCAGTGTCCCGGAGGGACTGCGGCCCAGACAGCACGTGGCCGAATTCGAAGTTCAGCTGCTGCCGTCCGGGGAGCAAGTGGGCGCACCTAGGCTGGTGAGCGCGAGCGGCCTGCCGGCCTACGACCAAGCCGTCGAGCGTGCGATCCGTCGCTGCGATCCGTTCCCGCGTCCGCGTGAGGGCTCGATGCCCCGGTCGGTCAGGCTCAGCTTCGATCCCGTGGAACTGCGCTAGCACGGATCGCCGCGCAACCCCATCGTCCGTCGTCGCGCGTTTCAGTGAACGTGACGCGCGCGGCGCTGTCTATACTCGGTGCCAGTCTGTCGAATGAAAAAGACCGCAATCGCCTCCTCGCGCATCGCCCGCCGCAGTTTCTGCGGTGCGCTCGCCCTGATGCCACTCGCCGCTCGCGCGCAACTGCGTGTCGAGATCACCGGTGTCGGTAGCCAGCAGTTCCCGATCGCCGTCGCGCCGTTTGCAGTCGAGGGCACAGTGCCGCAGGAGGTCGACGCCATTGTCCGCGCCGACCTGGCGCGCAGCGGGCTCTTCCGCATCGTCGACGCCGGCCCGCAGCCGATTGCCGACAACGCAAGCGTCAACCTGGCTGACTGGAAGACGCGAGGCGCCAACGCGCTGGTGATCGGCAGCGTGAGAAGACTGGCTGACGGACGCTACGACGTGCGCTTTCGCCTTCTGGACACGGTGCAGCAGGCGCAGCTGGACGGGCTTTCCTATGCAACGCCGGCAACGGACCTGCGGCTGACCGCGCATCGCATCGCCGACCGCATCTACGAAAAGCTGACCGGCGAGCGCGGCGTCTTCGCCACGCGCATCGCGTATGTCGTCCAGACCAGCCGCGCATCGTGGGAACTGCATATCGCGGATGCCGATGGCGCGAACCCGCAGGCGGCGCTGCGCTCGCGCGAGCCGATCATCTCGCCCGCCTGGTCCCCCGACGGCGGCAGGCTGGCGTACGTGTCGTTCGAAACCGGCAAGCCGGTCGTCTACGTGCACACGATCACCACCGGCGAGCGCAAGGCGGTCGCCAATTTCCGCGGCTCGAACAGCGCACCGGCCTGGTCGCCGGACGGCCGCACGCTCGCGGTAACGCTGACGCGCGAAGGCAATTCGCAGGTCTTCCTGATGAACGCCGACGGATCCAACGTGCGGCGGCTGACGCAGACCACCGGCATCGATACCGAGCCGGTCTACAGCCCGGACGGCCAGTGGATCTACTTCACTTCAGACCGCGGCGGCGGCCCGCAGATCTACAAGATGCCGGCCGCTGGCGGCAACGCCCAGCGCGTCACGTTCAACGGCGACTACAACATCAGCCCGCGGCTCTCGCCCGACGGCAAGCTGCTGGCCTACGTCGGCCGCCGCAGCGGACGCTTCCAGGTCATGCTGCTCGATCTTGCTGGCGGCCAGGAGATCCCCGTCACCGACACGACGCGGGATGAATCACCGAGCTTCGCCCCCAACGGGCGCCTGTTGTTGTATGCCACCGAGGTCGGCGGGCGCGGCATCCTCGCGTCCGCTTCGGTCGATGGCCGGGTCCGCACGCGCCTGACCGGCCCGAGTGGCGACATCCGCGAGCCGACCTGGGGTCCGTTCATCAAGTAAGTTTTCAAGCAAGGAGCGACGATGCATCAACTCCGCAAGTTCGCACGCAGTGCCGCTGCAGCCGCGGCCGTCCTGGTACTGGTGGCCGGTTGTTCTTCGGTGAAGCTCGACGAGCAGAGCCCGGCGCCCATTACCGACGCTTCGTCGGGCGCGGGTGGAACCAAGACGGATCCGCGTGCCGTCGCACCGGTGACGGCCGCGAGCACGCAGGGGGTGGACCCGTTCACCGATCCGGCGAACCCGCTGTCGAAGAAAAGCGTCTTCTTCGACTTCGACAGCTTCGTGGTCAAGACCGAGTTTCAGCCGCTGGTTGAAGCCCACGGCAAGTACCTCGCCAGCAACAGCGGCCGCCGGGTGACCGTCGAGGGCCACACCGACGAGCGCGGCGGACGCGAGTACAACCTGGCGCTGGGCCAGAAACGCGCCGAGGCCGTCAAGCAACGGCTGATTCTGATGGGAGCACGGGACGCGCAGGTCGAGACCGTGAGTTTCGGCAAGGAGAAGCCGCGCGCCACCGGCAGCAACGAGGAAGCGTGGGCGCAGAACAGGCGGGCGGATATCGTTTATAAATAGCGCTGCTCGTGTACGCGACGCGCTAAGCGCGTCGCACGTGCACTCGCAGCGGAATAGTTAGAAGGGCGTGCTTGGGAGCGGCCCGGCGCCCGCCCTTGATACAACTGCACGCGGAGTCGCGCCCTGAACGCCGCACTGGCGTAAGGCCTGCAAAATCGTGAACGCCACCCTTCGCTTCCTTCTTGCGGCGCTCGTCTTGATGGCCGCGCTGCCGGCACACTCGCAACTGTTCGCCGACGACGACGCGCGCAAGGCGATTCTGGAGCTGCGGCAGCGGATCAATGCGCTGCAAAGCGAACTCGGAGGGCGGCTCGACACGGCGCAGCGCAACCAGCTGGATCTTGCCAACCAGAACGAGACGCTGCGGCAGGAGATCGCGCGCCTGCGCGGGCAGGTCGAGACGCTGACCAACGAGTTGGCGACGCTGCAGAAGCGCAATCGCGACCTGTACACGGACCTCGATGCGCGGCTGAAGAAACTCGAACCGGCCACGCTGACGGTCGATGGCCGCACAGCGACGGTCGATCGGGCCGAGCAGACCGCCTATGAAGCCGCTCTGACCCAGTTCCGCAGCGGGGACTTCAAGGGCTCGATCGTCAGCTTCCAGCAGTTCCTGGCGAAGTACCCGGCAAGCGCCTATGTCCCGGCCGTGCAGTACTTCATCGGCAGCGCGCACTTTGCGCTCAAGGACTACAAGTCGTCGATCAGCGCCAATCAGGTCATCGTCGAGCGCTACAAAGATTCACCGCGCGCCCCCGAAGCGCTGCTTTCGATCGCTGACAGTCAATTGCAGCTCGCGGACAAGCGCGCCGCCAATCGCACGCTGACGCGGGTGATCCAGGAGTATCCGAACAGCGAGGCCGCCGTCGTGGCCCGCGAGCGGCTTCCGGGAACGCGCTGAACCGCGTCCTCCGGTCGCACTTCCCAGGCAAGTCTGCGCGGCGTGGGCGCCGCCCGCAGCACGTTTCTCAGTGCCGGAAGTGACGTACTCCGGTGAAGACCATTGCGACGCCCCGTTCGTCGGCGGCAGCGATGACTTCCGCGTCGCGCACGCTGCCACCGGGCTGAATGATGCAGTTCGCGCCGGCGTCGACGACAACATCGAGCCCGTCCCGGAACGGGAAGAAGGCGTCGGATGCCGCCGCGGACCCGGTCAGCGATAGGCCGGCTTCCTTCGCCTTGATGGAGGCGATGCGCGCCGAGTCGATGCGTGACATCTGGCCCGCACCGACACCGAGCGTCATGCCGTCGTGGGCAAAGACGATCGTGTTCGACTTGACGAATTTGGCGACCCGCCAGGCAAACAGCAGGTCGGCCATTTGCCCGGCGGTCGGCGCCCTGCTCGTCACGACCTTGAGGTCCGACGGTGCGATTGTGTGCAGATCCGGCGACTGCACAAGCAGCCCGCCTCCGACCCGCTTGAGATCGAAGTCGTTGTGGGCCGCACCGACTGCAACGGTGAGCATGCGCACATTGGCCTTCGCGGCGAATACCTCGCGCGCGGCGGCGTCGAATTCCGGCGCAATCACGACCTCGACAAACTGCCGGGCGACCGCCTGCGCCGCTGCCGCGTCGACCGGCCGGTTGAAGGCGATGATCCCGCCGAACGCCGATGTCGGGTCGGTCTTGAACGCCTTGGCGTAGGCCTCGGCGGGTGACGCGGCAACGGCGACTCCGCAGGGATTGGCATGCTTGACGATGACGCACGCCGGCTCATCGAAACTGCGCACGCATTCCCAGGCCGCATCGGCATCGGCGATGTTGTTGTACGAAAGCTCCTTGCCCTGCAGCTGCGCATAGCCTGCAAGCAGACCGGCACCGACCGCGTGCTCGCGATAGAACGCGGCCGACTGGTGCGGATTTTCGCCGTAGCGCATCTGCTGCACCCGCACCCACTGGCGGGTCAGCACTTCCGGGAACGGGCCGCGGCGTTGCCCGTCATCGAGCGAGGTGAGGTAGTTCGCGATCATGCCGTCGTAGCGCGCGGTATGGGCGAAGACCTTCTTCGCCAGCGCCAGGCGCGTGACTGCACCCACTGCCCCGGCCGTGCGCAGCTCTTCGAGCACACCGGCGTAATCGGCCGGATCGACGACGGCCGCCACGCTCTCGTGGTTCTTGGCCGCCGCGCGCAGCATCGCCGGACCGCCGATATCGATGTTCTCGATCGCGTCGTCGAAGCTGCACGTCGGATCGGCGACGGTACGCTCGAACGGGTAGAGGTTGACCGCCAGGATCTCGATGGGGTCGATCTGATGCCGGGCCAGCGCCTCCATGTGCGCCGGATCGGGCCGGCGCGCCAGCAGACCGGCATGTATCCGCGGGTTGAGCGTCTTGACGCGTCCGTCGAGCATCTCGGGAAAGCCGGTGTAGTCGGCGACCTCCGTGACTGCGATGCCGCTTTCGGCCAGCAGCCGCGCGGTGCCACCGGTCGACAGGATGTGAAAACCGAGCGATGCCAGCGTGCGTGCGAAGTCGACGACGCCGGCCTTGTCCGAGACGCTGATCAGCGCCTGCCTCTTCATGATCCCGGCTCCCGTTTCTTGTCAGGTGATCTTGTGCTGAACCAGCTTCTTGCGCAGCGTGTTGCGGTTGATCCCCAGCAACTCCGCGGCCGCGGACTGATTGCCCGCGGCGCGCGCCATGGCGAACTGCAGCAGCGGCCGCTCCACGGCGAGCGTCACCATCTCGAACAGGGCATGCGGCCGCGCGCCGTCGAGGTCATCGAAGTACTGCTGCAGGCTGCGCGTGACGCACTGCTCCAACGTTTCCCCGCTGCGCGCTCTGCTGGCACGCTCCGTCGTTGCGCCCATTCTGGGCTGTGGCTTGACCACCCTGCGTGTCCTTCAGTGAAGCACCGGGGCGTACGCGAGCCGCTCATGCTGCTCACCATGCCCCAGGAAAAAGCGATCGACGGCTCGCGCCTGCGCCTCGCAGTCGTCGAGCCGGTTCATCTCATCGCAGAAATCACGTCCGCCAACGAGATCGCGCGTGTACCAGATGATGTGCTTGCGTGCGGTCCGGACCCCGGCCGCGCTTCCATAGAATCGGTAGTGATCATCCAGGTGCGCCAGCAGGAGTTCGCGCACCTCGTGGACCTTCGGCGGCGGCAGCAGTGTCGCGGTTGCGAGGTAATGCGTGATCTCGCGGAAGATCCACGGCCGGCCTTGCGCGGCGCGGCCCACCATGATGGCGTCGGCACCGGTGACGTCGAGCACCTTCCGGGCCTTCTGCGGAGAGTCGATATCACCGTTGGCAATGACCGGGATCCCGACCGCCAGCTTGACCGCGCGGATCGTGTCGTACTCGGCGGCGCCGGTGAAGCCGCACGCGCGTGTGCGGCCGTGCAGCGTCAGCGCTGCCACCCCGCTCGCCTCGGCGAGCCGCGCGATCTCGACCGCGTTGCGCCGGCCAGGGTCCCACCCGGTGCGGTACTTGAGCGTGACCGGTACGTCGACCGCGCCGACGACCGCGTCGAGGATGCGCGCCACCGTGTCGACGTCGCGCAGCAGCGCCGAGCCGCAGGCAACATTGCACACCTTCTTGGCCGGGCAACCCATGTTGATGTCGATGATCTGCGCGCCACGATCGACGTTGTAGCGCGCTGCTTCGGCCAGCATCGCGGGATCGGAACCCGCCAGCTGCACGGCGACCGGCGCCTGCTCGCCCGCATGGTCGAGCCGGCGCATCGTCTTCTCGCTGGCCCACAGGCGCGGATTGGAGGCCGCCATCTCCGACACTGCATGTCCGGCGCCGAGTGCCTTGCACAGCTTCCGGTACGGCCGATCCGTCACGCCCGCCATCGGCGCGACGAACACATTGTTCGGCAACTCGTGCGGTCCGATGCGCATCTCAGGCGGGGTCGGGGCGAAGCAAAGGGGCGCGCATTGTAGCGAAGCGGAAGTCGCAGACTCAGGCGCGAACGCCGAACATCAGCAGCCGTGCGAACTGGCGGCGCAGATCCGGAAACGTGGACAACGCCGTCAGGGCCAACGAACGCCCGAAGGCAATCGGTGCAGCACGCGAGCTGAAGAGCGCCGGAGCGTTGCGCGTCAGCGCGAGAATCGCTGCGCGGTCGGCACGCCGACCGCGATCGTACTCAGCAAGCGCCGTGACGAAGTCGCGCTGCTCCACCTCGGCCCGGGCCAGGCCATCCGCCAGGGACGCGCAATCGCGCACACCGAGATTGAAGCCCTGTCCAGCCACCGGATGCAGTGTCTGAGCGGCGTTGCCCAGGTAGACGACCCGATGCTCCCGCAGCGAGTCGCGCGCCTGCTGGTGCAGCGGCACGCCCGACCGCGGCCCCACGCGCACGAACTTTCCGTCGCGCGTACCGAACGCACTCTGCAGCTCGGCCAGGAAATCGGAGTCGTTCAGTGCCGAGCGCCGCTCGGCAGCTGCGGGGGGCATGCACCAGACGAGCCCCATCGCCTGCCCGGCGTCCACCACGCCGGGCAGCGGCAGCAAGGCCAGTGGCCCGTCGCGCGTGAACCGCTCGAAGGCGCTGCCCGCCGCCAGTCCCTGCAAGACCACGTCCGCCAACAGCGCGCATTGCGTTGGAGCCGAGGCAGGCGCCTGCGCTCCGAGGCCCTCGGCGTTCACGACGATCTGCGCCTCTCGCGTCGTGCCGTCATCCAGCCTGACCACGGCACGCGCGGGCTGCTGCCGGATCTCCGTGACCCGGCTTGGACGGGAGATCGTCACCCGTTCGCTGCGGCTGCAGGCCTCCGCGAGCGGCGCCAGCAGGTCGCCGTAACGGATCGTGAGACCGAGCGGCTCCTGCCCGCCATCGTCGTTGCCCAGCTCAACGCGCCCGAACTCGCCAGCCGAGCTGACATGGACCCTGCTTATCTGCGCCGTGGCTGCCGGCGGTAGAGCCACCAGCGGCCGCAGCAACTGCAGCGTGCCGCGCGACAGTGCCAGCAGCCGGCGATCGGCCCGCGCTTCATCCAGCGCGCGCGCATCCAGCAATTCACTCGCAACGCCCCGGCGCGCCAGCATCAGCGCCAGCACCAGGCCCACCGGGCCGCCGCCGACGATGACCACCGCAGGCTGCTTCGTCATGTCAGGACCGCATCAGGGCTTCGACGTCGGCCGGATGCCTCGGCGCTCCCTGCGTCAGGACCTCGAGACCCGCGGCCGTTACGACGACGTCGTCTTCGATGCGCACGCCGATGTTCCAGAAGCGCTCGGGAACATTCGCGGCCGGCCGCAGGTAGAGCCCCGGCTCGACAGTCATCGCCATCCCCGGCTGCAGCGTGCGCCACGGCCGTTCGCCTCCGTCCGGCGCGGAACGCGGTTCGCGATAGTCGCCCGCATCGTGCACGTCGAGCCCGAGCCAGTGCCCGGTGCGGTGCATGTAGAACTGGCGGTGTGCGCCGGACTCGAGCACGCCGTCGAGCGACCCCGACAGCAGTCCAAGATCGATCAGACCCTGCACCAGGACGCGCGTCGCCGCGGCGTGAGGCGAGTCGAAACTGCTGCCGGGCCGGATCGTCGCGAGCGCCGCGTCCTGGGCCGCCAGCACCAGCTCGTAGATGGCGCGCTGCTCGCCCGAGAACCGGCCGTTGACCGGAAACGTGCGCGTCACATCCGCGGCGTAGCCCTCGACCTCGCAGCCGGCGTCAACCAGGCACAGGTGGCCATCCTCGAGTTGCGCGTGGCCGGCGGGGTAATGCAGCACGCAGGCGTTGGGGCCAGTCGCGACGATCGGCGTGTACGCCGGCGCCGCCGCGCCGTGACGGCGAAACTCGTGCAACAGTTCGGCCTCCAGTTCGTACTCGCGCATGCCGACGCGGCACGCCTGCATCAGTCGCACATGCGCCGAAACCGAGATCGCCGCCGCGCGGCGCATGGAGTCGAGCTCCGAGGGCTCCTTGATCAGGCGCATTTCGTCAACGAGGGGAAGCAGGTCGACAAGCGCGGCCGGCGTGCGCGCGCCCGAACGGCTCTGCGCGCGTACGTCCGACAGCCAGCGCTGGACCCGGATGTCCAGCTCCGGACCGGAACCGAGCGCGCAGTAGAGCGCCCGCGCGTTCGCCAGCTTCGCCGGCATCAGTGCGTCGAGCTCATCGATCGGATGCGCGCCGTCGAACCCGAACGCGGCGGCGGCCGCCTCCGGTCCGTGCCGGAAACCCTCCCAGATCTCGCGATCGGCGTCGCGCGCCCGGCAGAAGAGCAAGGTTTCGCGCCGATCACCCTGCGCCACCAGCGCGAGCGCCGCTCCCGGCTCACCGAATCCGGTCAGATACCAAAAGTGACTGTCGAAACGGTACGGGTACTCGGAATCGCGGTTGCGGATCCGCTCCGGTGCCGTGAAGTGCACGGCAACACCGCCACCCTCGGCCGCCATGGCGTCGAGGACGCGGGCGCGGCGCGCGCGGAAGACTTCGGTCATTTCGGTAGCGGGAACGGGCGGCGGGATCAAGACGCGATTCTACGAGGCGGCGCCACCCGCACCGCGGCCTCCGAGTTCGGCATCGAGGCGCGCCAGTTCAGACGGAGTGCCCACGTTGTACCAGCGGCCGGCGTAGTGTTCACCCGTGACCCGGCCGGCGCGCGCTGCCGCGTAGAGCCACGGGAAGAGGCGCGCGCGAACGGGCGCGAGACCTGCAAACAGGCGCGGCGCGAAGACACCCACGTTTGCGTACGTGTAGCGCGCGCTGGCGTCGGGCGCGATGAGGCCATCGACCAGACCCATGTCACCGCGCGTGTGGAACGCGGGGTTGTCGACCAGGACCAGATGAGCATCGGCCGCACCGGCGGCAAGCCGCGCCGCGGCGGTCGCCAGGGTGGAGTAATCGAAATCGGTCACGATGTCGCCGCTGACGACGACGAACGGATCCGGCCCGAGCAGCGGCAGCGCCCGCACGATGCCGCCGAGCGTCTCGAGCGCGGCTTCGGCACGGTCGCCCTCGCGCGAGTACACAAGCGTGACATCCAGGGCTTCGCCATGGCCGAGCGCGCGTTCGAATGCATCGGCCAGGTGCGCCAGATTGACCACCATTTCACGCACCCCGGCGCGCGCCAGTGCCTCGATCTGCCACTCGATGAGGCTCCGTCCGCCGGCCTTCAGCAACGGCTTCGGAGTGTCGTCCGTCAGCGGGCGCATCCGCTCCCCCCGCCCCGCCGCCAGAATCAGCGCTCGCATCTCTTGTGTTCCGATCAGGTCCGGTTCGAACCCTCGTGCCTTTGAATTCGCGTCGGGCGCCCGGCCTCCCTATTCCCGCCGTTGCGCTCGCGCGCCGTGCCGAGCCGCCTCAAGCGGCGCGCGCAAATCGCATCCGCCGCGAGTGCACGTGCATCGGCGGAGCCGGTGCGTACACGAGCGGCGCCCTTTAAAACGTGTATCCCACCCGCTGCGCCACGCCTTCAAGCTCGTCGAGAAGGCGCGCCAGCGGCGCCAGTTCGTCGTAGCGGCGCGCGACGGACCGAACGTAACCCACGAAGCGCGGTGTGTCGGCGAGGTAATTCGGCTTGCCGTCGCGGTAGTTGATGCGCGCAAAGATGCCCAGGACCTTCAGGTGGCGCTGCAGGCCCATCCACTCGAAGTCGCGCCAGAAGCTGCCGAAGTCCGTCGCCACCGGCAAGCCGGCACGACGTGCACGTTCCCAGTAGCGGATCGCCCAGTCGATGACGCGCTCTTCATCCCAGCTGATGAAGGCGTCGCGGAACAGCGATGCGACGTCATAGGAGATCGGACCCATGACCGCATCCTGAAAGTCCAGCACGCCGGGATTGGGTGCCGCCACCATCAGGTTGCGCGGCATGTAGTCGCGGTGCACGTAAACCGCCGGCTGAGCCAAATTCGAGGCGAGGATGCGTCGGAACGTCGACTCCAGAACCTCGCGTTGCGTGGGCGTCAGTTCGTGCTTCAGGTGCCGGGCGACGTACCAGTCGGGAAAGAGGCTCAGCTCGCGCCGCAGCAGGGCCTCGTCATACGGTGGCAGCTCTCCGGGTCGGCTCGCAAGCTGCCAGCGCACCAGCGCTTCGATCGCATCGGAGAAAAGCTGTGGCGCGTTGGCCTCGTTGAGCACGGCGAGATAGGTCTCACGCCCGAGATCGCTGAGCAGCAGAAAACCCTGCTGCTCGTCAGCCTCGATGACCTCGGGCGCGTTCAGACCGGCCGCGCGCATCAGTGCCGCGACGTGAATGAACGGCCGGACGTCCTCCTTGCCAGGCGGCGCGTCCATGACGATGCGCGTACCGTTCCCCGCCGCAACCCGGAAGTAGCGCCGGAAACTCGCATCGGCCGAAGCCACGGTCAGGGTCGCAGGATCGACGCGATGCTGCCGCGGCAGCGACGCCAGCCACGCGGTGACCTGCTCGAGTCGGGCATCGTCCGGCAGCATCGGTAAAGAGGCAACGCTCATCAGGGAAGGGTACTCGATGCGATATCGAGCGCAGGCACGGAATTGCAGGGGGCGGTGCCTATAATCGCTGCGCCTCTCCGGCCCGACTTCGCCTACCGATTCTAAATGCCGCGCCCGCCGGCGAACGCCGCGCCGATCCTGAGATACGCAGTGCTTCCGTTGAGCGCTGCACTGCTCGCGGCGTTTCCGGTCGCAGCGGCAGAGCCGCCGGCGACCGCGGAAGCTGCGCAGCCGTGCGATACGAGTCGGGAGGCCTGCCGCGGCCCTGTCAGCGACGAGACTCCCTGGTTGCGGCTGAAGCTCGATCAGCTCCTGTCGGAGAAGCGGCCGGTCAGCCGCGAGACGACGCCCACGTACGCGCGCGCCCAGCGCATCGAGGGCACCGTGGACGAGCGGATCGTGCTCGAAGGCAACGCGGAGATCCGGCGCGGCGGCACGGTGCTCCGCGGCGATCGCATCACGTACACGCAGGCGACCGACCAGGTCGATGTCGAAGGCAACGCGCGGATCTACAGCCACGGCGCGTCGTTTTCCGCGCCTTCGATGTCGTTCCGGGTCGATGCCCAGACCGGCTCGATGTCAGACGCGAGCTTTACCTATCCGGCGCGCCAGGGCCGCGGCGAGGCGAACCTGATCGAGTTTCTCGGCGAACAGCGGGCCAGGATGGAGAACGCTTCCTTCACGACCTGCGCGCCGGGGGACAAGTCCTGGTGGGTCCAGGCCGACGAAATCGCCGTCGATGGCCTGGAAGAATCCGCCACGGCGAGCTTCGCGCGACTGTATTTCCAGGGCGTTCCCGTTCTCGCATCGCCATTTTTCGGCTTTCCGGTCGGCGAGCGCAGGCGCACCGGCTTTCTGACGCCGAGCTTCGGGCTGAGCACGACACTCGGCACCGACATTCGCACGCCGTTTTACTGGAACATCGCGCCGAATTACGACTACACGATCTCACCGCGCATCATGTCGAAGCGTGGCGTGCTGTTCGGCAACGAGTTCCGCTTCCTCACGCCGGAGTTCAACGGCACGCTGCTCTACGACGTCATTCCGAATGACCGGCAGACCGACGACGCGCGCGACTACACGGGGGTGCGCCTCAACTATGCGGGCCAGGGAATGCTTTCGGGACTGGCGGCGGGGGTCAACTACAACCGCGTCTCGGACGATAACTACTTCGTCGACTTTTCAAGCACGATCCTCGGGTCCTCGCAGAAGGTGCTGCCACAGGACGCCTTCATATCGTTTACGCAGCCGTTCTGGAATTCGGCCGTCCGCGTGACGAAGAACCAGACCCTGCAGGATCCGCTGGCTCCGGTCGTCCCGCCCTACGAGCGCGTGCCGCAGGTGACGCTGAACGGATTCGTCAGTGACTGGCGCGGGTGGGAGGCCGGCGTGGTGTTCGATGGCACAACGTTCGTCAACCCCGGACTTCCGCTGCCGGAAGGTTCGCGGGTCGTCATCAACCCGCGCGTCGCCTACCCGTTCCAGTCCTCCGGCTGGTTCGTGATTCCGCGCGCCCAGCTGTCAGCCACCTACTACAGCATGGATGCGGAGCACTTCAGGTACGAGACCTCACAAAGCCGGGTGTTGCCGATCCTGAGCCTCGACAGCGGCCTGATATTCGAGCGCGACGGCGAGTGGTTCGGCCGCGGCGTGCAGCAAACGCTGGAGCCACGGCTGTACTACGCCTACATCCCGTATCGAGACCAGAGCACGTTGCCCAACTTCGACAGCGCGCTGGCCGACCTGAACTATGTCCAGTTCTTTACCGAGAATATCTACTCAGGCTACGACCGCATCGTCAACGCCAATCAGTTGACCCTGGCGCTCGCCACCCGCATCCTCGACAACGAAACCGGGGCCGAGTTTCTGCGCGCCGCCGTCGCCCAGCGCTATTACTTCACTCCACAGAAGGTCACCCTGCCCGGCGAGTCGCCGCGCGCGAGCAATGAAAGCGACCTGCTGGCGGGCGTGTCTGCCCAGTTGGGCAACAACTGGGCGCTGGACGTGGCGGCGCAGTACTCCGCGGAGCAGAGCGAGATCTCGCGAGCCACGGCCGGAGCACGCTGGCAGCCGCGACGCTCGTCGGTGATCAGCGCCTATTACCGGTACGTGGCGGACAATACCGGCGCTGGTACCGACCAGATCGACCTTTCGGCGCAGTGGCCGCTCTCCGACCGCTGGTACGCGGTAGGGCGCTACAACTATTCCTTCGAGAGCCGCAAGCCTGTCGAGGTCATCGCGGGCTTCGAGTTCAAGGAGGACTGCTGGCTGCTGCGGTTCGCGTTCCAGCGGTTCCAGACGACGACAGCGTCCAATACGACCAACTTCTACATCCAGCTGGAACTGACCGGCCTCACCAGTGTCGGAACCAATGCCCTCTCACAATTGCAGCGTAATATCCCCGGCTACCAGCGCATCTCCCCGCTGCCGCGTCAGCCGGGCATGTTCGAGTACTACGAGTAGACCCCATGGTTTCGACCCTGCGCGCGCCCCTGTGCGCGCTCATCTCATTTGTTGCATTCGCCGCCGCCGGAGTCTCGGCCCAGCAGGCCCCGTCGCCGCGTCAGCCTGAAACGGCTGCCCCGGCCGCCCCGGGAAGCAGCGCACCGCCCGCCGCGCGCCCGGCACCGTCGGCTCGCACCACGCAGCCTGTGGACCGGATCATCGCGGTCGTCAACGACGAGGTGATCACCGCCAATGAGCTGCGTTCCCGCACCCTGCTGGCCGAGGTGCAGCTGCAGCGGCAGAAGATCGCGCCGCCGCCGCAGGACGTGCTCGCGCGCCAGGTGCTCGAGCGCATGATCGTCGACCGCGCCCAGCTCCAGCTGGCGCGCGAGACCGGCGTGCGGGTCGACGACGCCACGGTCAACGCCGCGATGATGCGTATCGCCGAATCGAACAACATTTCGGTGCCGGCGCTGCGCCAGCGGCTCGAAGCCGAGGGAATTTCATTCTCGCAGTTCCGTGAGGATGTGCGGCAGGACATCCTGCTGAACCGCCTGCGCGAGCGGGAGGTCGACAGCCGACTCCAGGTTTCCGACAGCGAGATCGACAACTTCATCGCGGACCAGTCCGGCATCTCGGCCGATGCCGAGGAGATCAACCTCGCCCAGATCCTGCTGCGGGTGCCGGAAAATTCGACCCCGCAACGGCTCGAAGAAACGCGCCAGCGCGCCGACGATCTCGTCGCCCAGCTCAAGGGCGGAGCCGATTTCGCCCGGCTGGCTGCGAGTTACTCGAACGCGGCCGAAGCCCTGCAGGGCGGCGAACTCGGCTGGCGCAATGCGGACCGCCTGCCGACCCTCTTCATCGACGCGATCAAGGGCGTGAAGACCGGTGAGATCGCGCCCATCGTGCGCAGTCCCAATGGCTTTCACATACTCAAGGTGCTCGGCCGCCGCAGCATGGTCGCCGGCAAGCTCGCCGGCGCTCCCGTGCAGCAGACGCGCGTCCGCCATATCCTGCTGCGGGTCACCGACGTCACACCCGAGCCCGACGTCAAGCGCCGCCTGGAAGAGTTCAAGGTGCGCATCGAAGCCGGCCAGATCGAGTTCGGCACGCTCGCTCGCCTGCATTCCGTCGACCCGAGCGGCAGCCGCGGCGGTGACCTGGGATGGGTGTACCCGGGCGATACGGTGCCCGAGTTCGAGCGCGCCATGAACGCGCTCAAGATTGGCGAGGTCAGCGGGCCGGTGCAATCTCCTTTCGGCTGGCACCTGATCCAGGTGAATGAGCGCCGCACCGAGCCGGCCTCGGCCGAGCGTTCGCGCCAGGCCGCACGCCAGGCGCTGCGCGAGCGCAAGAGTGAAGAGGCGTACCAGGACTGGCTGCGCCAGTTGCGCGACAAGACCTACGTCGAGTACCGCTTCGAAGACCGCAGCTGAGATCGCTGCAAACTTGACGATGCTCCCGCGACTCGCGATCACGACCGGGGAACCGGCCGGGATCGGACCCGAGATATCGGTGGCGGCGCTCGATCCGCCGCTGCCGGCGGCGATCACACTGATCGGCGACGCCGGACTCATCGCAACGCGCGCGGCGCTGCTTTCGCGCCGGGTGCCTGAGTCGGTCGAAATCCTGCATGTCCCCCTCGCTGCGCCATCGGTGGCCGGCGCACTCGACGTTCGCAACGCGCGTTATGTGCTGGCGACCCTCGACGCCGCCATCGACGGATGCACGTCCGGACGCTTCGACGCCGTAGTCACCGCGCCCGTGCAAAAAAGCGTCATCAACGAAGCCGGTGTGCCGTTTTCCGGCCACACGGAGTACCTCGCCGAGCGCACCTCGACAGCCCAGGTGGTCATGATGCTGGCGGGAGCGACGAACCACGGGCCGCTTCGCGTCGCGCTGGCAACGACGCATTTGCCGCTTGCAAGCGTCAGCGCCGCGATCTCGCCCGGACTGCTCGCTGGGGTGCTCAGGATCATCGACGACGATCTGCGCCTGCGCTTCGGGATCACCCACCCGCGCATCGCGGTCGCCGGCCTCAACCCCCATGCCGGCGAAAGCGGGCATCTGGGCCGCGAAGAGATCGACGTTATCGCCCCCGCGATCGAGCGGGCGCGCCGTGACGGCATCGATGCGCAAGGCCCGCTGCCGGCCGACACGATGTTCGTACCCGCGGTCGCGCAGCGCTTCGATGCCCTGCTGGCGATGTACCACGACCAGGGACTGCCCGTGCTGAAGTACGCGACCTTCGGACACGGGGTCAACGTCACCCTCGGGCTGCCCTTCGTGCGGACGTCCGTCGATCACGGGACCGCGCTGGATCGGGCCGGACAGGGCACCGCCGACTCCGGCAGCCTGCGTGCCGCGCTCGAGCTCGCCGTCGAGCTGGTCGCGCGGCAGCGGGCATGAGCGCGCACGGCCGCTCCGAAACGCTTATCCCGGAGCGCATCGCGCGCAGGGTAGTCCGGTGAGCGCCGTACCGCACCGCGCTCGCAAGCGGTTCGGGCAGAACTTCCTGCATGACCCACGCGTCATCGCGCGGATCGTCGACGCCATCGATCCCCGACCGGGGCAGACCATCGTCGAAATCGGGCCGGGCCAGGCCGCGCTGACACGTCCGCTGGTTCAGCGGGCGGGGCATGTCACCGCGATCGAAATCGACCGTGACCTGGCCGCGCGCCTGCGCGAGGAATTCACGCCCCAGCAGCTCACGCTCATCGAGGCCGACGCACTCGCCTTTGACTGGAGCAGCCTGCCTGCGCCGCTGCGCCTTGTCGGGAACCTGCCCTACAACATCTCCTCGCCGCTGCTGTTTTCGCTGGCAGCGGTGGCCGCGCGTGTGATCGATCAGCACTTCATGCTGCAGAAGGAAGTGGTCGACCGCATGGTGGCGCCGCCCGGCAGCAGGACCTACGGACGGCTCTCCGTCATGCTGCAGTTCCGCTACCGGATGGTGAAGCTCTTCGATGTACCGCGCGGAGCGTTCAATCCGCCGCCCCAGGTGACTTCGAGCATCGTGAGGATGGAGCCACTGCCTGCGGCCGAGCTGCCCCGTGTGGATGCCGAGGCGTTCAGCCGCGTCGTGGCGGCAGCCTTCGGCCAGCGCCGCAAGACGCTGCGCAATGCACTGGCGACGCTACTGGATGTCGGCGCGATTGCTGCGGCCGGCGTCGATCCCCAAGCACGCGCCGAGACGCTGGCCAACGACGCGTTCGTCCGGCTGGCGCGGCAACTCGGTGCTGCCGGCTCTCTCGGCGTCACGCGCGCGACTGGATGAGCTCAATTTTGTAGCCGTCGGGGTCGGTCACGAACGCGATGATCGTGGTTCCCCCCTTGACCGGCCCCGCCTCGCGGGTGACATTGCCGCCCGCCGCCCGGATTCGCTCACACGCCGCGTAGGCATCCGGCACCGCAATCGCGATGTGGCCAAAGGCCGTACCCATCTCGTAGCGCTCGACGCCGTAGTTGTAGGTCAGTTCGAGCACGGCATGCTCGCGCTCGTCGCCGTAGCCCACGAACGCCAGCGTGTACTTCTGGTCGGGTCGATCAGTCGTGCGCAGCAGCTTCATCCCGAGCACCTGTGTGTAGAAGTCGATCGACCGCTTGAGATCGCCGACGCGCAGCATGGTGTGCAGGACTCTCATCGGTGCTCCCTGATTGGTTGAGGCTTCATAGGTCAGACGTGCGCGCCGGTCCGGTGCTAAAGCGGCAGCGCTGCAACATCGATGCGGCGGATCTCGTCGCGCGCCGCCTCGAAGCCCGGCAACAGCTGCGAGACGGCCTGCCAGAAGCGCGGGCCGTGGTTCAGCTCCTCGAGGTGCGCCAGCTCATGCGCGACGACGTAGTCGATCAACGGCAGCGCGAAGTGGATCAGCCGCCAGCTGAGGCGGATGCGACCATCGTGTGTGCATGAACCCCACTGCGAACGCGCGGATGACAGTGTCCACCCCGCGTAGCGCGCGCTGATGCGCCCGGCGAAGCGGTTGATGCGCTCGTCGAAGACGCGCCGGGCCTCGCCCTGCAGCCAGGACTGCACGGCATCGCGCCACTGCAGTTCGTTGGCATCCACAGGCAAGGCAACTCGCAATTCACCTTCGGCGTGGTGCGTCGCCGTCGTGGTCGCCGCCAGCCGCAGTGTCAAATGACCTCCCAGGAACGGAAGCGCGGCGCCGTCGGCGAACCGCACTGGCGGCAGCCGTCGTTTCACGCGCCACTCGTGCCACTCGCGCTGCTTGGTGAGGATCCAGCGTCGCTTCTCGCTGATCGCGGACTCGATCTCGCGCAGCGGCACCCAGCGCGGCGCGCTGACGGTCAGGCCCTGGTCGTCGATCTGGAAGCCGATCGAGCGGCGCCGCGCACGCCGCAGGCGGTAGGTCAGCACTTCGGTGCCAACGACCACGCGCCGTGCGCGCGGATCGGCGCCGGCAGAAGCGGCCGGTCGGTCGGCCGCCGGCGGATCGAGCGCCAGCGCGAGCTGCTCACCCACTGTGGCAGCCAGCTTCTTCACGCCACCTCCCCGCCCTTGTTCGGCGTCCGCGTAGCCGCAACCTGGCCCCGCACGTAGGGACCGCTGTAGCGATGGGGCGCCAGCCGGCGCATCTCGGTTTCGATCCAGCCTTCCACCGCGGCGGCCACTTCATCAGCGCTCTTGCCGCGCGAGTCGATCGGCGGTCCGATGGACACGGTGATCGTGCCTGGGCGCTTGATGAAGGCATTGCGCGGCCACAGTTCACCAGAGTTGACGGCTATCGGCACGGCGAAGGCGCCCGTTCGAACCGCGAGACGCGCCCCGCCCGTCTTGTAGCGGCGCGTCGAACCGGGCTTCGTGCGCGTGCCCTCGGGGAAGATGACGATCCACCAGCCGCGCCCGAGCCGATCGATGCCCTGTTCGACGACCTGCTCGAAGGCGTCCTGGCCCTTGCGGCGATCGATGCTGATCATCTGGGCCGAGGCCAGACCCCAGCCGAAAAACGGCAGCCAGTTCAGTTCGCGCTTGTAGACGAACGTCAGGTCGCGCGGCATGAACGACGGCAGCCACAGCGTCTCCCACGACGATTGATGCTTGGGCAGCAGGATGGCCGGGCCATCGGGAAGATTGTCCCAGCCCTCGACTTTCCACTCGATGCCGCAGATCGTTCGTGCACCCCAGATCGCCATCTTCGTGTAGCGGGTGCACAGGTAGTAGCGCGTATGCACCGGAAAGAGCCACCCGGTGAGCACGACGAACGCCCACGGGATGACAACGATGATGAGAAAGGCCAGGTAGAGCGCTGAGCGCAGGACCAGCATCTCAGTCGGCGCTGGGCCGCTCCCGAGCCGACTGAG
>DAOMFI010000027.1:0-9311 GCA_035429725.1 Burkholderiaceae bacterium | reverse complement strand
GGGGGCAGCGAACGAATTGAGTGCAGGTAGCTTCAACGCATCAGCCCGCCGTCAATTTCGAAATGTCGGCCACACGGTTCATCGTGGAGTGGAGCTGCCCCAGCAGCCCGAGCCGATTCGCGCGGAGCCTCTCATCGTCGACGTTGACCATGACCTCATCGAAGAACCGATCCACCGGCAACTTGAGCGGCGCGAGTGCCAGCAGCAGCGCGGCGAAATCACTGCGCGCATAGAACGCTTCGGCCTGCGGTTGCAGCTCGGTGAACGCCGCGCCCAGCGCCTGCTCCGCGGGTTCCATCAGCAACGAGCGATCGAATGTCGCGGGTACGCGCTCCGATTTCTTCAGGATATTGCCGATCCGCTTGTTGGCAGCGGCCAGGCTTGCCGCCTCGGGCAGTTCCATGAAGGCGCGCACGGCAGCGAGCCGCTTGGGCACAAGGTCGATGCGCAACCAGGATCCGGCCAGCACCGACTCGATTTCCTGCGCGTCGTAGCCCTCTTCGCGCAGCAGTCCCGCCAGGCGATCGGAGAAGAAAGCCAGCAGCGATGCTCGCGCACCGTCGAGGTCCTTCAGCGCCGCGCTCGGGAAGGCCGCCAGCGCCCGGCCGACCAGTTCCCCGAGGTCCAGCGGCAGGGCCTCTTCCTTCAGCATCCGCAGCACGCCCAGGGCATGGCGGCGCAGTGCGAACGGATCCTTCTCGCCGGTCGGCTTCTCGCCGATTCCGAAGAGTCCCGCCAGGGTCTCGAGCTTGTCGGCCAGCGCCACGCAGATGCCCGCCATCGACGACGGCAGGGCATCCCCTGCGAAGCGCGGCTGGTAATGCTCGCGGATCGCCAGCGCAACATCGCCCGACTCGCCGTCGTGGCGGGCGTAGTACTCGCCCATGATGCCCTGCAACTCGGGGAACTCGCCGACCATCAGCGTGCGCAGGTCTGCCTTTGCAAGCCGGGCCGCCCGTTCAACGTGGGTCACATCCAGCCCCAGCTCGCGCGCGATTCCGACCGCGATGCCGGTCACACGCTCGACGCGCTCGAGCTGCGATCCGAGCTTGTTGTGGTAGACGACATTCGCCAGGCCTGTGACCCGGCTCTCCAGCGTCTGCCTGCGGTCCTGGTCGTAGAAGAACTTCGCATCGGCGAGCCGCGCGCGGACAACCCGCGCGTTGCCGGAGATGATCGCCTCGGGGTTGCTGGCGTCGAGGTTCGACACCAGCAGGAAGCGGTCGATCAAGCCACCCTGCGCGTCCTTCAGCGCAAAGTACTTCTGGTTCTGCTGCATCGTGAGGATCAGACACTCCTGCGGCACCTGCAGGAATTCCGGCTCGAAGCCGGATTCATATACGCAGGGCCACTCGACGAGTGCGGTGACTTCCTCGAGCAGCTCATCGGGGGCGATGACCGTGGCCCCGAGCGGCGCGGCAGCGCGCGCCAGCTGCTCCTCGATCTGCGCACGGCGCGCGGCAAAGGAAGGGATCACGCGGCCTTCGTCCTGCATCTGTTCGACATAGGTGTCGGCCGAGCGCAGCGCAATCTCGCCCTTGCACATGAAGCGATGGCCCTGCGTCTTGGTGCCGGCCGTGAGGCCCAGCGCGTGCACCGGCACGACCTCGTGTCCGTGCAGCGCGACCAGCCGGTGCGCCGGCCGGACAAACTGCACGGTCGTCACGCCGTCGGCGAGCTGGTAGCTCATCACCTTGGGAATCGGCAACCCGGCCAGCGTCTCGTCCAGCGCCGCCTGCAGGGCGACATGCAGGTTCTGCCCTGCCGCGATGCTGTGCAGGTAGATGGACTCGGCCTTGCCGTCGTTCTCGACGATCAGCGCGTCCGGCCCCTCGCTCGACCCGACCGGCAACGCAGCGAGGTGGCCGCGGCCCAGACCTTCAAGCTTCTTGAGAAATGCCTGCGTCCAGTTGCGCGCAGCGTCGCGCGCGACCGCAAGCGGCATCAGCTTCTGCTTGAACGGCTGGTCCGCCGACCGGCGGGCGACCTCGGTGATGTGGACCGCAAGCCGCCGCGGCGTGCCAAACGCGGTCACGCGACTGTCCGGAGCCAGGAAGTGCCGGCTGTAGAGGCCGGCCTCGATGCCGGTGGCAAAGGCTTCCGACAGCGCTCTGAGCGCGCGTGGCGGCAGCTCTTCGGTGTGCAGTTCAACCAGCAGGGAGGCTCTCATCACGCCACCTCCCGCCGGGCGTCGACACCGAGCATCGGAAAGCCCAGCCTCTCGCGCGACTCGTAGTAGCTCTGCGCAACAGCCCGGGCGAGATTGCGGATGCGGCCGATGTACGCGGCGCGCTCGGTCACGCTGATCGCGCCACGCGCGTCGAGCAGGTTGAAGGTGTGGCCAGCCTTCAGCACCATCTCGTAGGCCGGCAAGGCGAGCTGTGCCGCCATCAGACGCTGGGCTTCGCCTTCGAAGAGGCCAAACAGGCCCAGCAGTTTCGATGCGTCGGCCTGCTCGAAGTTGTAGGTGCTCTGTTCGACTTCATTCTGGTGAAACACGTCCCCGTAGGTCAGCCTGCGTTCCACGCCGCGTTCCTGCCAGGTCGCCCAGACCAGGTCGAACACGTTCTCGCAGCCCTGCAGGTACATGGCCAGCCGCTCGAGCCCGTAGGTGATCTCGCCGGTGATCGGCCGGCACTCGAGCCCACCGACCTGCTGAAAGTAGGTGAACTGCGTGATCTCCATGCCGTTCATCCAGACTTCCCACCCGAGCCCCCAGGCGCCGAGCGTCGGGTTCTCCCAGTTGTCCTCGACGAAACGCACGTCGTTCTTGCGCAGGTCGAATCCAAGCGCTTCCAGCGACCCGAGGTAACGCTCCAGGATGTCGGGCGGCGAAGGCTTCAGCACCACCTGGTACTGGTAATAGTGCTGCATGCGGTTGGGGTTCTCGCCGTAGCGGCCATCCTTCGGCCGGCGCGAAGGCTGCACATAGGCGGCACGCCACGGCTCGGGACCGATCGCCCGCAGAAACGTCGCCGTATGGGAGGTGCCGGCGCCGACCTCGAGGTCGATCGGCTGCAACAGTGCGCAACCCTGTCGGTTCCAGTACTCCTGCAAACGCAGGATCGCTTCCTGAAAGGTGATCATGGTGTGGCTTCAGCGCGGATGACGGCGCGCAGGAGCCGCGATTCTACTGAGCACTGCGGCGGCGACCCGCACGCGCGATGGCGACCGCCAGCAGCAGAACAATGACACTGATTACGATCGCCGGTGCGTTGCCGTAGCGGATATACGGTGTACGGCCATGATGGCCCTGCACCGTGCCATCGAGCGCCGCTGCCGTATTGAACGGAAGTTGCGCTACAACCCTGCCCCAGGCGTCGACGATGGCCGTAGCCCCGGTGTTCGTCGCCCGCAGCATCGGGTGTTGCGTTTCGAGCGTCCGCATGCGCGAGATCTGCAGGTGCTGCGGCAATGCGATCGAATCCTCGAACCACGCCAGGTTGGAGAGGTTGAGCATCATCGTCGGCGCGCTTGCCGGATCGCTCCAGGCGCGCCGGATGACATGGCCGAACAGGTCTTCGTAGCAGATGTTCACCGCGATTCGCTGCCCGGCAATCGCCATCGGCTTCTGATCCGCAGCGCCGCGCTCCTGGTCGCCAATGGGCATCTGCATCAGATCGACGAACCAGCGAAACCCCCGTGGGATGAACTCGCCGAAAGGCACGAGCTGCTGCTTGCTGTAGCGTTGCCAGCCCGACGCTCCGGGCGTCAGCCCGACCGCACTGTTGTAGTACGCCATGGCCGGTTCCTCGATGAAGACACCGAAGATCAGGCCGCTTGCGTGCTCACGCCCGAAAGCGCGGAATGCATCGAGAGCTTCTTCCGGCACGAAACCGAGCGGCACCGGGAATACCGACTCGGGCAGCGCGATCAGGTCGACGCGGGGTCCCTGCATCAGCGCCCAGTGCTCCTCGAAGGCGCGGCGCAGCCCTTCGCCGGTGAACTTGGCATCCTGCGGGATGTTGGCCTGTACGAGGCGCACCTTGAGGGGCGCACCGGTCGGCTGGGTCCAGCGTAGCGGCCCGAGCAGTGTCCCTCCGGCCAGCGCAACGACCAGCACGCCCGCCGCCCAGACGTAGCCGCGTACTCCCCGCTCGCGCATCGGCAGCGCGAGAATCGCCAGCGCGCCGGCAAGGAGGGCGGCGACGAAACCGATGCCATAGACGCCGAGCATTGGCGCGAAGCCCGCCAGCGGACCGTCGGTGTGCGCGTAGCCGCTGGCCAGCCACGGAAAGCCGGTGAAGAGCGTGCCACGCAGCCACTCGGCGAGCGCCCACGCGGCCGGCAGCGCGAGCGCAAGGCGCAGGAACGGGGTTGGAGCGAGCCGCTGTGCGACACCCAGCGCGAGCGCCGGATAGAGCGCCAGGAATGCGCAAAATGCCGCGGTCGCAGCGCCGGCCAGAAGCGCGGGCATCTGGCCATAGACATGCATGCTGATGTAGACCCACGACACTCCGACCCCGAACCATCCCAGGCCGAAGGCCAGACCCAGCAGCGCCGCGGCCCGAGGCCGCTCGATCCGGGTCGTCAGCGCAAACAGCAGTGCTAGCGCCAGCACCTGCAGCCACGGCCGTTCCCATGGCGCGAACGACAGCGCGTGCAGTGCGCCGGCGGCAAGCGCGAGCAGTCCCAGGGCCAGGCCCCGGCGCGGAGAACTCATTGAAGTGAAAGGGACGTTCCGGACGCGGAGCCGCGATGATGCCAGCCCGGCGGCGTTGCCCCGTCAGGCCGAGGGCTGCTGCTCGCTCGCCTCGAGGAACTCGCGAACGACGGTCTTCGGAATACGGTTGACGAGAAACAGATGCACCTGCCGCGCGTCGGCGCGCAGCACCTCGAAGCGCAGGTCCCCGAATTCCACCGCATCGCCTCGGCGGGGCACGCGGCCAAAGCGGTCGGTGACCAAGCCCCCGATGGTGTTGAATTCGTCGTCCGGATACTGGGTCCCGAACGCGTCGTTGAACTGCGCGATCTCGGTCAGTGCCTTGACGCGGTACCTGCCGTCTTCTTCCGCGATGATCGCATCGTCGCTCTCGTCGAAGTCGTACTCGTCCTCGATGTCGCCGACGATCTGCTCGAGCACGTCCTCGATCGTGATGAGGCCCGCCACGCCGCCATACTCGTCGACGACGATCGCGATGTGATTGCGGTTAGCGCGGAAATCGCGCAGCAGTACGTTGAGCGGCTTGCTTTCCGGGATGAACACCGCCGGTCGCAGGCTGGCGCGCACGTCGAAGTCGGCTTCCGTGTAATAGCGCAGCAGGTCCTTGGCGAGCAGGATGCCGATCACGTGATCGCGGTTGCCGTCGATCACCGGGAACCGGGAATGCGCGGTGTCGATGACGAACGGGATCCACTTGGCGGGCGGCTCGGAGATATCGATCACATCCATCTGCGGCCGCGGGATCATGAGGTCCCGTGCGCGCAGCTCCGAAACCTGCAGCACCCCCTCGATCATCGACATCGCGTCGGCATCGAGCAGGTTGCGCTCGTGCGCCTCGTGCAGCGCCTCGAGCAGTTCCGCGCGGTTTTCCGGCTCGCGGAAGATGAACGCCGTCAGGCGTTCGATCAGGGTCTTGTGCTTGTGGCGGGAAGGGGTACTGGCAGGAGAAGGGTCGGACATCGGTCGGGAGCAGTCTGGCGCCGGTGGCAAGCCTGCTCGCAAATGATGACGCGGCCAGAATACACGACGGGTTTCGCCGCCGGATGACGTTCAGACGTGAAATAGGTGATTCGCGCTAGAGCTGTAGGTTTGCGTTTACTTCTCAGCCAAGCCCTGATTTCCTTGGCATCTGCGGCGCAAACCTCTTGGTCAACGGGTTTCCCCGAGGCGCCGGATCACGGCGATGCGCCCGTTGACCGGCCCCTGCCGTCGGTCCAGCCGGTGGCGCTAATTCGCCGCGTAAGGATCGGCGATGCGCAGTCGGGCCAGAATTTCCACCTCGCGCGCCTCCATTTTCCGCGCCGCAGTGGCGCGACCGTGGTCGTAGCCCTGCGCGTGCAGCGTCGCGTGAACGACGAGGTGCGCGAGGTGCGCCGCGAAGGGCCGCCCCCGCTCGCGGGCGGCGCGCCGCACGACCGGCGGGCAGATCACGATATCGGCCAGCACCCGCGGAGCCTGTGCATAGTCAAACGTCAGGACGTCGGTGGCGTAGTCCCGCTGGCGGAAGGTGCGGTTCAAGCGCCGCCCCTCGCCGGCGCCGACAAAGCGCAGCACGAGCTCGGCATCGCGTTCGAGCGCCGCGGAGATCCACCGCGCCAGCGTCGACCGCGCGGGCATGCCGGAAAAACGGCCGAGCCCCTGGATCGTCAGGTCGAGTGCCGGCATCAAGCGCGCCGGCGGCGCGACGCGCTCTCGTCGCCGCTGGCCTCGGCGCGCGCCTCAGCCGCCTCGTAGGCTTCGACGATGCGCCCCACCAGCGGATGGCGCACGACGTCGGCCGCGGTGAAATAGACCATTGCGATGCCACGCACTTCGGCCAGGACATGCTGCGCCTCGATCAGGCCGCTCGCCGTGCCGCGCGGCAGGTCAATCTGCGTCACGTCGCCGGTCACGACGGCCTTCGAGCCGAAGCCGATGCGCGTGAGGAACATCTTCATCTGCTCGCGCGTCGTGTTCTGCGCTTCATCGAGGATGACGAAGGCCTGGTTCAGCGTGCGACCGCGCATGTAGGCGAGCGGCGCGATCTCGATCGTCTGGCGCTCGAGCAGCCGTTGCGTCTTGTCAAAGCCGAGGAGGTCGAACAAGGCGTCGTACAGCGGACGCAGATAAGGGTCGACTTTCTGCGCCAGGTCGCCCGGCAGGAATCCCAGGCGTTCACCGGCTTCCACGGCCGGCCGCGTCAGCACGATGCGCTTGACGATGTCGCGCTCCAGCGCGTCCACGGCCGCCGCTACCGCCAGGTACGTCTTTCCGGTCCCGGCGGGTCCGATGCCGAACGTCACATCGTGCGCGAGCATCGCCGCGATGTAGTCGCGCTGCCGCGGCGTGCGTCCGTGCAGATCGGGCCGTCGCGTGTGCAACTGCGGCTGCGCTTCCGAGCTTTCCTTCGGCTCACCCTGCGCAACGCGATCGCCGCGCTGCTCGACGACATAGAGCTGGATGTCGTCGACCGAGACCGGCCGGCCGGTGCGGTGCGCACGCTGCAGGAAGTGTTCGAGCAGCTTGACGGCGGCCTGCGCATTTTCGGCGCTGCCTTCAACCCGGAACTGGTGACCGCGTCGCGCAATGGCGACGTCGAACTCGGTCTCGACCTGCCGCAGGTTCACATCGAGCGGTCCCGTGACGTTCGCGAGGTCGTCGTTGTCGACGTCCGAGGCGAAGGTCAGGACCTTTTTGGCTGAGGTTGCGCTGCGACGGACCACGTGTGAAGTCTAGCCTTCCGCTCTGCCTTGCGTTATCCGCGCTTCTTACTCGCCGTGCGCTCGCGGGTTACCCGTTCAGGCCGGAGCGCCGGCGCCCTCGCGGACCAGCACTTCTCCGCGCAGCGAATGCGGCAGCGCCTGAGTGACGCGCAGATCGATCATCTGGCCAACCAGGCGCCCAGCGCCGGCGAAGTTGACGATGCGGTTGTTTTCCGTGCGGCCCATCAGTTCGGACGGATCGCGCCGCGACGGACCCTCCACCAGCACGCGTTGCACGGTCCCGACCATCGATTCGCTGATGCGGGCGACGTTGGCGTTCAGCACCGCTTGCAACGTCTGCAGGCGCGCGAGCTTAAGTGCGGACGGTGTTTCGTCGACGAGATCCGCCGCGGGCGTCCCCGGCCGCTTGCTGTAGACGAAGGAAAACGACGCGTCGAATCCGATGTCTTCCACCAGCCGCATCGTCTTGCCGAAGTCTTCTTCGGTTTCGCCGGGAAAGCCTACGATGAAGTCCGATGACAGGGAGATTCCGGGCCGCACCTGGCGGAGCCGCCGGATGATCGACTTGTACTCCAGCACGGTGTAGCCGCGCTTCATCGCGGCAAGCACGCGGTCGCTTCCGGCCTGCACGGGCAGGTGCAGGTGATCGACCAGTTTTGGCACGCGCGCGTACACGTCGATCAGGCGCTGAGTGAACTCCTTGGGGTGCGACGTGGTGTAACGGATGCGCTCGATACCGGGAATCTCGGCGATGTACTCCAGCAGCAGCGCGAAGTCCGCCACTTCGCCCGCGCCACCCATCGCGCCCCGGTACGCGTTGACGTTCTGGCCCAGAAGCGTGACTTCACGCACGCCGTGGTCCACGAGATCGGCGACTTCGGTCAGCACGTCGTCCAGCGGGCGCGAGATTTCTTCGCCGCGCGTATACGGCACGACGCAGAAGCTGCAGTACTTGCTGCAACCTTCCATGATCGAGACGAAGGCGCTCGGACCCTCGACGCGGGCCGGCGGCAGATGATCGAACTTCTCGACCTCGGGAAACGAGATATCGACCTGCGGGCGCCCGGTGCGACGCCGTTCCTCGATCAGTTGCGGCAGGCGGTGCAGTGTCTGCGGGCCGAACACGATGTCGACGTACGGTGCGCGCTCGACGATCGCCGCGCCCTCCTGGCTCGCCACGCAGCCGCCGACGCCGATGACGAGGTCGGGCCGCTCGCGCTTCAGGTGCTTGACGCGCCCGAGATCGGAAAAGACCTTCTCCTGCGCCTTCTCTCGTACCGAGCAGGTGTTGAACAGGATGACGTCGGCTTCCGCGGGATCATCGGTCGGCGTCAGCCCCTGCGCGGCATTGAGCACATCGGACATCTTGTCCGAGTCGTACTCGTTCATCTGACATCCGAACGTGCGGATGTAGAGTTTCTTCGTGGTCATGGTCGCGGGCCGGTGTAGAGCCGGTGGCGAAGTAAGACGGCGGATTCTACGGGGCGGTCCGCCCCGCCGACAGAGGCGGACGCGGCGTCAGCGCTCGGGCGGCAGCAGCCAGATCTGGCTCACCTGGCCCGTCGCGTCGGTCTTGTAACGCACGCGGGATTCCGCGGGCACCTGGTTGGGCGTGATCGTGAGATTAGCGGCGTTGTAGACACGCGCTCCGGGCGCCAGGCGCATCGCCTTGCCGTCGATCGTGACCTCGGGCAATTGGCCGCGGGTCATCGTGCCGATCACGCTGCCGTCCGGCTGGGTCTTTGAACTGCCGCAGCCAGCGACCAATGATGCGACGAGCGTGACGGCGATCAGGAATCCAGGTGCGCGCATCGTCGAAGAGGAAAGTGGTGGCGGATCAGGGACTCGAACCCCGGACACAAGGATTATGATTCCTCTGCTCTAACCAGCTGAGCTAATCCGCCGCGGGCGCGAATTATCTGCGGTTCGCAGGGTCGGGGTCAAAT
>DAOMFI010000026.1:23976-29484 GCA_035429725.1 Burkholderiaceae bacterium | reverse complement strand
CGCAGTGCCGGGCTGCGACCCGCCGATCTGGTCGGCGCGATCGCGAACGAGGCCAACATCAGCGCGCGCGAGATCGGCGCCATCGAGATCGAGGAGCGCTACTCGCTGGTTGAGGTTTCCGACACGATCGCCGAAGACGCGATCCGCGCGCTGCGCGCGACCTCCTTGCGCGGAAAGCGTGTCACCGTGCGGCGCGACCAGCCGGCGCGATCGACCCGGTAGTCGCGGCCCCGGGGTCCGCAAACCGGCCTAGAACTTTTCCACCCACGGCCGGACTTCGATCTCCCAGCTCCACGCGGTGCGCGGCTGCTGAACCAGGTGCCACATCGTCTGGGCGATCGCGTCGGGATCGAGCTGGCTGTCCTGGGTCGCTTCAGGGTAGCCGCTGCCACGCACGGCGCCATCGATGATGAGATGCGCGACGTGGATGTTCTGCGGCGCCAGTTCCCTTGCAATGCTCTGCACCAGGCCGCGCAGCGCGAACTTGCCCATCGCAAACGGCGCGGATTGCGCATAGCCCTTGACGCTGGCCGATGCGCCGGTGAACAGCAGCGTTCCGGAGCCGTGTCGCAGCATCCGGCGCGCGGCCTGCTGCGCGACCAGGAACGCACCAAAGGCCGTGACCTGCAGCGAACGCTGGACGTCATCGGCGACGAGATCCACCAGCGGACCCCGGCTGCGGAAGCTCGGGTTGTAGAGCACGACGGCCAGCGGGGGCAGTTCGGCATCGATGCGCTCGAAGAGCCGGGCAACATCGTGCGGGTCGGACGCGTCGCAGGCCATGCGCAGCGCGTCCGGAAGCTCAGGCGTGCGGGCGGCGGCCTGGCGCGAGGCCAGCACGACGCGATATCGGTGGCTCGCCAGCACGCGCGCGAACGACGCGCTGACGCCGCTGCCGGCGCCGACGATCAGTGCGGAATGCTCCATGCCGCGCCTCACTTGATCCGAGGATCGCCGAGCTTACTCGCGCGATGGCGCCCAGCGCGGGCGACGACCCTGACTACACTCGCGCCCTTCCCCATCCGCTGGAGCATTTCATGATTGGTTACGTCACGCTGGGCACCAACGATCTGCCGCGCGCCACGGCTTTCTACGATGCGTTGCTCGCGGAGATCGGCGGCAAGCGCCTGATGGATTTCGGCCGCGGCTACGCGTGGGGCGTATCGAAGCACAGACCGGCGCTCGGAATCATGACGCCGTATGACGGCCAGCCTGCGACCGTGGGCAATGGCGTGATGGTGGCGATTGCTGTCGACTCGAAGGAGAAGGTCGATCGCGTCTACCGGAAGGCGCTCGCGCTTGGCGGCAAGGATGAGGGAGCCGCGGGGCCCCGGGGTGAAGGCTTCTACGCCGGCTATTTCCGCGACCTCGATGGCAACAAGCTGAACGTGTTCTGCCTGGGGTGACAGTCTCCTGGCCCACGGCGTGACGGACTGTCGGCGCGTTCCGCAGGCAATCCACCGTCGGGCCAGGCTGTCGATCGCTTTGACATCGGCGCCACTCGCCACGCGCAGGTCATTGATTTTTGGCCTTGGTGCATTGCTTGCTTGCAGATCAGTCTGCTGCCAACGGTGGCCGGCCTGATTCTGCGGAGGTGTCCCATGAAGCGCACGCTACTTGCCCTGCTGGCAGTGTTGTCATTGTCCGCAGCGACCGCCCAGGCGGCGATCATTCACTTCACGGTCAGTCTGAGCGGCGCCAACGAAAATCCGGCCAACGCTTCGCCAGGCACCGGCAGCGCCACGGTCGACATCGACACCGTTGCAAAGCTGATGACCCTCGACGTCATCTTCAGCGGCCTGCTGGGACCCACCACCGCGTCGCACATCCATTGCTGTGCGCCCACGCCGGCAGACAATGCGCCGGTAGCCACTCAGACGCCGTCGTTCATCGGCTTTCCGCTCGGCGTCACGAGCGGTTCCTTCACGAATACTTTCGACATGTCGCTCGCCTCGTCTTATCGGGCGGCCTTCATTACGGACCATGGCGGAACCCCTGAAACCGCGTTCGCCTATCTGCTCGCAGGCATGCTCGCCGGCGAGGCCTACCTCAACATCCACACGCAGACGTTCCCGGGGGGAGAGATCCGCGGAACGCTGATCCAGGTGCCGGAGCCGGCGTCGATCGCGCTGCTGGGTCTCGCGTTCGCGGGGCTCGGCGTCGCCCGGCGCCGCGCGCGCCGAACCTAGCCGCTGCCGCCTGCAAGCGAGCCCGCCCAGCCCGGCGGGCTTTTTTGTTTGAAGCTGCCCGACCGGCCTTGTCGCCGGAACGCGGCACAATCGTGGAGCAGGTTTACAGCACGCTGTGCAGCCATTGGATCGACCGTATGAGACTTGGCCCCCTCCTGACATTTGCCTTGGCGCTGGTCACCGTACCCTTCACTGCCCGCGCCGAAACGGTCACGGGCACGGCCGCCTTCCTGCAGCCCGAGACCCTGCCTCGCACGGCAGTCTTCGAGGCACGCGTGGAGGACATCTCACGCGTCGGCGCCGCTGCGGTCGTGATCGGCTCGACTCGGATCGAGAACCCCGGTGCTCCGCCAATCGCGTTCACGATCGATCTCGGTCCCGGCAAGGTCGATGCGCGGCGGCGCTATGCGGTGCGCGCGACAATCAGCATCGACGGCAAGCTCGCGCTGACGACCGACCGCGTCTACCCCGTGCTGACGCACGGGCACGGTCGCGAAGTTGCCGTCCTGCTGCGTGCGGCCGGCCCGCGACCCGCTCTCGTCGACGCGCCCCAGGGATCGCCGTTGGGGGCGTTGCCCGCCACCTTCAGAGGCGATCTGCCCTGTGCCGACTGCGCCGCGCTGCGCTACGGGCTCAATCTCTTTGCCGATGGTTCATTTTTCCTCAGCACGTTCTACGAAGGCCGCAGCGCCGAACCTGTCTATGACATCGGCACGTGGGTGCTGTCGAGTGACCGCGGCACGCTCGTGCTGCAAGGCGGGCGCGAAGCGCCGCTGCGGTTTCGCGTCATCGATGCAGGCACGCTGCGATTGTTGGGCCAGGACGGGCGGGACATCGAATCGAAACTGAACTACACGCTGGTGCGCCAACCCCGCTTCGAGCCGCTGGAGCCTCGCCTCACGATGCGCGGCATGTATCGCCGCGAAGGCGATGCAGGCGTCTTCACCGAATGCCTGACGCGGCAGCGCTGGCCCGTAGCCCCTTCCGAAGCGGGCGCGACCCTCGAACGCGAATATGCCAAGGCCCGTCGCGAGACCGAGGATGAATTGCTGGTCAGCCTCGAGGGCGAGGTCAGGCAGTTGACCCGCGCCGGGGGCAAGGCGCAGCCGACGCTCGTCGTGCAACGCTTTGTCGGAGTGTGGCCGGGCGAGACCTGCGGCGTGCGCTTCGCCACCGCCGAGCTGGTCAACATGTACTGGAAGCTGACCGCGCTCAATGGCAAACCGGTGCTCGCGGCCGCGAACCAGCGCGAGCCCAGCCTCATCCTGCAGTCAGCCGGTGCGCACCAGCGCGCGACGGGGTCGGGCGGCTGCAACCGGTTCACGGGCAGCTACGAGCTGAACGGCAATAATCTCAGCTTCGGCACGCTGGCGGGTTCGATGATGGCCTGCGTGGCCGGCATGGACACCGAGAAAGAATATCTCGAGACATTGCCTCGGGTGCGGACGTGGAAGGTTATCGGCCAGCACCTCGAGCTCTTCGACGCAGCCGGCACGATCCTCGCCCGTTTCGAAGCGCGCGCGCTGCGTTGAGGCATCCGGGCGCAAGCCCCTTCACGCGGCGCCCGTTCTTCGTCGGGCGGCGCGCAGCGCAGCGACGCTTTCTCAGGTCAAGCGAGGCTCAGTGGGTGATCACGACGAGCACGTTGCAGTGCGCATGCTCGATCAGTGAGGCCGACGTCGAACCTCGCCACCAGCGCGCAGCCCAGCCCTCGAGATGCTTGTGGCCGACGACGATGAGATCGGCGTTGATCTTGCGCGCGTATTCGGTGATTTCATAGACCGAATCCCCCACGAGGACCTCGCCACGCGCGGAGTGGCCGGATTGCTTCAACCTTTCGAGGCCATCTTCCAGGATGGCGTTGTACTTCTTGCGCTCGATCTCATCGCGGCCGGCGTCGTAGACGCCGCCATCGACGGCAATGAAGGCAGCAGGGTTGGGCATGACCGCGACCAGGTGCAGTTCGGCCTGACTCCACTGCGCGATGTCGTGGCAGTCCAGCAAGGCCTTCTGGCCGGATTCCGACCCGTCGTAGGCCAACAGGATGCGCTGATACATGATGTCCTCCGCCGCCTGCGCGGCTTCACTTCGGCGCGCTGACCTTAGTCCGCCCCGTCGATGATGTAAAGACGAGAGTCTCGGCTCGAGCCTATGCCGGTTCAGGCTGGCCGGGGCGCCCGTCGTACCGCGGGAGCCACGACCCTCACGCTCTACTTGCCGATCCCCATCTGCTTGGCAGCGCCGTTGTACACGCGAATTTTTTCCGCCATGAACTTGTCCATGCCTTCGATGCCGACGTTGATCAGCTCGAAGCCGCTCTTGGCGGCGAGTTCCTTCATCTCGGGGTCGTTGTTGAGCACGGCCCAGAGGTCGGACATGCGCTTGCGCTGTTCCGGCGTCGTCGACTTCGGCATCGCGATGCCGCGGTAGGCACCATCGACCCAGTCCACACCGAGTTCCTTGAAGGTCGGCGTGTCAGGCAGCAGCGGGTGGCGCTTGTCCATCGCGACCGCCAGCGCACGCACCTTGCCCTTGTTGTTGATCGCGAACGCCGTGTAGGTCATCGCGCCGTCGACATGCCCGCCGAGGACCGAGGTCGTCATGTCGCCCGTGCCCTTGAACGGGATGTAAGTCGTCTTCACACCGAACGCGGCATTCATGCGTTCGTTCGCGGCATGGTTGGCGGAGTTGAGGCCGGAACCGCCCAGGCTCAGCTTGCCCGGATCGGCCTTGGCGGCCTTGATGAAGTCCTGGAAGGTCTTGATCGGACTCGACTCGAGCACCACCAGCGCATCGGGCGTGTAGTGGTACCAGTAGACGGGCACGATGTCTTCCGTCTTGTACTGCACCTGTCCTTCAAGCGGCTGGAACACCATGTGCGGCAGGTTGATACCGACGATATTCTGGCCGTCGCCCGGCAACTGGTTGAGCTGCGCCCACATCAGGCCGCCTCCGGCACCCGGCTTGTACTGGATGATCATGTCGATCGACGGGCACTTCTTCTTCAGCACGACCTGCTGGTGGCGACCCGAGATGTCGGTCTCGCCGCCCGGAGGAAACGCCTGCCAGTACATGATGTTCTTGTCCGGACACGGCTGGGCCGAGACGGCCCATGCGATCGGCAGCAACAGCAGGGCAAGCAGGCGCTTCATCAGGAGTCTCCTCTGGCACAGGTGGCCAAGCCGGCGCGCTCTTGGGTGGCGCGCCAGGACAGCACGGCGGCTGCAGACCGACGATGGCATGCACCGGCCAGCCCTGCAAGGATGGGCAAACGTCAGGCCATGCGGCCCGCGGCGCGCCCTAATCGCACGCCTGCGTC
>DAOMFI010000026.1:22719-23876 GCA_035429725.1 Burkholderiaceae bacterium | reverse complement strand
ATGTCCGTCGGCGCGTTGTCGCAGGTGGCGACAGTACCCAGCGCACGCTGAAACTGCCGCGCCGTCGCGGTCAGGCCGGCGACGTCGCCGCGGAATTCCACGTAGAGCGGGCGTCCCGACTCCAGCATGATCTTGCGCACGTCGTCGATGCCGGCGGTCAGGGCTGCTTCGGGCGTGGCGTCTTCGACTTTGAGCGTGCGCGGCGCGAGCTTCCTGCCTTCACACGGCTGGAACAGGATCAGTCCTTTGAGCCCGAGGCTGGCAAAGCCGCGCAACTCGGCCGCCGTGCCGGCCGATGAGGCAAGTGCCATCGCAAATAGCATCGGCACTGGAGCGAGCACGCGCAGGCGGTTCATCGGCGGGCGGGAGCAGGCGAGTTTGTCCATGGGCGGTTGATCGGGGGGCTGCAAATGAAAGCGGGCGCATGGTAGTCCAGGCGCCCGCAGGAAACCGGCGCGCACCGCGCGCGCCGGGAAAACGATTACAGGTTCGGGTAACCCGTCTTCGCGGCCGGATTGAAGATGTCGAAGTTCTCGGTCGACGGCACATTCAGCTGGAACCGCGGATCCGTGGTCTGGATGCCGAGGTACTTGCGAATTGCCGCATGCACGTGACGCGGCGCCATGACCTTGCCGTTGACCGCATCGACCGCCCCGGTGGCCGGATCGACCTTCACCTGCTGGTGCCTCGGACCGCTGGCTCCGAACACGCGATTGCCCCAGGCCGGCGGCGTCGCTTCCATCAGGATCTGCGTTCCGACCGAGTGGTGGTCCTTGCCATTGCCGCCGTTGAGCGGCGTGCGGCCGAACTCCGAGTAGATGCGGATGAAGAGCCGGTTGGCGATGCCCATCGTCCCGGCCTTGGTGATGATGTAATCCACCAGGTCGGTTAGGCGCGTTAGTGCGCCGTTGGCACCGTTATAGCTGTTGGCCAGCTGACTGTGCCCGTCGAAGCCACCGCTCGCGAACTGCAGCGTCGAGGTGATCCCGGCCTGGGCCGCGACCAGACCGACGTGCGCCGCGTTGTCGAACGTGGCCGGGAGGAAGTCCGACACCCGTGCCAGCAGAGCCCGCGAATTGGACGCCGCGTCGAACTGCGCATTGACCAGCTGCGCGCGCGGCACGAGGTTGCTGGCCGCCTGCGCCTTGATGCGCTCG
>DAOMFI010000026.1:15509-22619 GCA_035429725.1 Burkholderiaceae bacterium | reverse complement strand
ATCACCGCGCTGGCGATCTTCAAGAAGTCTCTACGGTCGATCATTTGAATGCTCCTTCTCTTCTTGGCGATGCGCGGTTATTCGAACAGGAACTTCGCGTCGCCGATCATGTAGGCGATGACGGCAGCCCACGAGCGGCCCGTGTAGTTCGGATCGTTGGTGTTGTTATATGAGCAGTTCGTCGGGCGCGTCGGCGCCGTAGCGCGATCGGCCCAGACCGCCTTGAACAGACCCACCGTGCGCTGCACTTCAGCATCGGTCACCGGGACGTCTTCCTTCCACAGGGCCTTGTGCAGGTTCTTGGCTGCCTGCTGGATCGCCGCATCACCGTCCGCTGTGGCGGGCGTGTTGGCGAGCGTGACACCGCCGAACAGCAGGCGGTTGGCCACCGGCTTGTTGAAGTCCGTCATCACGATGTTGCACGACAGCTCGGACATCATGCGGTCGGCGATCATCGTCTGGACCATCGTGTACTCGTTGGCGCGCGCCATGCGGTTGAGTCCGCCGTCGAAGTTGCCGTAGTTCAGCGCCTGGCCTGCGTACTGGTTGTTGAACTGGTTCCATGCCACGCCGGTCACGCTCAGGAGCTTGCGGTTCAGCGCGGCCGGATTCAGCATCGCCTGGCTGCCGACGTCGGCCAGTTCAAGCCCGCGTGCCGTGTTGATGCCCGTCGCCTTCTGTGCCTTGAACCACTGGCTGGTGACGAGATCGACCAGCAGGTCCTTGACGTTGAATGCGCCGTTGCCACGGTTGGTCGCGAAACGCTCGGCGATCGCCTTGAACTCCTCGACCTGCGCGTTGTAGGCGGCCAGTTGATTGGCGTAGCCCGGAGCGGCCTGGTCGGTCGGCGCCTTCAGGGGTTCGCGGTTGAACACGACCTTGTACCAGAAGTGCACCGCACCCTTGGCGAAGCGCGCGTCAGCTGCCACCTGCGAGCCCAGCCACTGCAGCGCGGTGTTGTTGCCCGTCACGCCGCCCGGCATCGGCGTGTTGCCGTAGCCCGGTGCGTGCTGGTCGCGGAACCAGTTGTCGCCATCGACGTAATAAGCCTTGCCGTCCTTGTCCTTCGGATAGTTGTTGTTGCGATAGACAGCCGGCAGTGCATGGTCCTTGCCGGCGGCAGTACGGAACGGCAGGTAGCGGTTGTTCTCCTGCCAGTTCTGCCAGCCCGCCGCGATCGGATCGATGACGGTATGGCAGACAGAGCAGTTGGCGTTCTCGACCGTCGGCACCTTGAAGTTGGCGCTGTCGTCGATCGGACGCATCGCCAGGGCCGCGACATCGGTGGCCAGGAACTGCTTGGACAGGATGTAGACGCGATGACGGTTGCGGTTGGTCGGCGTCGTCGGGAAGCGCTGCAGCCAGGCGTGCGTCGAGATCACACCAGCGTGCTCACGGTCACCCGCCAGGCGCCCGTTCGGCAGCACGGCCGGCAGGTACTGCATGTCACTGGTCGCATCGGCGATCGGATCGGCGGCTGTGAACGTGCCCGTGACCTTGGCGCCCAGGTACCGCGCTTGCAGACCATTGACGACCGTGTAGTTGCCCGCAACCATGTCGGTCCAGGGCTTGTCGTTGTTGACGATGTACTTCATCAGCGAGACCGGCTCGTTCATCATCGCCTGCTGGAAGCGATTGCGGACGCCCGCGGCCAGGTTCGTGTTGTTGATGACATCGGCCGCGCTCGGCAGGTCGGTTGCGTTCAGACCCATGTTGTTGCCGAACACCGTGACACCGCGCGTCAGGAACCACGTGTCGCCAGCCTCGTTCAGGAACGCTTCGAAGGCCGGGCCTGTCATCAGGCTGCGGATCGTCGTGCGCAGCATCGGAGCACCGCCATCGGCCACGGCCTTGGACTCGGCCGCCGTCGGGTTGCGGCCCGCGAACAGGATCGCGGCCTTGGCCAGAACGGTCTGGTCATCGGCGAAGCTCACGCCGTTCCAGAACTGACCCGCGACCGGCGCGCTCGTCGTCGTGCAGGCCTGCTTCATTTCAGGCACGAGCTCCGTCAGCGCCTTGTACGGCGTGGAGTTGGCATCGACGAAGGGCTTGCCGCCGGTGTGGTTCATGCCACCGATGACCTTCGACAGCAGTGTGTCGCTCGAGGCGCGTGCGTAGTTGCGCAGCACGTTGTAGTTCTGCAGCTCGGTGCCGCCACGGACGAACACCAGGTTCGTGCCGCCGGCAGGCAGGCCCGTCGCATGGCAGGTCAGGCAGGAGCTCGCGCCGGAACTCATCGCTGGCCAGACGATGCTGGTGAATTGCGCCGGGACGACGTTGCAGGTGCCGCCTTCGGCGACACTCACCATGACCGAGCCGCGATTGAAGTTACCGGCCGCATCTTTCACCGTCAGCGTAACCGTGTAGCTACCGGGCTCGACGAACGTATGTTGAACGGACTGGCCCATCTTGACCGGGCTGTTGTCCTTCATGTCCCATTCGTAGCTTGCGATGTTGCCCTTGGGCTCCATCGCCATGAAGGTCACTTCCAGGGGTGCCATGCCTGTCGCTGGCGACATCGCGGTCGGCGTCGCGGAGATCGCCGTGGTCGGCGCCCCCGACGCGCCAGGCGCGCCGCTTGCGCCGGGCGTCGCGGCATCGCCGCCGCCGCCACCGCACGCTGTTAGCGAGATTGCTGCCAATACGACAAGGGAACCGCACAAGGCATTGGCAACTCTCGCCTTGATCCCTGAAGTCACGTCCATGTTCATCGTCTTCCTCCCAGTGCCACTGCTGACGGGTAGCGCACTGTGCCGCCGTGGCCGCCGGGAAAAAATCGGTGAGACGGATGAGTCGCAGGTACCGCGCCGCGTGAGGGGCAGCCTTGAAGGGGGGGTTCCCCTCTCAAAAGCCGCCTTTTTCAGCCGAACGGAAGAGGCTCCGACTCATACGTTCGGATGAGGGTTTCAGGAGCGTTGTCGCACTGCATTGCCCTGCACGTCACGCTTCGAAAGCGCGTAAGCGGGCCGTTTCGGGACTTTCCGCGGGCTTGCACTGGCGCGGCCGATGCTAGTGTTCAACGCCATGGGATCCGCCCTTCCCTTACCTGCCGAAGAGGTTTCGCCCGCGCTGCGGCGTTTCTGCCTCGCACAGGCGAACGCCTTCGTCGTCCCCGCCGAGGTCCTGGGCGAGCACGGCGTCGAGCCCGCGTTCGGCGCGCTTCTCGTGCGGGAACAGCGGCTGTCGGCCGATCAACTGGCCTGCCTCGATTCCGGCTTCCGGCTTTACTGGCAGCGCTGCCGTGCCCTGCACGCGGCGGCGCCTGGCGCGTGGTTCCCGCCACGCCAGACGAACCTGCTGGTCGTGGCGGAAGCGCGCGGCATCCTGCCTTATCTCGAACCGTTCCGCGGCACGTCGTCGATGCTGTACACCGCGGATCTGGACACCCATCCGGAATACGTCGCGGCGCTGCTCGTACACATGGAGCGGCTGTCGCTGCTGCGTTCGGTGCCGGCGACGATCGCCTACAACCTCAGCTACTGGTTCGAGCGCGACGCGGCCAGCCGCATGGCGTTCACGGACGCTGCGCGCCGCGCCCGGCGTCCGGATGCGGCGGCCTTCGTTGCGCTCGCCGAGGCCCTCGGCTGGGTCGACGAACTGCTGCAGGACCCGCTGCGGGTGCCACAGCAGGAACTGACGGAGCCGCATCTGCACATCGACGGAGCAGACCTTTATGTGCCGAAGCGCCTGCAGCCGCAATTGATGGCGCTGGGCGCCGCCGCCGAGGACGCCGTGCGCGCGGCCGTTGCGGCGCCGGCCGTCGTTGCATCGCGCTCGGGCGCGCTCGATGCACTGTGCGACTGGCTGCTTCAGTCGAGGGCGCATGTCATCGTGCATGGCCCGCACGGCGGTACGCTGTGGACGCCGCAGCACGACGACCCGATCCGCGTCCGGCGCGTGCTGGCCGACGCCAACGACGACGCGGTGGCCAGCATCCACGCCGACCTGCGCACGATCGACGAGCGTTCGCGCCAGTTCCTCGGGCGGGTGCACGACGTGGACGCCCTGCCGACGCACTGTTCCGTCCTCGAGACGGGCGGCGGCACCTACATTGATGCGGCACGACGTGCCGTGGTCTACGAGATTCAGCAGCCGGCCTTTAATGCCAGCGCGGTAGCTGCGCCGCCCTATCACCGCCTGCTGCTCGGGGCGCGCGTCATGCATGAATGGGGACACATCGCACACACAGCGAAGATCCTGCGCCTGCCCGAAGCAAACCGGCCCGCGTACTTCGAGGCACGCGCCGAACTCGGCACGACGTTCGCACGCGTGGTCGCTGCGATTCCTGAGCCGCAGCGCGCCGCGGTGGCCGAGGAACTGCAGTCGATCGAACCCGACCGCGACGAACTGCCCAAGGCGCTCGCCCGCAAAACACTGGCGCGCGTCGGCGACTACCTGGCTAACCTGATGTCGTCGCGCCTGATACCGAACGAGGAGATGCAGGCCTACGTGCGCACCAACGTGACCCATCACCTGGACGAACAGCTCGGCCTGGTCAGCGAACTGGCGCGCTACGCCTACGAGATCCACTACCTCGACCTCGCCGGACTGCCGCGCAGCTACTTTTACGGCACCTCGCGCTTCCCGGATCACTTCATCGACACCGGTATCGTCAGCGCAGAAGACGCGGAGGCCCTGTTCGACGCCGCTGGCCGCGTGCTGGCGTGCTATGCCATCGACGAGTCGCGCCTTACGCTGCCCGCGCCCGCGGCGCACTGAAGCGCGCTCCTGGCCGTCGCATCAGCCAGACCACGATCATCAGGTTCAGCAGGTTCCACAGGGTCCCGTTGAGGAACGCGGCGCGATACGAGCCTGTCAGGTCGTACACCGCGCCCGACATCCAGCCGCCCAGCGCCATGCCGAACAAGGTGGCCATCAGGACGAGCCCGACCCGTGCGCCGGCCTGCTGCGGAGCAAAGAACTCGCGAACCACGATCGCATAACTCGGCACGATGCCGCCCTGGAACAGTCCGAACAGCGCGGACACGATGAAAAGCGACGTCAGGCCGTCGAAGAAGAGGTACATCGCCAACGCCACCCCCTGCAGCGCCGAGCCGAGCAGCAGCGTGCGCAGGCCGCCGATGTGATCGGCGATCCAGCCGGACAGCAGCCGGCTCACGATGCCGAAGCCCAGCATCAGCGAGAGCATCTGTGCGCCCGCGGCCGGACCATAGCCGAGGTCGCCGCAGTAGGCCACGATATGGACCTGCGGCATCGACATGGCGACACAGCAGGCGAGGCCTGCGATCACGAGCAACGTCTGCAGAGCGCGCGGCGAAATCCCGAGATCCCGCGGCGGGCGGAGCGCCTGCGCAGCGGCGTGCGCGTGCCCCGCGTGCGGCGGCGGGCGCCGCAGCACCAGCGTCAGCGGCAGCATCGTCAGCAGACACACCACTCCAATCAACAGGTGCGTGTGGCGCCAGCCGACGGTCTCGATGAGGTGTTGCACGATCGGCGGCCAGACCGTGCCGGCCAGGTAGTTGCCACAGGCCACGATCGACACGGCGAGGCCTCGGCGGCGCTCGAACCAGTGCGAGATGTCGGCCAGGAGCGGCCCGAACGTCGCGGAGCTGCCAAGAAAGCCGATCATCAGGCCCTGTGCCAGCGCGTAGGTCAGCAGCGTGGGCGCGAGCGCCGCAGCGCCGTAGCCCAGTGCCAGCGCGAGCGTCGCAAACGCGAGCGGCAGGCTCACTCCGTAGCGATCCGTCAGTTTGCCCATGACAATGCCGCCGAAGCCGAAGCCGATCATCGTCAGCGTATAGGGCAGCGAGGCGGTGCCGCGATCGACGCCGAACTCCGCCTGCACGGCGGGCAAGGCCACGATGACCGACCACATGCCGACACCGCCCAGCGTCGACATGATCAGTGTCGCCACCAGCCGCCACCACGCGATACGCGAATCAACGACGGAAGCCGCAGAGGGAGTCATGACCTTCAGAGCTGCGAGAGGGAACCCGGCTGACCGCAGCATAAGGCAGCCAACGCGACGCACCGTCACTGCACAGCAATGTCCGTGCAACATGGGGCGGGCACACTCACGCCGTCGCTGGATCGCGCCAGACTGCCCTCACGCATTGAAGTGATGATCTGCGATCCGCGGAACTCGAGCGCAGGGTTGGCGTCCATCCTGACTCAGTCTCATCGCCGCGCGCAGAGTGGAGACCGGCGCGGATCTTCACGGGAACTTCACGATCGCACATCAGACTGCACGCATGAATCGCCCGCCTGCCCGACCCGGCCGCCGCCGCGCCCTGCACGCCAGCACGGCGTGGCTGATCGGCCCCCTGCTGTCGATGAACCCGGTGCTGGCCCGGGTGCTGGTCGATGACACCCACGCCGCCATCACGCATCAGGTCGCGCGGCTCGTCGAGGGCCACCAGACGCCGCGCGAGCGCGCCGTCGCCATTCACGACTTCGTGCGCGACGAAGTGCGCTTCGGCTTCGCTCCCCACTTCTATGCGATGTCGGCCGCCGAGGTGCTGTCCGCCGGCGTCGGCTACGGCAACACGAAGTCGACGCTCTTCATCGCGATGCTGCGTGCGGCGGGCATCGAGGCGCGGCAGCAGTTCGTCGATCTCGACGCATCGCTGCTGCGAGGCCTGCTCGACTTGCGGACACCGTTTTTTGACCACAGCTACACCGAAGTCAGGCTGGACGGCGCCTGGATCGCGACCGACAGCTATGTCGTCGACCGTCCGCTCTTTCGTGCCGCGCGGGCAGCACTGCGCGCCGAAGGGCGGCAGCTGGGCTATGGCGTGCGTGCCGATGGCCGTGTCGACTGGGACGGCCGGTCGCCGTCGTTTGTGCAGTTCGTAACGGGGGACTCCGGTCATTCGCGCCATCAGTGGGGTGTGTTTCCCGACGTCGCCGCCTTCTACGAGTCCACTCCCATGGCCTGGAACCGTCGTGACGACATCATGCGCGTCGTCTTTCCTTTGGCCGCGGTCACCGCCAACCAGACGGCCGATGCGCTGCGTCGCCACGGGCCGACAGCAGTGCGCCGCGCGCGATCGAAACTGCGCGCCTGAGTGCGCGTGCCGCGAAGCGAGCAGGTTTCACGCCAGAGCGCCGGCCGTCGCCGCGGACGGCTCGATGTTGAGCATCGATCGC
>DAOMFI010000026.1:0-15409 GCA_035429725.1 Burkholderiaceae bacterium | reverse complement strand
TCGAACGCGCGTGACTCCCATTGCCGCTGGAACTCGATTCCGTCGAGCGGGTGGACAGCACTTGAATGGCGATCCTCCACGGGGCCGGAACGCGCGTAGTCCGTGGGCGCGATGCCGACGACGATGCCGGCATTGGCGTTGCGCTCGGCGCGCGAGTACTGGCTCATGCCATTGGTGACGACGCGCCCCGTTTCGGACGTCGCGGCGACCACGGTGCCGCCGGGGCACATGCAGAAGCTGTAGACCGAGCGGCCGTTGCTGGCGTGATGCACCAGCTTGTAGTCGGCCGCGCCGAGCTTCGGGTGACCGGCATGGGCGCCGTAGCGCGCACGGTCGATGACGCTTTGCGGATGTTCGATGCGGAAGCCCACCGAAAACGGCTTCGCTTCCATGTAGACGCCGCGCGCATGGAGCATCGCGAACGTGTCGCGCGCGCTGTGGCCCGGCGCCAGCACGACGTGATCCGCATCCAGCACCTCGCCCTCGGGACGCGCGGGATTCGCCACCGTGACCCCGCGAATCGCGCCGCCTTCGATGAAGACATCGATAACGCGCTGCTCGAAGCGGATCTCGCCGCCAAGCGACTCGATCTCCGCGCGCATCTTCTCGACCATGCTGACGAGGCGGAAGGTGCCGATGTGCGGCTTCGCGACGTACAGGATTTCTTCCGGCGCGCCGGCCTTGACGAACTCTGTCAGCACCTTGCGCGTCAGGTGGCGCGGATCGCTGATCTGGCTCCACAGCTTGCCGTCGGAGAACGTTCCGGCGCCGCCCTCGCCGAACTGGACGTTCGACTCCGGATTCAGCACACCCTTGCGCCATAGTCCCCACGTGTCCTTGGTGCGTTCGCGGACGCGCTTGCCGCGCTCGAGCACGATCGGCCGCAGTCCCATCTGCGCCAGCACCAGGGCAGCGAAGATGCCGCACGGACCGAAGCCGATGACGACCGGCCGAGGCCGCCCGCGGTCATGGAAATCTGCCGGCGCATGTGCAATGAAGCGGTAATTCGTGTCCGGCGCCGGTTTCACGTGCGGGTCGCCAGGGTGCGCGGAAAGTACGGCGGCTTCGTCACGCACCTCGCAGTCCACCGTGTAGGTGAGCATCACGGCGCTCTTGCGGCGGGCATCCACCGCCCGCCGGAACACGCTGAATGAATGCAGATCCGTGTCGGCCACCTCAAGGCGCGCAACGATGGCCGCGCGCAGGGCCGCGTCGGCATGGTCGAGGGGGAGCCGGAGTTCGGTGAGGCGAATCATTTGCGGGCGTGAGGAGCGAGCCGCTATTGTCGCCTCAGACTCGTCCCCGGGCTCCCATGGCATCGATCTGTACTCCCTTCGGCAGCTGGCCATCGCCGCTTACGGCGCGTGACGTGGCTGCGGCGTCCCTCAGCCTGGCGTATGCGACGGCGCATCGTGGGCAGCTCTACTGGATCGAGTCGCGGCCGCAGGAGCGTGGGCGCAGTGTGCTGGTCACGGAAGCGGCGCGCGGCGTCATCGAGGACGTGACAAACGCCGAGTCGAATGTCCGTTCGCGCGTGCACGAATATGGCGGCCGCGCGTACGGCATGACCGACGGCCGGGTCGTGGCCTGCGAGTTCCCGGACCAGCGGCTGTACATGCAGCGCGCCGAAAGGGCGCCGCGCGCCCTGACGCCTGCGGGCTACCGCTATGCCGACTTCGCAGCCGGCTCGGACGGGCGCACGCTCTTCGCCGTGCGCGAGGACCACAGCGCGCCGGGCGAGCCCGTCAATGCGGTCGTCGCCATCGATGTGGAGGTCGAGTCCGCCGGCCAGGTGCTGTTCGATCGATCGGACTTCGTCGCCTACCCGCGCCCCAGCGCAGACGGGCGGATTGCATTTGTCGCCTGGAACCATCCGAACATGCCGTGGGATGCGACCACGCTGCATGTCGCAACGCTCGGCGCCGACGGGCTCGGGGATCTGCGCGTCATTGCGGGCGCACCCGGGACGACGGCCGAATCCGTCCTCGAACCCGTGTGGGACGCGGATGGCACGCTCTACTTCCTGTCGGACCGCAGCGGCTACTGGAACCTGTATCGCTGGAAGGACGGGCCGACCGAGGCGGTCACGGCGATCGACGCGGACTTCGGCGGGCCGCTGTGGAATCTCGGCGTTTCGACCTACGCGCTCACCGGCGATGGCCGCGCCCTGGCACGAATCTGCCGCAACGCCGTGGATCAGCTTGCGCTGGTCGATCTCGCCAGCGGCCGAATGACGGAGCTCTCACTTCCCTTCGTGGCGTTCGGATCGGTCGGCGTGCTCGATGCTGAACACGGATTTGCGATCGCAGCCTCCGAGACCGCGCCGCACGCGCTCATCACGTTCTCATTGCGCGACGGGAAGCACCGCGTTGTACGGTCAGGAGGCCCGACGCCACTCGCGCCGGACTTCGTGTCGCGGGCCGAGCCGATCCGCTTTCCCACACGACCCGGCGCCGACGGGGTCGCGCGCGAAGCGCATGCCTTCTTCCATCCCCCATGCAACCCCCTCTGCAGCGGACCGCAGGATGCGAAGCCGCCATTGCTCGTGCTGGTGCACGGCGGGCCGACGACGCACGCGGCGCCGGCACTGAGCCCGGCGCACCAGTTCTGGACCACGCGCGGATTCGCCGTCGTCAACGTGAACTACGGCGGGTCGAGCGGATTCGGGCGGGACTACCGCAACCGTCTCCTCGGCGAGTGGGGTGTCGTCGACCTCGCCGATGCGGTCGCGGCCGTCGACCATCTGGTCGCACAGGGGCGTGTCGACGGTGAGCGGGTCGCCATCCGCGGCGGCAGCGCCGGCGGCTTCACCGTTCTGGCCGGGCTCGCCTTCACGCGGCGCTTCGCAGCAGGCATCAACTACTATGGCGTGGCCGACCTCGAGTCGCTCGCGGCTGACACGCACAAGTTCGAGAGCCGATATCTGGACCGTCTGGTGGCGCCGCTGCCGGAGGGTCGCGCCATCTATCGCGCCCGCAGCCCCCTCCATCATCTCGAGGCACTCGACGCGGCGCTGATCACGTTCCAGGGCGACGAGGATCTCGCTGTCCCGCCAGCGCAGAGCCGTGGCATCGTCGCCGCTGTGCGAGCACGCGGCAAGCCGGTCGCGTATCTTGAATTCCAGGGCGAACAGCACGGCTTCCGCCGCGCCGAGAACATCGTGCGTGCACTGGAAGCGGAGCTTTACTTCCTCGGCCGCATCTTTGGATTTACCCCGGCAGATGTCATCGAGCCCGTGCCGATCGACAACCTGAAGTAATCGCGTTGTCCGGTCCCGTGACGAGACGCCCGTGCGCCGAGTACCAGCGGCGCGAGCCGCAGTGTCGACCACCGCGAGCGCTCAGGGCGGACCCTTCTGCGCGAGCGCCTGTCGCGTGTCGGCCTCACCCAGCCGGATGCGGCGCGCGATGGTGTCCGGCGCAAAGTCGGCCGGGCCGCCCATCGCCTCCGGCTTCGAGGTGCGGATCACGGTCAGGCGATCGACCCGGCGGTGGTGGCTCATGCGCACGAAAGCCGGATGCCTGCGCAGGGGGCTGCGCGCTGGAAGCGCCGCGTCGACCGCCCGCATCAGGTCGATCTGCGCGTTGTACATCTCGAAGAGCTTGAGGTCGTGCTGGAACTTGCCGAAGAACGTCAGCTCGAACGCGCGCTGGAGGACTTCCGTCATATCCTGCGGCAACGTGGCGCTGGGCGCGAAGAGATCGACGACGATGATCTCCCAGCGCGCCTGCGGATCGGCCGCGTTATGCGCCTCGATGGCGTTCAGCGCCGGGCGCAGCGGAGTGTTCGAGATCAGTCCCCCGTCCCAGTAGTCGCCGCCGTTGATGCTAACCGTCGGAAACACCGGTGGCAGGCTGGCGCTGGCCATCACATGGCGCACGCCGAACGAATCCCGGCTCGAGAATTCGGCCAGCCGGCCGCTCTTCACCTCCACGGCCGTGACGATCAGTTCCGTCGCCGAGCGACGCACGCGGCGGAAGTCGACCCACTCCTCGATCGCGTGTGCAAGTGGAGCAGGGTCGTACACATAGGTCGCCAGCGGCGGCGCCGCGTAGTAAGCAGGGTTGATGCGATACAGCGCGCTGGCTCCCGGCGCCGGAAAGGTGTTGGCAAACATCGCAGGCACGAACGGGTTGGTCTGCATCGCCATGCGCTGCCAGAGTTCGTCGAGATGCGCGCGCGGATCGCCGCGCGCGCCGACCAGGATGGCCGCCATCACCGCCCCAATCGAACAACCCGTGACGATGTCGAACGTCCGACCGGGCGGTTCCAGCAGGGCCTTCAGCACCCCGGCTTCGTAGGCGCCGAGCGCTGCGCCCCCTTGCAGCACAAGCGCGGTGCGCAGCCCTTTGGGCCGTTGGGCCGCCAGCTTGGCGGGCGCTGATCGCCTGGAGCGTGAAGGTGCCTGCATGACGGGGAAAGAGTCCCGGACGGACCGATCGCTGAACCTGCGCAGGCTAGCGCCAGCGGCGAAACGGGACGCCGGTCCGGTCAAACCTTGATCACGCGCACGCGGGCGCGCGGCCCGTCTTCCTGCGGCGCGTGGCCGCTCAAGAGGGTGAAAGAAACCACACCGTCGTGATCAGGCCGTCCCGCACCTCATAGGCGGCGACGACCTCGAGCGGCTGGTCGCCGATGCCAGTCACATACTCCTGATCGATCACCTTGTTGCCCAGGACGATGCGCTGGCGGATTTCCGCGTGTAGATCCGGCAGATTGAACCGCTTCGTCGCATAGAACTCGCGCAGTGCGGCCTTGCCGACCATTGCCGGCGAAGTTGAAGGCAGGCGGAAGATCTGCACCTCGTCGTGATAAGCCGCGACAAAGGCGTCGATATCACGCCGGTTGTAGGCCTCGACCTGGCGTTGCACGACTTCGACGGCAGAATGAACCATGGTGTCCCGGAAGATCCTCTACGGCGGGGGCTCGTGCAGCAGCCACGCCAGCAGCGTGAACGTGACGAAGGCCATCACCGTCGAACTGATGATGATGCGGGTGATGCGGCCGTTGTCGGCCCCGTAACGCTCCGCCAGCAGCGACACGGAACTCGCCGACGGCAGCGCCGCGGCCAGCACGATGACCGTCAGTGTGAACGAATCCAGCGGCGCGCCCAGCCGGATGGCAGCGACACCGAGCGCCAGAACCACAAGTGGATGAACGATGAGCTTCGCGATGGCCAGCGGTAGGTAGCGTTGCAGCGGAGTGCGCGTATGCACATGCTGCCCGGCGCGCCACAGTACGGTGCCGATCGTGAAGAGCGCCACCGGAGTGGCAGCATCGCCGAGCATCTTGATGATGGTTTCCGCGGGCCCTGGCAGCCTCAGTTCGAATGCCGAAAACAGGAGTCCGGTCGCGATGGCGGCGGGCAGCGGGTTGGCCAGCGTGCCCCTGAGCAGCCGGCCGATCTGGGCCGGCGCATGGCTGTTTTGCGCCCCGCCGGTCTGCGCCAGCGCAATGCAAAGTGAACTCGTGAAAAACAGATCCACGAGCAGAGTTGTGATCACCGGTCCGGCGGCGGCCGGTCCCAGCAGGGTCGCGAGCAAAGGCACGCCCATGAAGCCAGTGTTCGGCCAGACGACGGTCAGCGCACCCAGCGCGGCGTCTTTCATCGGCACTGCCTCGGTTCGTGTCAGGGCGATTGTCGCCACGACAAGCACCACGGCCGTGATCAGCGTGATGACCAGCACCACCGGATTGAGGACCTGGGCCACTGGCAGCGAGGCCCCGAACCGGAACAGCATGCAGGGCAACGCGAAATACAGGACAAAGAGGTTGAGCCCTGGAATCGTCGCCTCGGGCAGGATTTTCGAGCGTCCCGCGAGGTATCCGCACAACACCAGCGCGAAAAAAGGGATCGTGACCGCCAAAATGGCCTGCATGGACGCAAGTATCTCAGGCGGAACCGCAGCCCGTGCCCTGGCGTGAACCGTTCCCGGCCTGGCCGCGCAGCTGAAAAGTGCGGCTGGACAAGCGCCGGACAACCGCGTACCGTCTCGGCTGCTTGCGTTTGAGTGTCGTTAGTCCATTGGTACCCTGAGCCGGTCTTTTCAACTCCGACCGCGCCTTGTTCCCCGGTTTACGTACTTGATCGTTTGCACGCAGCAGGAGGTTCCTGCCAGCGTTAGTTATCCATCATTTTTCAAGGACGTTTTTCAAAATGGCACAAGGTACGGTCAAGTGGTTCAACGAATCCAAGGGCTTCGGCTTCATCACTCCTGAGGGCGGCGGCAAAGACCTGTTCGCTCACTTCTCGGAGATCCAGTCCGCGGGCTTCAAGACCCTGCAGGAAGGACAACGCGTCGAGTTCACGGTTGCCCAGGGCGCCAAGGGCCCCCAGGCAACGCAGATCAAGCCGCTGTAAGGCTTCAGGCTTCGCAAAAGACCGCCCGCTCGCTGGCGGTCTTTTTTTATCTGCGCGACACTCTCCCATCCCCTCCGGAGGTTCCCACTTGGCAAAGCCCAACTACTCGTTCGAAAAGCGCCAGCGCGAGCTGGCCAAGAAGAAGAAGCAGGAAGAAAAGCGCCAGCGCAAGGCCGCGGAGAAATCCGACAAGGCACCTGGCCAGGAAGAGACGGCTCCAGCCGCGACCGCCGACGAGACCCCGCCCGCGGCCTGAGTTTTCGTACCGGCGCCGATCGGCGCCTCCGGCCCACCGTTGTATCCAGCACGCAACGCGGCGCCACCGAATTTTCCCGTTGACGGACCGCCGCAGCGGGATCAACAATCGCGCCCTCGCTCATCGAGCGCCACTTCCATTCAGGAGGCGCGCATGTCCAAGACTGATCTTGTTCGCTAGTCGGCCGCCCCGCCGCTGACTCGGACGTTTCCGAATCGGCCGCACCCGCGGCCGGCCGCTTTGCATCGACCCCGGTCGCGCGCACAGGCGCGCGTGTCGTGTTCGCGGCGTTCGTGCGCCGCTCGATTCGGAAACCATCATGACTTCAGATCTCCACGATCGGCTGCGGCTGATCGGCTTTTCAAACCTCGTCGGGCAGGCCCTCGCGCAGCTGCCGGCGACAGGCCATGCAATGCGCGTCCTCGAAGTGCACCGCGACGGCGCCGTCGTGCACGATGGCGCCGACGAGCGCCGCGCGCACCTGATGCCGACGCTTGCGCGCGAACTCGCCGCGCACGGCGACCAGCTCGCCGTCGGTGACTGGGTGCTCGTCAATGCCGACGTCAACGGGGGGCTCTGGGCCGCGGCCCGCATGGCGCCGCTGAACCAGCTCGTGCGCCGTACATCAGATGGGGCCCGCCAGTGCCTGGTCAGCAACGTCGACACCGCGCTGCTGGTCATGGGTCTCGATGGCGACTTCAACCTGCGTCGCCTCGAGCGCTATCTGACGCTGGTAAAGAGCGCTCACGTCTGGCCTGTCGTGGTCCTGACCAAGCGCGATCTCGCTGGCAACGGCGATGCGCGCTGCGACGATGCGCGCCGCCGCATCCCGGCCGACGTGCCGATCCATGCTTTGGATGCACGTCTGCCTTCGGTCGCGCTGGAACTCGCCGCCTATATCGGGACCGGCCAGACGCTGGTGCTGCTCGGTTCCTCCGGGGCCGGCAAGTCAACGCTGACGAACTCGCTGCTCGGCCGCATGGAGCAGGCCACCGGAGCGGTACGAAACGACGACAGCCGCGGGCGCCATACGACCACCGCGCGCTCGCTGCACCTGCTGCCGGGTGGGGCCTGTGTCATCGATACGCCAGGCCTGCGCGGGCTGCGGGCCGACACCGACGAGACCGGACTCAACGCCAGCTTCGCGGATATCGTCGAACTGGCGGAACAGTGCCGCTTCCGCGATTGTCAGCATGGCGGTGAACCCGGTTGCGCGGTGCGTGCACAGGTGGATGCCGACCGGCTCGCCAACTTTCACAAGATGCGACGCGAGATCCGGCGCGAAACCATGACTCTGCTGGACCGCCGCAAGCAGCTCGCAGAGTGGAAGGCGCGGGGTCGAGCAGCCGAACAGCGCATGAAAATGAAGCGGGGATAGAGGTGCCTGACTGACCCCCCGCGCAGGCTGCCGGGCCGCGAAAGGGCGTATGCCTCACCGCTCGCCTGGGTACGGCATCAGCGCTACGACGGCGTCGCGCTTTCGGTGTCCGGCTCGCTCGGCCGGGGCCTTCCAGCCCATGCCCCGCCGACGCAAGCCCTTGGGGTTTACGCGATGGAGCGTGACTCGCGGCGCGTTGCCCTGCGGCAACTCCGTGGCTCTTGCCGTTGACCGCCATCAACGCCGACGGCCGGAGCCGGGCCACGATGAAAGCAGATGTTCAGCAGAGCAGGAAGAGCACTATGACGTTCCCGATCCAGATCACTTTTCACCACATGGACCGCTCGGAAGCGCTGGAACAAGCGATCAACGAGAAGGCCGAGAAGCTCGGAAAGTTTCACCCGGGGATCACTCAGTTGCATGTGGCGGTGACGTCCGAGACGCGTCACAGCAAGAAGGCGCGCGAATACCGCGTGCGGCTCGATCTGCACGTCAAGGGGAGCGAGTACGCGATCACCCGTCAGGCCGACGAAGACGCCTTTGTCGCCGCCCGGGACGCGTTCGACACCGCGCGCCGGCTGCTCGACAGCGAAATCGACGAGCGCCGCGGCTTCGTCAAACAGCACTGAGCCGCCGCGCGCGGCATCCGGTGGCAACGGCGACCGGCCGCTTGCGGCAGGCGGGCCTCTGCGCAGCGCGCAAGTCTCCCGCCGCGCTTGCCGCGGACTCCTTCGGTACATGCGACTCATGCGCGCTGCGCGCGGTTCGGCGTCGCGGCCTGCTCTGCCGGCGACCGGCCGCGCGGTCTATTGGGCAGGGAACGCGTACTTGATGACGGAAAAGCTGGCGCCTTGGGGATCGCGCAGCACGGCCATCCGACCGACCCCCTCGACATCCATCGGCGGCACCACGACCGCACCGCCGAGCTTTTCCGCCTCGCGGATCGTGGCGTCGACATCCGCTACGGTGACGTAGACACCCCACATCGGCGGCATGCCGGCAGCCTCGGCGGGAAGCCGCATGATCCCGGCGACGGACTCATCACCGACCTGGCAGGTCGTGTAGGCGCCGCTCGACATCTGCATGTCCTTGGTGCTCCAGCCGAAAAGCTTCGAGTAAAACGCCTTGGCCGCGGCGGGATCGGTTGTCAGTAGCTCGCTCCAGCTGAAGGCGCCGGGGGTGCTGAATACATCCATCGGGTACTCCTTTCCTGGTTAGGCTGGCGGGAAGGCGATTGTGTACGCCGGGGCCTGCACAATTCACGCACCGCGTGACGAACTGACGCCTCGGCGGTATCAAACGCCCGGCGAGCGCCGGGAGCGCCTTGAGGGCGCAAGGTCGCGTCCGGGGTGGCCCCTTGTCGGACGTCAAGCCGACGCTGCGGCCCGGGCTCGACCGGCTGACAGGGTTGGCGCCGCGGCGTAACGTCACCTTTCGCACCAGAACAAAACGGTCGAGGAGAGGTAATGGCTTATTCAACGGAGAATCTGCGGACCGTGGCCCTGCTGGGCCACGGCAGTGCAGGCAAGACAACGCTCGCCGAAGCGCTGCTCGCGCGCTCGGGCGCGATCCCGGCGGCGGGCAGTGTCGAGAAAGGCACCACGGTCAGCGACTTTGACGGACTGGAGAAGACTTTCCTGCACTCTCTGCGCACCTCGGTGCTGCACCTGGATCTTCCATCGACGCGCGTGCACCTGCTCGACACGCCCGGATTCCCGGACTTCATCGGCCAGTCCATCGGCGCGCTCGACGCGGTGGAGACCGCGGCGATCGTCGTCAACGCGCAGAGCGGCATCGAGATGATCACCTCGCGCATGATGGACTGGGCGGGGCGCCGCAAGCTGTGCCGCCTGCTGATCGTCAACAAGATCGACGCCGAGAACGTCGACCTGCCGCAGGTCCTCGCGGATCTGCGCACGGCGTTCGGCAAGGAAGTCCTGCCGATCAACCTGCCAGCCGGCGGCGGCAGCAAGGTCGTCGACTGTTTCTTCAACCCCGACGGCGAGGCCGATTTCTCGTCGGTCGCCGAAGCGCACCAGGCGCTGGTCGACCAGGTCATCGAGGTCGACGAAGAACTGATGGCGAAGTACCTCGAGCAGGGCGAGGCGATCGAGGCCGAGCAGCTGCATGCGCCGTTCGAGAAGGCGCTGCGCGAGGGCCACCTGATCCCCGTCTGCTTCGTCTCGGCGAAAAATGGCGCCGGCATCGACGAACTGATCAAGGTCTTCGAGCGGCTGCTGCCGAACCCGACCGAGGGCAATCCGCCGCTGTTTTACAAGGGAGAGATCGTCGATGGCCAGCCGGTCGAGGAGTTCCGCTCGGAACCGGACCCGAAGAAGCACGTGCTGGCGCATGTGTTCAAGGTGGTCGTCGACCCCTACGTCGGCAAGCTCGGCATCTTCCGAGTGCACCAGGGCACCGTGACCAAGGACACGCAACTCTTCATTGGCAGCGGGCGCAAGCCGTTCAAGGTCGGGCACCTTTTCATGCTGCAGGGGGGCAAGACGGTCGAGATCGCGTCGGCGGTGCCGGGCGACATCGCGGCGGTGGCCAAGGTCGACGAGATCGACTTCGACTGCGTGCTGCATGACTCGCATGACGAGGACCACATCCACATGCGGCCGCTCGAGTTCCCGACGCCAATGAGCGGCGTGGCGATCGCGCCGAAGCGCCGCGGCGACGAGCAGCGCATCTCCGAAGTGCTGCACCGGATGACGGCTGAAGACCCGACGCTGGTCGTCGAGCACGACGCGGTGCTGAACGAGACGGTTCTGCGCGGCCTGGGCGAGCTGCACATCCGCTCGACGCTCGATCGCATGGCACAGCAGTACAAGGTCGAAGTGGACACGCGGCCGCCGCGCATTCCGTACCGCGAGACGATCGCCGCCAATGCCGAGGGACACGCGCGCCACAAGAAGCAGACCGGAGGTGCCGGCCAGTTCGGCGAGGTCTACTTGCGCATCGAGCCGCTGGCGCGCGGTGCCGGCTTCGAATTCGTCGACCAGGTCAAGGGCGGCGTCATTCCGTACAACTTCATCCCCGCCGTCCAGAAGGGCGTCGAGTCCGTGCTCGCCGCGGGTCCGGTGGCCGGATTTCCGATGCAGGACGTGCGCGTGACGGTGTACGACGGCAAGCACCATCCGGTCGACTCGAAGGAAGTGGCGTTCGTGGCGGCGGGACGCAAGGCCTTCCTCGACGCGCTCGCGAAGGCGCGGCCGATCGTGCTGGAGCCGATCGTCAACGTCGAAGTCGAGGCGCCCGAGAGCAACATGGGCGACGTGACGGGCGACCTCTCATCGCGCCGCGGCCAGATCACCGGCACGCGCGCAATGGGCCCGGGCGTGCTGGTGGTCGAAGGCCAGGCGCCGCTCGGTGAACTCGAGGGCTACTCGGCGCGGCTGAAGGCGATGACCCAAGGGCGCGCAGCCTGGACGATGACGCTGTCGCATTACGAGCAGGCGCCGCCGCAGCTGCAGCAGAAGCTCGCGACCGAGTTCGCCGCCAAGCGCAAGCAGGAAGACGAGGAGTAGCGGCCGAGACGCGCCTGATCCGAGGCGCCGGCTCAAACAGAAGGTCGGTTCGCGACTGAACTGGTGTCAGCCTCGTGTGCGCCGAAGCGCATGCAGCAGGAAGCGGGCCGGATCGACCGCGTGCACGAGATCGCGCTCCAGCGGCAAAGGCTCGCCTTCGATCTGCGCAGCAATGAGTTCGGCCAAAGCCGGTGCGAGCGTGAGTCCGCGCGACGCCAGCGCATAGCAGCCGTAGAGGCCGGCCTGCCGCGGCAGGTCGTCGAGGTGTGCCCCCGCCAGTCCGGACTGCTGCTCCCGGACGCTCGCCTCGTCGACAGCGGGGCCGGCGAGCGGCAAGCGATCGCGTGCAACACAGCGCACGCCCGCGGTATTGGCCAAGGGCCGCACGGCAGGAGGTTCGGCGAGCAGTCGTGACAGGCGCACGAGATTGCTGGCCGTCGCCTGGTCCTCGCTGAGCTGGGGCAGCCCCATGCCGTCCGGTAAGGCACGCTCGTAGGTCGCGCCGATGGCCAGCTCCCCCGACAGGCCGCGCAACAGGTAGCCGTCACCGGTCAGCGGTGCGCGCAGGCCTTCGAGGACATGACGGTCGAGCAAAGTCAGGCGTCCATGAATCTCCTGCAATGCAATCTTCGACCGGAGCAGCAAGGGTGCACCGAAGGCGCTGGCGACGATGACCGCCGCAGCGCGTCCGAGGAGGTGCCCGTCGGAATCGAGCGCGTTCCAGTCACTGCCGTCGCGCTGCAGTTGCGACACCGTTGTGCCCAGATTCACCTGAATGCCAGCCGCCGCGAGCAGTGCCGCGCACCACGCCCTGGGCGCCACCGTGGTCGCCCGCGGCCACCACAGTCCACCGCGAGGCGGCATCAGGCCGACGCGATCGCGCAGCGTCGCAGCATCAAGGCACTCGACGAACTCCGGCGGCAGGGCCTGCTGCTCGATGGCGGCGTCCCAACGCAGCAAGGTCGCGGCGTCGTCGGCCAGTTGCGCCGCGCCATCGCGCCGCCAGACCGGGATCGAGTTGTGACGGCCATCCGGCGCCGAGCGGTTGAGCGCTGCCTCGGAAAACGCCATCCCTGCCCGCGTGAGGCGTGCCAGGCGCGCATCGTCGACCGCCAGCGCCGGGTGCAGCAGGCCCGCCGGCTGCGATGATCCTGCGCTCGCCGCCTGCGGGGCACGATCGAGCACCTGCACGGTCCAGCCTCGCCGGCCCAGAGCCTCGGCGCAGGCGCTGCCGGCAATGCCGGCGCCGATGACGATGGCCGAGCGTTCGCCGCGGTAGGCGGCCGGGGGTTCGTGCCGCCTCACCTTCCACGCCGGCGCATAGCGCGCGGTCAGCATTTCGCGCTTGCGCCCAAAGCCGCGCCTCGTCTCGAGGGCGAAGCCGCAGTTCACCAACGTATCGCGCACGGTCCGCGCGGTCGTCCATGTCGCGAGCGTCGCACCGGGCCGCGCGCAGCGCGCAATGGCCTTGAGCACTGCCGGCTCCCACATCTCCGCATTGCGGTCCGGTGCGAAGCCGTCGAGATAGATCGCATCGGCGCCGACCGCCAAGTGCCGCGCGATCGAGCGCGCATCGCCGAAGGCCAGCGTCAGGACGACCGCCCCGGCCTCGAATTCGCAACGATGCAGACCAGCCAGCGGCAGCGGCCAATGCGCCGCCAGCTCTGTTGCGAGCGGCCGCAGTTCTGCAGGAGCGGCGGCGATCAGGTCGGTTGCAGGCAGCGGATGACGCTCGATCGAAACGAAGTGGAGCCTGCGGCAGCGTTGGGTGTCGAGCTTCCACTGTTGCCAGGTGGCCAGGAAGTTCACACCGATGCCGAATCCGGTTTCGAGCACGACGAACTGCTCGCGACCGCGCCACCGTTCGGGCAGCGCGTTGCCGGCAAGAAAGACATGGCGCGCCTGTCCCACCGCGCCGTCGCGACTGGCGTAGACATCGCCGTAGCGTTCGCTGTACGGGGTACCGCTCGCGTCGAAAGCGAGCCGCTCGGGTTGCACGTCCATGCCGCCATTATCCGAGGCACGGGCGTCGGTACACTCGCGGCCTTGCACTGAACCCGGAGCTCCCCATGCTCATCCGAATCCTGTCATGCGCGCTGCTGCTGGCCCTGTCGCCCGCGCTGCAGGCGCAGACCAAGCCGCGCATCGAAAAGGCGGCCGATCTACCGCGCTTCACCTACCCGCTCAAGGGCAGCCTCGAGCAGCTCGTCAAGGACCCGCAGGCGTTCGCCGAATTTTCCGCGGCCCTGCGACGGGACACCGAGTCCGTCCTCGCGAAGTACGACATTGCCGACAAGGCGAGTGAACGGCAACTGCTCGGTACCTTGCTGCAGCTTGATCTGCTCGAGGGTAAGGATGCCGACGCGTTGAAGCGGATTGAGCAGATCCGCGCGCTGCAGGAAAAGCCCGCCGACAAGCTGCTGACCGGGCTGCTGGCCAAGGCGATCATCGACGGCCGCAAGGCAGCCGGTTCCACGAGCGGTTCCGCCTACCAGACAGCGGTTGCCAACAGCCTGTCGAACACCCTGAAGCCCCTGCCGTACCCGGTCATCGCCAACGACATCAAGGAGGCCAAGGCCAGTGCCGAGCTGCTCGGCGAAGGACGCTTCCTCGGCTACGTCAACGAAGTCCTGCAGCCGACCGCGGACAAGACCGGCGCACTTAGCAGCGAGTTGGCGCCGGGACTGGTCGGCGTTCGCTACGGGCTGGTGCTGCGGCTGCCGCTGAAGCAGACGATGATCGACACCTACGGCGCCTACCTTGCCGCCAACAAGGTCGACAAGCCCGACATCTGGGCGGCCCGCGACGTTGCGCTGGAGCCAGGGCGCCCCTACACCCCGGTCGTCGTTGCCGTGTGGGACAGCGGTGTGGACACCGCGATCTTCAAGTCGCAGGTCGTGCGGGATGCCAAGGGTGCACCGGTACTGATCGGCTTTGACAAGTACGCCAACCCCACCAACACCGAACTGCAGGTCCTGACGCCGGCGATGCAGGCCCGGCTGCCGGCGATGAAGGCACGCAGCAAGGGGTTCTCCGACCTCCAGTCGAACGTGGACACTCCGGAAGCCAATGAGGTCAAGCAGCTGATTTCGACGCTGCCGCGCGAGCAGTACAAGCCGACGATCGAGGAGCTGATCCTTGCCGGCAACTACACGCACGGCACGCACGTCGCCGGCATCACGATGGACGGCAACCCCTACGCGCGGCTGCTGGTGGCGCGCATGGAGTTCGGCAACACACTGATCCCGGATCCGTGCCCCTCGCTCGAGCAGACGCGCAAGGACGCCAAGAGCTACGTCGAGACGGTCGAGTTCCTGAAGCGCAACAAGGCACGTGTCGTCAACATGAGCTGGGGCGGCAGCGTCAATGGCATCGAAAACGACCTCGAGCTGTGCGGCATCGGCAAGACACAGGAGGAGCGCCAGAAACTGGCGCGCGAGTACTTCAGCATCGGCAAGGCCGCGCTGGAAAAGGCCTTCGCGTCGGCGCCCGAGATCCTGTTCATCACGGCGGCGGGCAACTCCAACCAGAATGCGTCCTTCGCCGAAGACGCGCCGGCCGACATCGTGCTGCCGAATCTTCTGACCGTCGGCGCGGTCGACAAAGCAGGAGACGAGGCGCCGTTCACCAGCTACGGCCCCACCGTGAAGGTGCATGCCAACGGCTACCAGGTGGAAAGCTACCTGCCGGGCGGCGATCGCGTCGCGTTTTCGGGCACCTCGATGGCCGCGCCACAGGTGGCCAACCTCGCCGGCAAGATCCTCGCGGTTAACCCGGCGCTGACACCACCCAAGGTCATCGAGATCATCATTTCGACGGCGGACAAGACCGCCGACGGCCGCCGCACGCTGGTCAACCCGAAGAAGGCGCTCGCCGCCGCGCAG
>DAOMFI010000025.1:0-29796 GCA_035429725.1 Burkholderiaceae bacterium | reverse complement strand
GCGATCGCTGCGAACGCGGCCAGCAGCGCCAGTGTCAGTGCGAGATCCACTGCGCTGCCGCTGCCGGAAGCTGCGCCGAACAGCAGCAGCGCCGCGACGCCACCCGTGCCGAGCAGTTGCGCGGCCATGATGCGCTCGGCATCGCCCGGTCCGTGCAGCACGCGCGCGAGCCCGGCTGCAACGGTTACGAGGACAACCACGGCACTGGCGAGCAGGAACTCAGACATCGTCGGTGTCCGTGGTCTTGCGCCCGGCTGCACCGTCAATATCGGAATCGCCCGGCACGATCGCCTGCGCCAGCCTCGCCTCCTCGATGCCGAGTTGTTCGACGATCGGCTGGCCGGTATCGAGGCAGTGATACACGACGCCTCCATCGACTTCGCCGCAGGGCACGGTGCCGGGCAGCAGGCTGGAATAGGACGTGAAAGCCGTACGCGCCATCCCCGGCGCTAGCCGCGGGCGATAGACGATGAAGCCGGGCGCCAGAGGCAGTCGCGGATCGAAGGCGCGCCGTGCGACATCGACGCCCGCCACGACCGATTGCCACAGAAAGCGCGGCAGCAGTGCAAGAAGGTGCAGGGGACGCAGGCGCAGCGTCCCGGCCGGCAGCAGCTTCAGGCTGATCCACGCGGCCACGGCGGCCGTCACCGCACCGAACAGCAACTGGTCGGGTGCCCACCCCATCAGCACGATCCACAGCGCCAGGTAGCCGAGGCCGCGCACCAGCCATGCGCCCAGCGGTAACCGACCTGCAGGAACCGGTCTCACGTGCGCTGCCATCGGCCAGTGGTGTCGATTTCAAACAAAGGGGAAGCCGTCATGCGACCGCCCGCGTGTGCGTGCCGTTCACGATGTCGACCTGCATGGCACTCAGCCGGTCGTAGAGTCGCGCCTCGGCGCGAATCGGCCACCAGTCATACAGGAAGATTTCGACCGGTCGCCACAGCGCGACCCAGGCACCGATCGCGATGCTGTCCTCGATCAGGCGCCCGTACTGATAGCGCCCGACCAGACCTCCGACCAGATCGCTGACGTAAATGGCGAGCGCCACGAAGGCGATTCCGACCACGAGGTTCCAGCGACCGGTACGGAACAGTTGCTTCAACCGGCGCCTTGCCGCCGCGGCGGCGTGGGCAAAGTAGTCACGGACCGCATCGCGAAGGATGGAGAGCTCGCCGTCCACAGCCGCTACCCTCGACAGATGCACTGTCAGCGCGAGCGCCGCGTCCGGGCGCACCTCGCCCGCCCACTCGACGATGAACTTCTCGGCAGCCGGATCGAGGTCGCGCTCGCGGAAGGGCGCCGCGTCCATCGAGTTGAAGAGCTGGCGCAGTTCCGCGAGGTGCAGGTCGAGCCGCACGACGGCGCCGCTGCGCGGCAACTCACGCGTCCGTTCGCCCGCTGGCGTGTCGGCGGCAGACATCGCGGGCTGCCTGCGTTGTCAGCCCGTCGCCGGTTGCGTCACCGGCGTCACCGGATCACCGGGTTTCGCACGGAAGATCGTCACGTACACGGTCGGCAGGAAGACCAGCGTCAGCACCGTCGCGATCAACAATCCGCCCATGATCGCGAAAGCCATCGGGCCCCAGAACACGGTCGGTGCGATCGGAATCATGCCGAGAATGGTGGAGAGCGCCGTCAGCGCCATCGGCCGCAGTCGCGAGGTGGCGGCCGCGACCACCGCGTTCCAGATGTTGCGGCCCTCGGCGCGGTCGGTCTCGATCTGCACGATGAGAATGACCGCATTCTTCGCGACCATGCCCAGCAGCGACAGCACCCCGAGGATGGCGACGAAGCCCAGCGGCCGGTTGAACAGCAGCAGCGCCAGCACGACGCCGATCAGGGCCATCGGCAGCAGCACCAGCACCGCCCCAAGGCGTCGGAAGCTCTGCAGGATGAACATCAGCACCGTCAGCATCAGCATCATCATCAGCGGCACGACGGCGAACACCGATGCGCTCGACTCGGCGCTCTCCTCGGCCGCGCCGCCGGTCTCAACCTTGTAGGGCCGCGCGAGCTTCGAGTCGAACTCCTTGATCTTCGGAGCAAGCCGTGCGACGACGTCGTCCGGCAGCGCCCCGGGTACGACGTCGGCCAGCACCGTCAGCGTCGGCACGCGGTTGCGCCGCCACACCAGCGGATACTCCTGGTCGTACTCGAAGGACGCAAACTGCGTCAGCGGCACGGTGCGGCCGCCCGGAATCGGCACCTGCATCGACCGCAGGGTCGCGATGGACGCGCGCTCCTGTTCGTCGGCGCGCGCCACCACGTCGATCAGGTAGATGCTGTCGCGCACCTGAGTGACGGTCGAACCGGCGACCGTCGCGTTCAGCACCGAGGCGATCGAGCGCGAGCTGACGCCGAGCTGCCGCGCCTGGTCCTGATCGATGATGATTCTCAACTTGCGCGACGGCTCGATCCAGTCGAAATTGACGTGGCGGGCGCCGGCGTCCGACGCGACGACCTGCGCCAGATCCTTGGCGATGCGCGTCACCTCCTCCTTGTCAGGGCCGGTCACGCGGTACTGGACGGGCCAGCCGACCGGCGGACCGAGCTCCAGCGGCGCCACGCGCGACACGAGCTCCGGAAAGTCCTCGGCGAGCAGCTTCTCGAGCTTGGCGTGCAGGCGGTCACGCGCTTCGATGTCCTTGGCGACGATCACGAGCTGCCCGAAGAACGGGTTCTGCAACTGCACGTTGAGCGTCAGGATGAAGCGGATCGCGCCGCGGCCGACGTAGCTCGACCAGTGGTCGATGTCCTTGTCATCCTTCAGCACCTTCTCGAGCCGTTCGACCGCCTCCTCGGTGGCGAAGATCGATGCGTTCTGCCGCAGCGTCAGGTCGACGACGAGTTCAGGCCGGTCCGAGGCCGGGAAGAACTGGCTCGGCACGTGGCGCAGCAGATAGATCGACGCGACGAAGATTCCAATGGTCACCGCGATGGTCAGCCAGTTGGCCTTCATCGCGAACTCGAGGAAGCGGCTGTAGCCGGCGAGCAGCTTGCTCGGTTTGGCCTCGCCGGCACCAGCCTTGGGCGGCTTGAGGATCGCCATGCCGATCACCGGCGCGAAAATGACCGCCACGAACCAGGACACGATCAGCGCGATGCCGACGACGGCGAAGATCGAGAATGTGTACTCGCCGGCCGAGCTCTTCGCAAAGCCGATCGGCACGAAGCCGGCGATCGTGATCAGCGTACCGGCCAGCATCGGCGCCGCCAGAGTGCTGTAGGCGAAGGTCGCCGCCTTGGACTTGCTGTCGCCTGCCGCCAGCCGGCGCAGCATCGCGTCGACGGTGGTCATCGCATCGTCGACCAGCAGTGTCAGCGCGATGATCAGCGCACCGAGCGAAATGCGCTGCAAGTCGATGCCGGTGATTTCCATCACGGAAAACACGATCGCCAGCGTCAGCGGGATTGCCAGTGCGACCACCGCGCCGGGCCGCACGCCGAGTGCAACGAAGCTGCACGCCAGAATGATGAGGATCGCCTGCCACAGCGACGTCATGAACTCGCCGATCGCGGTGTCGACGGTGACGGCCTGGTCGGCCACCAGCGTCGTCTCGATGCCATGCGGCAGCTCGGAGCGGATCTCGGCCATCGCCGCGGTGATGTTCTTGCCGAGCGCCAGGATGTCGCCGCCATCGCGCATCGCGATCGCCAGCCCGATTGCCGAGGTGCCGTTGACGCGGAACTTCGGCTGCGGCGGATCGACGAAGCCGCGGCGCACCTTGGCGATGTCGCCGAGGCGCACCATGCGGCCGTCGACGCTGAAGTTGACGCCCTCGATGTCGGCTTCGTTGCCGAAGGAGCCCGATACCCGGAGCGTGATCCGCTCGGTGGCCGTCTCGATGACACCGGCGGGCCGGACAATGTTCTGCTGCTGCAGCGTGGCCAGCAGGGTCGGGAAGTCGAGACCCAGCCCGGCCAGCCGCTCGGTCGAGAACTCGATGAAGATGCGCTCGTCCTGTGCGCCGAGCACCTCGACCTTGGACACGTCGGGCACCAGCAGCAGCCGCGAGCGTGCGGCTTCGACGTAATCGCGCAGTTCGCGCTCGGTGAATCCGTCGGCCGTGAACCCGTAGATGATGCCGAAGGTGTCGCCGAAGTCGTCGTTGAAGCCCGGACCGATCACGCCCTGCGGCAAGGTCAGACGGATGTCACCGATGTTCTTGCGCACCTGGTACCAGATATCCGGCACCACCTCAGGTGGAGTCGACCCCAGCAGGTCGACGAAGATCGTCGTGAAGCCCGGCACCGTGTAGCTGCGTATATGCCTGAGGTGCCGCGTTTCCTGCAGCTTGCGCTCGATGCGCTCGGTCACCTGCAGTTGCGTTTCCTCCTGCGAGGCACCGGGCCAGGCCGCAAACACGACCATCGTGCGGAAGGTGAACACCGGGTCTTCGGCACGACCCAGGCGCAGGAACGACAGGGTGCCGGCGATGACCGCCGCCAGCATCAGGAAGATGACGAGCGAGCGACGGTTGATCGCCCACTCGGACAGGTTGGGGCCGATCACTTGCCGGCCTCGAGCAGCCGGACACGCTGGCCGGGCCGCAACGCCTGGGCACCGGCCGCCACGACGATGTCGCCGGCGACCAGACCGCTCTTGATGACGACGCGGTCGGCATCGAATCGTTCGATATCGACATTGCGCAGCACCACGGTCTGGGTCTTAGGATCGACTATCCAGACCGCCGGCTGCTTCTGCGAGCGGACAATCGCCGCGGCCGGCACCTGCATCGCCGCGCGGGCGTCGAGCCGCATGCGACCGCCGACGATGGCTCCAAGGCGCATCGCCTCCGGCGGATCAATCAGGCCGACGCGCACCTGAAACGTGCCGGTGCGCGGGTCCGCTCGCGGCGACACTTCGCGCACACGGCCCTTGGCCGTCACGCGCGGGTCGGTGTTCAGCACGACCGTGATCTCGGGGTTGGCCGGCGCACTGTCCTTGACCTGCGCAGGAACGTCGAACACCGCATCGCGGCCGCCCTTGCGCGCAACCTGGATGACCATGCGCCCGGCCGGCACCACTTCACCGGCCTCCGCGCCCACGGCCGTCACGACGCCCGGCGCATCGGCGACCAGCTGGGTGTAGCTCAGCCGGTTCTGCGCAAGATCGACCTGAGCCTGCGCCGACTGGGCCGCCGACTCGGCGCTCTGCAGGTTGGCTGCGGCGAGATCGAACGCGGCCTTCGATATGAAATTCCGCGCCAGGAGGTCTTTCTGCCGCTGGAAGTTGTTGCGCTGCTCGACCAGCTGCGCCCGGGTGCCGGCCAGCGTCGATCGCGCCGACTGAAGTGCGGTCTGCTCGTTGGAGGGATCGAGCCGCGCAATCACCTTTCCGGCGGTGACCGCGTCACCGACGTTGACCGTGCGCTCGATCATGCGACCGTCGATGCGGAACGACAGGTTGACTTCGGTTTCGGCCTGTACCGTTCCGGTCAGGCTGACGGAGTCTCCGCTCGCGATGCGGTCGATCGTCACGACGCGCACCGGCCGGATTTCTTCCTTCGGCGCTTCCTCGGCCTTGCGACAGCCGGCAAGTGCAAGGACGGCGACCGTCAGGGCGACAGCTATCGCAGCCGGACGAACTGCCTGCGGCGGCACGAACCGGCGCAGCTGGGACGGAAACTCGGTACGCATGTTCAATGCCTCAGGCTGCCGGTCAGAAAATCGGAATGATCAAAACGCGACATAGCCTAACTGAAGCGGCGGGGCCGGCGCAGCGGCGTAATCGGTCCGGGGTGCTCACTTCAGCTCGGGGTGATGGCCTCGATGACAGACTGTCATCTTGCCCGAGGCTTGACTTCATCGGAAGCGCGACGGATTCTAGCTTCGAGCGTTCGGAAGTCAATCAAACTAGCTCGTGACAGCATGCGCGGATGTGCTGCGTGCGCGACACGTCTGCCCGCCAACGACGGCGCATTTGACCAGGATCCACACTTTCATCATGAGCGACATCGAACGCACCTTGGGCGCGACCACCACGACGTCCTGGCTGCGGTCCATGGCCGGCGCATGGGTCGCCCTGACGCTCACGGTCACCGCGGGCTGCGGCACGCTGGTCCGTAATCCGGTCCCTGCCGAGTTGACGACCACGGCCGTCGTACCTGGCATGCCTGATGCACGCGCGTGGGCGGGACACACGAGCCCAGCGTTGCAGAACGACCTGGTGCTTTCCTACAAGCAGGAGTCGCGCGCCGACTTTCCGGTCGGCGCCGACGGGCGCGTCCAGTACTCGCATCTGCTGCTGTCCGGGGGCGGCGCCAACGGAGCCTTCGGCTCCGGCCTGCTGAACGGCTGGACCAAGACCGGCACCCGCCCTGTCTTCAAGATCGTCACCGGCGTCTCGACCGGCGCGTTAATGGCGCCCTATGCCTTTCTCGGACCCAAGTACGACGACGCCCTGCGTGAGCTATACACGACGACCCGGTCGCAGAACATCTTCGTCAGCGGCTCGCTCCTCGGCATGATTTCGCAGCTCTTCTTCGGCGAAGCCCTGGCCGATACCGGCCCGCTCGCTTCGATGATCGCGCAGCATGTCGACGAGCAATTCGTGCGCGAGATCGCTACCGCGCATTCGCAGGGCCGTCGGCTCTACATCGGCACGGTCGATCTCGATGCCCAGCGCTTCATCGTGTGGAACATGGGACTGATCGCGCAGGCGAACTACCCGGACAAGGTTCGGCTGTTTCGTAAGGTGATGCTGGCTTCGGCATCGATCCCGGTGGTGTTCCCCCCGGTTTTCTTCGATGTGCAGGCCGACGGCAGGCTCTTCGACGAAATGCACGTCGATGGCGGGGTGGTGGCGATGGTCTTCTTCAGTGCCGGGCTGTTCAGTCCGTCGGCCGCCCGGGCGAGCGCGGGTACCGCGTCAGGCTACGACCGGATCTTTGTGATCCACAACGGCCAGCTGGCACCGCCGACGCCCACGCCGACGCCACGCACCGTCCGCGGCATCTCAAGGCGTGTACTCGAAGCGGCGGGCCGGTCTGCCGTGCTCGGCGACCTGTTCCGCATCTACACGATCGCGCAGCGGGAGAACGCCGAGTACCGCTGGGTCACGATTCCTGACGATGTGAGCCTGCGGGGCGACGAATTCTTCGACCCGGTGCTGATGACATCGCTGTATGAACTGGGCTTCCAGCGCGGTCTCGCAGGCGGCGACTGGAACACGCGCCTGCCGGGCGAAGTCCAGCATCTGCGCAGCCGTGCCGAGTAGCTGAGCCGGCCCAGGCGGAGCAGCGAGGGCCAGGACTCAGTGCACGATGCGGTCGAACACGATCTTGCCGTTCTTGACGTCGACCGGAATGACGTCCTTCGGTCCGAAGCGGCCCTCGAGCACCAGCCGCGCGACGGGATTCTCGATCTCCTGCTGGATCGCGCGCTTCAGCGGCCGCGCACCGTAAAGCGGATCGAATCCCACCTTTGCAATCTCGGCCAGCGCCGCATCGCTGACCTCGAGCTTCATGTCCTGCGCCGACAGCCGCTGCTCGAGCCGCTTGAGCTGGATCTTCGCAATCGACTTGATCTGGCGCGAGTCGAGCGCCTGGAACACGACGATCTCGTCGATCCGGTTGACGAACTCGGGCCGGAAGTGCTTCCGCACCTCGCCCATGACGGTTTCCTTGATCAGGTCCGGGTCCTCGCCCGCCATGCGCTGGATGTCATGCGAGCCGAGGTTCGACGTCATCACGATGACGGTGTTCTTGAAGTCGACCGTGCGGCCCTGCCCGTCGGTCATGCGGCCGTCGTCGAGCACCTGCAGCAGCACGTTGAAGACGTCCGGGTGCGCCTTCTCGACTTCGTCGAACAGGATCACTGCGTAGGGCTTGCGCCGCACGGCTTCGGTCAGCGCACCGCCCTCGTCGTAGCCGACGTAGCCGGGAGGCGCGCCGATCATGCGGGCCACCGAGTGCTTCTCCATGTACTCGCTCATGTCGATGCGTATCAGGGCGTCCTCGGTGTCGAACAGGAACTCGGCAAGCGCCTTCGTCAGTTCGGTCTTGCCCACTCCGGTCGGCCCGAGGAACAGGAACGAGCCGTAGGGCCGGTTCGGGTCCGCAAGCCCCGCGCGTGAACGCCGGATCGCGTCGGCCACCAGGCTCACGGCCTCGTCCTGGCCGACGACGCGCCGGTGCAGGTGCTCTTCCATTTTGAGCAGTTTCTCGCGCTCGCCCTGCATCATCTTGCTGACCGGAATGCCGGTCGCGCGAGAAACGACTTCGGCAATTTCTTCGGCGCCGACCTGCGTGCGCAGCAGCTTCGGCTTTCCCTTTGGCGACTCCGCCTTCTCGGCCTGCTTGAGCTGCGCTTCCAGCTGCGGCAGCCGGCCGTACTGGATCTCGGCCAGCTTGTCGTACTGTCCCTTGCGCTTGAGGTCCTCCATCTGCAGGCGCAGTTTGTCGATCTCTTCCTTGATGTGCTGCGTACCCTGCACGGCAGCCTTCTCGGACTTCCACACCTCCTCGAGGTCCGCATACTCGCGCCCGAGCCGCGCGATTTCCCCTTCGATCAGCTCGAGCCGCTTCCTGGAGGCTTCGTCGGATTCCTTCTTGACGGCCTCGCGCTCGATCTTCAGCTGGATGATGCGGCGATCAAGCCTGTCCATCGACTCGGGCTTGGAGTCGATCTCCATCTTGATGCGCGCCGCGGCTTCGTCGATCAGGTCGATCGCCTTGTCGGGCAGGAAGCGGTCGGTGATGTAGCGGTGCGAAAGCTCCGCCGCGGCGACGATGGCCGGGTCGGTGATCTCGACACCGTGGTGCAGTTCGTAGCGCTCCTGAAGGCCGCGCAGGATCGCGATCGTGGCCTCGACGCTGGGCTCGTCGACCAGCACTTTCTGGAAGCGGCGCTCCAGAGCCGCGTCTTTCTCGATGTACTTGCGGTATTCGTTGAGCGTCGTGGCGCCGATGCAGTGCAGCTCGCCACGCGCGAGCGCGGGCTTCAGCATGTTGCCGGCATCGATGGCGCCTTCGGCCTTGCCCGCGCCGACCATCGTGTGCATCTCGTCGATGAACAGGATGATGCGGCCCGCCTCGGCGGAGACTTCCTTGAGTACCGCCTTGAGCCGCTCCTCGAACTCGCCGCGGTACTTGGCACCGGCCAGCATCCCGGCCATGTCGAGCACCAGCACGCGCTTGCCTTTCAGTGTCTCCGGCACCTCGTCGTTGACGATGCGCTGCGCCAGGCCTTCGACGATTGCGGTCTTGCCGACCCCGGGCTCGCCGATCAGTACCGGGTTGTTCTTGGTCCGGCGCTGCAGGATCTGGATCGTGCGACGGATCTCGTCATCCCGGCCGATCACCGGATCGAGCTTGCCCTGCTGGGCGCGCTCGGTGAGATCGATCGTGTACTTCTTCAGCGCCTCGCGCTGGCCTTCGGCTTCGGCGCTTTCAACCGGCGCGCCGCCGCGCACCGCATCCACGGCGGCCTCGAGGGCCTTGCGGCTCACTCCATGCTCGCGCGCCAGCCGCCCCACCTCGCCCTTGTCATCGGCCACTGCCAGCAGGAACATTTCGCTGGCGATGTAGCTGTCGCCCCGGCGCTGGGCTTCCTTGTCGGTGGCATTCAGCAGACTGGAAAGGTCGCGGCCGACCTGGATCTGGCCGTCGCCGCCCTTGACCTGCGGCAGTCGCTTGACCGCCGCTTCGAGCGCCGAAGTCAGCGCATTCACATTGGCGCCGGCCCGTTGCAGCAGCGAGCGCGCGCTGGCATCGCTCTGCCGCAGCATGGCGAGCAGCACGTGCACCGGTTCGATGTAGGAGTTGTCGTGTCCGGCGGCGATCGACTGGGCGTCGCCGAGAGCTTCCTGGAATTTGGTCGTCAGTTTGTCGATGCGCATGGTCTCGCCCTGGCCCCAGAATTGTTTTCCTCACTGAAGGTAGGGCAAAGTCGCGCGTTTTCAAGCGGATTCGATGCCCGCCTCGCTTTGCTAGGATCGAACGCAGAGGGTTGCGGTGCGCTGGCTCCGGGTTGACCGAGCGCGTCGGAAGCCACCTCGACATTCAGGTCTGCACTGTGCGCCCCGGACTGCTGGTCACGCTACTACTCCTGCTCGGCCTGTCCTCGGGCGCACTGGCGCAGCCCGCGGAAAGCACGGACGAAGGCGTGCAACTGGTGCGCACAGCCGGGATCAGCGGGCGCGTGGCCGCCGCGCTCGACGAAGCGCTCAGCCGCTTCCGGCTGCCGCCGGACGCGGACGAGGCCGACGAAGAGCGCGAGCTGCGGCGCGCGGAGCGCGCTGCCACGGAAGTCCTTGCCACCGAGGGGTACTTCAGCCCGACCTTGCGCTTCGAGCCCAATGCGGCGCTCCCGCGCTATCGGCTGCTGGTCGAGACCGGGCGCCAGACCACCGTGGGCAGCGTCGACATCCGCTTCCGGGGCGCGCTCGCTGAACCCGAGTTTGCTGGCCGCGTCGACAGCCTGCGGCGCGAGTGGAGCCTTCCGTCCGGAGCGCCGTTTCGCAGCGCCGACTGGGAGGCGGCCAAGAACCGGCTCATGCTGGCAGTGACGGCACGCGACTTCGCGGGTGCAACACTGGCGCAGTCCAGTGCCGAGGTCGATGCTGAGCGCGCCACGGCCGCTCTGGTCGTTGAAGTCGACAGCGGACCCGCCTACCGCGTCGGCCCGCTGAGAATTGAAGGCCTGCAGCGCCACGATGCCGCGCTGGTCGAGCGCTTCAATCCGTTCAAGCCGGGCGCTCCGTTCGATCGAACCCTGATGCTGCAGTTCCAGCAGGCGCTGCAGGAGACCGCTTACTTCAACAGTGTTGTCGTTACGCTCGACCTGGAGTCAGCCACCGCGGACGAAGCACCGCTCAGGGTGCAACTGCGTGAAGCACTGATCCGGCGCTTTTCGGCCGGGGTCGGCTTCGCGACCAACACGGGCGCCCACGTCGAAGCGCTATATCGCCAGGCGATCACGTTCGGACGGCCGTACCTGCTCCAGACCGGCTTCCGCGTCGATCAGACCGGCGAGTTTGCGTATGTGGACATGATCTTCCCACCGCAGCGCAGCGGTGCACGCGACAGCATCGGCGCGCTCGTCGAAAACTCCGACATCGAGAACCTTCAGATCAATCGCTGGGGCCTGGGTGCGGCCCGCTCGCAACTCACCGGTCCACGCGACGGCCGCAACATCGAAACGCAGCTGGCATTCAACTTCGAGCATGAGCGGCGCGAAACGCCGCTCGATCCGCCAATCACGCTCGACGTACTGTCCAGCACCTACACCTGGACCCGGCGCGACGTCGACGACATCACGAACCCGCGCCGCGGCAATCTGATCCAGCTGCAGGGATCGGTCGGCCTCGGTGGTCTTTCGATCGAGGATGCGTTCCTGCGCGCCTTCGGCAGCATCGTCCAGTATTTGCCGATCGGCACGCGCGACGCACTGATCCTGCGCGGCCAGGTCGGTGGCGTCCAGGCCGAGAGCACCAATAACGTACCCAACAAGTTCCTGTTCCGCACCGGCGGCGCACTGACCGTGCGCGGCTACGATTACGAGAGCCTGGGCGTGGAACAGGGCGGCGCCATCGTGGGCGGCCGTGCGCTTGCCGTGGCGTCGATTGAGTACGTGAACTGGCTCGAGCGCTGGGGCGGCAATTGGGGCTGGGCAGTCTTCCTCGACGCCGGTGACGCGGCGGCGCGCTTCAAGGACCTCGATCCGGCGCTCGGCTACGGGCTGGGCGTGCGCTGGCGCACGCCGGCGGGGCCGCTGGCCGTCGATGTCGCCTACGGGGAACGCTTCCAGCAGGTCCGCGTGCACTTTTCCGTCGCGATTGCGTTCTGATGTCCCCGTCGCCCTCGCCTCCACCCGTTGCCGCTCCGAAAAAGCTGCGCCCACGCTGGGTGAGTTCGGTCACTGTCGTTCTCGGCCCGGCGCTGCTGGCGCTGCTGGCACTCGCCGCCACGGCAGCGTGGATCGTGACCACCGGCGCTGGTCTGCGCGTCGCCGCTGCGCTGGCCAGCGCCTTCGTCCCGGGACTGACGTTGAGCGGTGTCGAAGGCTCGCTCGGTGCCGGGGTACGCATCGAAAGGTTCGAGTTGCAGCGCGCAAGCTGGTCGGTCGCCGCCGACGCCGTGGCGGTGGACTTCCGCGAATGGTCGCTGCGGCAGCGCTCCGTTGATGTTGAACGTCTCGTTGCCAGTCGTCTGCAGATCGACTGGGCCGCGAGCGAGGGACCCACGACCCCACCGGACTCGCTGGGTCTGCCATTCGATCTCCGTGTACGCCGCAGCGGCATCCAGGAGCTGGCCATGGGATCGCGCGGCACTGCGCCCATCCTGTTCCATCGTGTCGAGTTCAGCGGCGGGATGAATGCGCAGGGCATCGAGGTGGCGGAGCTCGCGGCCGAGTTCGACCGCACTCGCCTGCAGGCCAGGGGGCGCATCGGTGCCGCGCAGCCGTTCGCCACGGACGTGCGCGCGCAACTGAGCAGCTCGCTGCAGGGCCGTACCGTCATGGCAACCGCCGTAGCGACCGGTTCGCTGCAGCGGCTTCGGCTTGAAGTCAAGGCCGACGACAGTGCCGCGCGAGCGCACGTCGACGCTGTCATCCTCGCCTTCGCCGACGTGCCCTTCGAGCGCCTTGCGGTCGACATCGAAGCCCTCGACCCTGCGCTATGGATCAGCGGCGTGCCTACGATGCAGCTGCGAGCGCGGGCCGATCTGGCGCCGAGGACCCTGACCGACGGCACCTGGTCGGTCGGCGGTCCATTTGCAGCCGAGAACGCCGCCGCCGGGCCAATCGACCGTGACCGGCTTCCGGTCCGCTCTCTGCGCGGCACGCTGGAGTGGGCCGCGCACACGCTGCGGCTCGATATCGAAAGGGCCGAGGGAGTACGTGGCTTCGCCAGCGGAGCACTGATCTGGTCCAAGGCGGACGGCGTGCAGGCGGCAGCGCGTTTCAGCGGCATCGATGCATCGACGCTGCACAGTCAGTTGGTCGCGACGAATGCCGGCGGACAGCTCGACTACAGCTTCCGCGACGGCGAACAGCGGTTTGTCGGCAGTGCACGCAACGCCGGCGCCGTGCCGCTGAGCGCCGACATTGATGCCACGGTGCGTGCGCAGGTGCTCGAACTGGAGCGCGCGCGACTCAGCCTCGGCGAAGGCCGCGCTGACCTGCGCGGTCGGTTCGAACTGGGCGGCGCGCGCGGCGCGCGCTTCAGCGGAAACTTCAGGGATCTCGATCTTGCGCGCATCGTGCGCGGCATCGACACGCGACTGAATGGCACGATCGATGTCGACGGACGGCTGCAGACACCGCTCAGTGGCCGTGCGGACTTTGCCCTGGCCGATAGCCGTATTGCCGGACGGCCGATCTCCGGCCGCGGCCGCATCGAAGCGGCCGGCGCACGGCTCGATGCCGACGTCGAACTGCGCTCCGGAGCGGCGCGTCTGGCAGCCCTCGGTGGCATCGGCGCCGGACGCGAGCTCACACTGGAATTGTTCGCACCTGAACTCGAGACGCTGCTGCCGGGCTACGGCGGCCGGATCGATGCGCGCGCCACCCTCTCTGGCGAACTCGACAGTGCACGCATCGATGCGACAGCAAGCGGCAAAAATCTCTTGTTGCCGGGCGGGCACCGCATCGGCAGCGTCATGGCCTCGTTGCGTGGCGGCGTGGCGACCAACGAACCCTTTGCGTTGACCGTTGAACTCGCGCAGCACACCGCTCCCGGCGGACCGGAGCAATCGCTCGCTGGCGCCACGCTGATCGGACGCGGCACGACCGGCAGCGCGACGCTCGAGCTCAATGGCGCCATGGGATCGCGGCAGCCGGTACGCGTCATCGCCAGCGGCGGCCTCAGTGAAGGTGCATGGCGTGGCTCGCTTGTGGCGGCCGAGGTCGGCGCGCCCGTCGACCTGTTGATGCGTTCGCCAACGCCCCTGATGGTCTCGTCGAACTCGGTCGCGCTCGGCCCGGCCGAGTTCTTGCTGCATGGCACGCGCTTCACCAACTTCGAGGTGCGGCGCAAGGACGGCCGCTGGCGCACCTCCGGCCAGTTCGAGGGCTTGCAGCCGCAGGCGCTCGATGCCCAGGCCCGCGCACCACGCCGCGTCGTGCGCAGCGGAACCGGCGACCGCGTTCCGCTCACCCTCGCCGGGCGCTGGGACCTTGAATACGCCGACGCGGTCAACGGCATCGCGGTCATCGAACGCAGCGGCGGCGACCTCTACAGCGGTATCGATGCGCTCAGCCCGATCGGCGTGAGCGACGTCGGCGCCGCGCTTAGCGTGCTCGACAATCGCGTGACCGGCAACGTCTACATGCGCGGGCGGGCGCTGGGCAAGATCGACGCCGCGATCGACGCTTATGTCGATCCGGCCGCATCGGGCGGCCGCCTGCTGGCGCAGGAACGTCCGTTCCGCGTCGTCGTCGATGCCAGCCTGCCCGACCTGAGCTGGATCGGTCCGCTGATCGGTGACAACGTGCAGTTCGGCGGTTCCGGTTCGATCAACGCCACGATAGGCGGGACACCGGCGGATCCGACCTCCACAGGCACGATGCGCGGCGAGGCCCTGCGTCTCGCGTGGGTCGATCAGGCCGTGCGCATGGAAAACGGCCGGCTGGACGCCGTGCTCGATGACGGCGTCCTCGTCATCAACGAACTGCTGTTTTCGGGCAATCCGCGCGTGGCGCCGCTCGACAAGCGTGCGCTCGAGGGGCTGGATTCCAACCAGCCGTTCGAAGTGCGCGCGGTGGGCCGCATTGCGCTGCGCTCGCTGGCCGGCAGTATTGGCGTGCAGGCGACCCAGCTGCCCGTGCTGCAGCGGGCTGACCGCTGGATGGTGGTGTCCGGCACCGGCGGCATCACACTTTCGCCGCAGCGGGCGGAGCTCTATGCCAAGCTGAACGTCGACGGTGCGTACATCGATTTCGACGGGCTGCGCGGGGGGCGCAGCCTGCCGACCGATGTCGTCGTCACGCGCGCCGGGGCGCCCCGCAAGACAAGCGCGGGAGCGCCGGTGGACGTCATGCTCGACGTCCAAGGCTCGCTGGGTCGCCGCTTCTATATCAAGGGGGCCGGGCTCGAAGCGCGGCTGGCTGGAGCCGTGGGCCTCACCGGGCGCCCCGCGCAGTTGAGGGCCGAAGGCAGCGTACGCACCGTCGACGGCGTGTTTGCAGGCTATGGGCAGCGACTGCGAATCGAACGCGGCATCGTCACCTTCCAGGGTCCGATCGACAACCCGGCGCTCAATGTGCTCGCGGTGCGTGCCGGACTGCCGGTCGAAGTGGGCGTCGCGATCAGCGGCACAGCGCAGCGGCCCTACGTGCGCCTGCACTCAGACCCATCGATGTCAGACACGGAGAAGCTCAACTGGCTGGTGCTCGGCCGGCCGCCCGGGGCGAGCGACGGCAACGACCGCGCGATGCTCTCGGCCGCGGCCAGCGCGCTGTTCGCCGGGCAGGCCGACAGCGCCAGCACCAGCATCATGCGCACGTTCGGGATCGACCAGATCGCGCTGCAGTCGGGACAGAGCAGCGCGTCGCTGCTGCCCAGGGAAACGGTCGCCGGGCGCCTGCGCAGCAGCGGCATGACGACCACGAGTTCGGCGGCGTCGGATTTTCTCGCCGTCGGCAAACGTATCAATGATGACCTGTTCCTGTCCTTCGAGCAGGCGCTGAGCGGTGCCGAGTATTTCGTCGCGCTCAACTACCGTTTGACGCGTCAGCTTTCGCTGATCGCCCGCGCGGGCAGCACGAACGCGCTCGATCTGGTCTATACGATTGCTTTCGACTAAGGAAAAGCCGGCTCAGACGGGTCGTGGCAGGGCCTCGGCCGGAATCGCGTCCTGCGCGGGCCGCTTGACCCGGAACCACGCCGCGTACAGAGCGGGCAGGAACAGCAGCGTCAGCGCAGTGGCGACGATGAGCCCGCCCATGATCGCGATCGCCATCGGCCCCCAGAAGGCGCTGCGCGACAGCGGAATCATCGCCAGCACGGCGGCGGCCGCGGTCAGGACGATCGGCCGCAAGCGTCGCACGGCAGCCTCGATGATGGCGTCCCATGTCGGCATGCCCGCCTCGCAGTTGCGTTCGATCTGGTCGACGAGGATCACCGAGTTGCGGATGATCATGCCGAACATGGCAATGACGCCCAGCTGGGCGACGAATCCGAACGGCGCACGGAACAGCAGCAGGCCCAGTGATGCGCCGATCAGTCCAAGCGGGCCCGTGAGGAACACCAGCATCGAACGCGAAAACGTCCGCAGCTGGAGCATCAGAAGCGTGAAGACGATGAACAGCATCAGTGGCACGTTGGCCATGATCGCCGCGCCGGCCTTGGACGACTCCTCGGCTGCGCCGGCAATCGCGATCTGGTAGCCCTCGGGCAGTCGTTCCTGCAGCGCGGCGAGTTGCGGATCGCCGGCGATCTGCGCCGAGACTGTCTGACCCTGGATGCCTTCGCGCACATCGCTTTGCACCGTGATCGCGTAGTCGCGGTCCTGCCGCCAGATGATGCCCGGCTCCCAGCCAAACTCGACCTTCACGAGCTGCGACAGAGGCACGGCGCGGCCGCTGGCCGTCGCGATGTTGGCCTCGGCCAGGCGCGACATCACGGCGCGTTCGTCCAGCGGCTGCCGCAGCACGATGTCGATCAACTGGTCGCCTTCGCGGAACTGCCCGATCGTCGTGCCAGTGAGCAGGGTCTGCGCCGCGCGCGCGAGGGTCTGGGTCGAAACGCCGAGAGCCCGGGCGCGGTCCTGATCGAGCTTCAGGCTCAGGCGCTTGACGCTCTCGTTCCAGTTGTCGTTCACACCGCGCGTGTTCGGGTTCGCGCGCATGATGTCCTTGACCTGATCGGAGACCAGCCGCACGGTGCGCGCATCCGGGCCCTGGACCCGGAACTGGACCGGATAGGACACCGGGGGCCCGTTGGGCAGCAGCTTCACCCGGCCGCGCAGGTTGGGCAGGTCATTGCGGAACAGTTCGATCATTTTCACCCGCAGCCGGTCGCGGCTCGCCAGATCCTTCGGCGTCACGACGACTTCCGCGAGGTTGCTGTTGCTGAACTGCTGATCCTGCGGCAGATAGAAGCGCGGCGCACCGGTTCCCACGTAGCTGACATACCAGTCGAGTTCAGGCTGCTGTGCCAGCCAGCGCTCGAAGACGCGCGTCTCCACCTCGGTGGCTTCGAGGCTCGAGCCTTCCGGCAGCCACAGATCCACGACGAGTTCAAGCCGGCTCGAATCCGGGAAGAACTGCTGTTCGATGAAGCGGAAGCCGCCTATGCCGAGCGCGAGTGCAGCCAGCGTGATCGCGATGACGGTCTTGCGCCACTCGACGCACCAGTCCACGAGGGCCCGGAAGCGGGAATAAAACGGGGTCGCGAAGAGCTCTGCCGCGTCGTGCGCGCGCGCCTGTGGCTTCACCTTGAGCAGCCAGACGCCCAGCAACGGTACAAAGAGCACGGCGACGAACCAGGAGATCACCAGCGCCATTGCAGTGACCTGGAAGATCGACATCGTGTACTCGCCCGCCGATGACTTCGCGATCGCAATTGGAAGGAAGCCGGCCGCGGTGATCAGGGTTCCCGTCAGCATCGGCATGGCCGTGGTCTCGTACATCGACGTGACTGCAACCGTCTTGCTGGCGCCTTCTTCGAGCTTGCGGACCATCATCTCCACCGCGATGATGGCGTCGTCCACCAGCAGGCCGAGGGCAACGATCAGCGCGCCGAGCGATATCTTGTGCAGGTTGATCCCGAACAGCCACATGCCCAGGAACGTCAGCGCCAGCACCAGCGGGATCGTTGCCAGCACGACCAGGCCAGGCCCGGGGTCCACCCGCAGTGGCCGCGTGTGCAGGCCGAGGCTGAGGAACGACACGCCGAGCACCACGACCAGCGCTTCGACGAGAACTCGCAGGAAGTCGTTGACCGAAGTGGCGACCGCGCGCGGCTGGTCGGCCACCTTGACCATGTCGATGCCGACCGGCAGCGAACGCGCCAGGCGTTGCCCGGTCAGCGTCAGGTCCTTGCCGAGCTGGATGATGTCGCCGCCCTTGACCATCGAGACGCCGAGCCCGATCACCTCGCGCCCCTCGACGCCGGCCCGTCCTGCCCGCATCCGGTCGCGCGGCGGATCGGTGTAGCCGCGGTTCACCGTGGCGATATCGGAAAGCTTGTAGGTGATACCGTTGCCGCGGATCGGAAGCTGGCGCAGGTCGTCGAGCGAGCGGAACTCGCCGCTGATGCGGACCTGCAGATTGTCGGTCGGCAACACCAGCACGCCGGCCCCCTCGACGGCGTTCTGCGCGCCGATTTGTGCCGAAAGCTGCGCGATGTCGAGTCCGATCTGCGCCAGCTTCTTGTCGGAAATCTCGATGTAGATCTTCTCGTCCTGCGCGCCGAACAGGTCCACCTTCGCCACGTTCGGCACGCGCAGCAGCTGCTGGCGCACTGCCTCGACGTGATCCTTCAGCTCACGGTAGGTGAACCCGTCGGACGAGAACGCGTACATCACGCCGTAGACGTCGCCGAACTCGTCGTTGAAATACGGACCCTGCACGTTGGACGGCAAGGTGCCTCGCATGTCACTGACCTTCTTGCGCACCTGGTACCAGGCGTCGACGACGTCGTGGCCACGCATTGACTCACTGAGCTGCACGAAGATCAGCGTCTCGCCGGGCTTGCTGTACGAGCGCAGCTTGTCCAGGCCGGGAGCTTCCTGCAGCTTCTTTTCAAGCTTGTCCGTGACCTGCTCCGCCATCTGGGTCGCGGTCGCCCCGGGCCAGTAGGCGCGGACGACCATCGTTCGGAACGTGAACGGAGGGTCCTCATCCTGGCCGAGGCGATCGAAGGCAAACAGCCCTCCGAGCAGGAGCACGACCATCAGGTAGCGCACCAGGGGCTGGTGCTCGATCGCCCAGGAGGAGAGGTTGAAGCCGCGGCCGCGCACCATCGAATCAGCTCTTCTTTGCTGCGTCAGGCTTCAACGTCGCCGGGCCGGCGGGAGCGAGTTCCAGCGCCTCGCTCAGCAGGCGAACCTTCTGACCGTCCTTGAGCTGATGCACTCCGGCCGTCACGATCATGTCGCCGGCCTTGAGACCCTCGCTGATGACGATCTCGTTGCCCGCCACATTGGCGATCTGCACCGGTGTGCGACGCACCGTGCGGCTCGCAGGGTCGACCACCCAGGCGTGTGTGGCGCCGCTTTCAGCCAGCAGGGCCTGCAACGGCACCGCGATGACCGGTTGCGCGATCGGCGCTGCAAACGACACGGTGGCCGTCATGCCCAGGGCCACGGTCGGCGGCGGATCGATCAGCGCGATCCGAGCGGGGAACGTGCGCGTCGCCGGATCGGCCGCTGGCGAGATTTCGCGCACGCGGCCCTTGATGCCGTCACCGCCCGCCCACAACCGCACTTTGACCTCGCTCGCGCTCTTCAGCATTGCGAGCTGCTGTTCGGGGATGCCGATCGCGACCTCCATCTCGCCGGTGCGCGCCAGCCGGATCACCGACTGGCCGGCCGCGACGACCTGACCTACTTCCGCGTCAACGCCCACGACGATTGCATCGTGCGGAGCGCGCAGCACCGCGTAGTCCGCCTGGTTGCCACTCGCGCGAGCGTTGGCTTCAGCCTGCAGGTACCTGGCCTCGGCAGCGTCGAGCGCCGCCTTGCGACGGTCGAGATCCGCCTGGCTGATGAATCCCTTGCGCTGCAGTTCCTCGAAACGACGGTAGTCGGCGCGCTGCTGGTCACGATCGACCTTGGCCGCATTCAGTCCGGCTTCGGCCGCCTGCACGGCGAGTCGATAGTCCTGCGGGTCCAGACTCGCGAGTGGCTGTCCGGCGCGTACCGACTGGCCGATGTCGACGAGGCGCTGCGTGACCCGCCCCGGCACCTGGAATCCGGCGCGGGTCTCTACGCGCGGTCGCACGTCGCCGGAGAACTCCGCGATCGCACTGGTCGATCGCAGGCCGACCGTCAGGGTCCTGACGGGACGAATGTCTTCCGTCGGAGTGACCTCGCGTCCGCAGGCCAACAGGCCGAGGAAGAGTGCCGCAAGCAGGATCGAACGCATGGCGGGACCAGTAAATAACTGACTGGTCAGTAATATAGCCAGCGTCCGATCCCGCGGTCAACTCCCAGTGAGGCGCTCCTGCAACACCCGCATCAGCCGAGCGACCGCACGGTGGCGATCCCGGCCAGCGTGGCCAGGATCGATCCCGCGACATGCAGCACGGCATGGATGGCAGCGGCCTGCCATTGCTGACCCTGCATCAAAGCGACGCTCTCCGCCGAAAACGTGGAAAAGGTGGTCAGCCCGCCGAGGAAGCCGGTGACGATGACGAGGCGCCAGGCCGGCGAGATTGCCGGGTGCGCCGCGAACACGGCCACCGCAATGCCGATCAGGTAACCGCCCACAAGATTCGCCGCCAGCGTTCCCAGCGGCAGGTGCACCAGGCGCGGATTGAGCCAGTAAGACAGCGCCCAGCGCAACCAGGCCCCCAGCACCGCACCGACGGCGATGGCGGTGAGAACCGCGACCAGGGGGCCGTCGCGCGTCATGACGGCCGTTCCGGAGTGTCCCAGCGCGCGCGCGCCGCGTTGTCGCTTTCGCGGGCGTCGACCCACCGCACTCCCTCGGGTGTGGCCTCCTTCTTCCAGAACGGCGCCTCGGTCTTGAGGTAGTCCATGACGAACTCACAGGCTGCGAACGCCTCGCCACGGTGAGCGCTGGAGACGATCACCAGGACGATCGGGTCCGTCGGTCGCAGTTCACCGACGCGATGGATCACGAGTACATCGTAGAGATCCCACCGCCTGCGCGCCTGCCCGACGATGTCTTCGAGCGCCTTTTCTGTCATGCCGGGATAGTGCTCGAGCGTCATCGAACCGACCGCGACACCTTCATTGAGGTCGCGCACGACGCCGATGAAGCAGGCAATGGCTCCGACACGCGGATCGGCCGCGCGCAGGCGCTCGATCTCGGCGTTGACGTCGAAGGCGTCGGTCTGGACGCGGATCATCACGCCCCGCCGGACTGCCCCGAGGCAGACCGACGTCCCCGTGAGGCGCACCGGTCGAAGCCGGCAGTGGAGCAACTCATCTCAGCCGCCAGTGACCGGAGGAAAGAACGCAACTTCCGCGTCGTCGCGCAGAAGGGCATGGCCGTCCGCCATCGACTGGTCGACCGCCGCGCGCACGTGCTTCGTTGCCGCGAAGGCTCCGGCCCAGGGCTCGCCGCGCGTGACGAGCCAGGCGCGCAATCCGTCGACCGTGTCGACGCCGGCGGGCAGTTCACATTCCTCCCGCGCACGGCCAACGCGCTCACGCAGCGCCGCGAAGTAGAGAACGGTCACCTTCATTCCTGCACGGGCCTCACGTCATCAACTCGGCAAACGGCAGATAGCGAACACGGTCGCCGCGCGCAATCGTCGCGCCGGCCGGGTGATCGACCAGCCCATCCGCCCATGCCGCGGAGTTGAGGACCGCCGAGTTCTGGGTGGGGAAAAGTTCCACGCCGTTGTCCGCGCTGCGCCGCACGCGCAGGAATTCGCGACGCTTGTCCGGCCGCGGCCAATCGAAGTCGGCGCGCAGTTCGATCCCCGGCGGCGACGCGCTGCGAACGCCCTGGCGGCGCAGGATGAACGGACGCACGAACAGCAGGAAAGTCACGAAGCTCGACACCGGGTTGCCCGGCAGTCCGATGAATGGAACGTTCTTGACATTGCCGAACGCGAGCGGCTTGCCCGGCTTCATTGCAATCTGCCAGAGATCGAGCGCGCCTTCCGCCTCGACCGCAGGTTTGACGTGGTCCTCCTCACCCACCGAGACGCCGCCCGAGGTCACGATGAGGTCGGCGCGCCGGGCCGCTTCGACGAACGCCGCCCGGGTCCTGCCGCGATCATCCGGCACGATCCCGAGATCGACGACCTCGCATCCCAGTCGCTGCAGGAGTGCACGCAGCACGAAGCGGTTCGAGTTGTAGATGCGTCCTGGCGGCAGCGGGTCGCCGGGCATCGCCAGTTCATCGCCCGTGAAGAACACGGCGACCCGGAGCCGGCGGGAAACCGTGACACGGGCCAGTCCGATCGAAGCGATGAGCCCGAGATCCTGCGGCCGCAGGCGAGTGCCCGCCGCGACCACGGTGTCACCCGCCGCGATGTCCATGCCGGCCCTTCTGATCCAGGCACCGCGCTGCGGGACTTCGTTGATCGTCACCCGATCACCTTCAGCCACACACGCTTCCTGAATTACGATGGCGTCGGCACCGGCGGGCAACGGCGCTCCGGTGAAGATCCGCGCCGCGGTGCCGGGCTCAAGTGCGGCGCCGACATGGCCGGCAGCGATCCGCTGGCTGACACGCAACGTCGTTCCAGCCGCGGGCACATCCACGCTGCGAACCGCGTAGCCGTCCATCTGCGAGTTGTCGAGCGGTGGAACATCGAGCGTGGATACGACGTCCGTGGCAAGCACACGACCGTCCGCTTCGAGCGTCGACACGACCTCGACATCGACCGGATCGGCTCCCTCCAGGACGCGCGCGAGCGCTTCTTCGACCGTCAGCATCGGGCAAGCCCCAGATGTGCTGCTATGAAGTCTGCGATCTTAGCCGGCGCATTGATGTCGAGCACCGGCAGCGGGGCATCGACTGCATGATCGGTGGCGAGGGCGATGACGTTGGTGTCCTGAGGGTAAAGCGGCGGCTCCTGGATTCCCCGCCGCCGGACCTCGATGCGCGGCATGTGGCCTTCACTCTTGAACCCCTCGACGATGACGAGGTCGCAGGGCGCGAGCTGCGCCAGCAGTTCGTCGAGCGTCGATGGCCGCTGCGTTGTCTCGGTCAACAGTGCCCAGCGCAATCCCGTCGCGATCAGCACCTGCCCCGCGCCGGCCTGCCGATAACGGAACGAGTCCTTCCCCGGACGATCCATGTCGAAACCATGGTGGGCGTTCTTGATGGCCGATACGGCAAGACCCCGCGCGCGGAACAGCGGGATCACGCGCTCAATCAGCGTCGTCTTGCCGCTGTTGGAGTAACCGATGAAACCGATCGCCTTCATGCGGGGCAGTCTATTGCAGGACCATGGCGAAGCTGGCGACCGCGCGCACTGTGCCGCGGCTGGGGCTCAAGTCGCGTGCGCCGCGATGTAGTCCTTGACCTGCTGCGCATCGGCGCCGATCGGATCAAAGCGCTGCGGCCGTGACTCGAGGTCGGCGTAGGCTGGCGGCCGGGCCGGCGCATGCCCCGTCGCTTCGATGATCGTCTCTGCGAATTTGGCCGGCAGCGCCGTCTCCAGACAGACCATCGGCACGGAGGCATCGCGCTGTTCGAGTGCAACCTTCAGGCCATCGGCTGTGTGCGGATCGATCAGGATGCCATAGCGCTGCTCGACGCTGCGGATCGTACGCAGGCGATCGATGTGGTTGCTGCGTCCAGACACCAATCCGCTCGCCTGGACCGCCGCGAGAAACGGCGTGCCGACGAGGTGGAACTGGCCCCGCGTATCGATCTCCCACCACAGTTCGCGAACGGCCGCCGGGTCACGCCCGACCACATCGAACATGTAGCGCTCGAAGTTGGATGCCTTGCTGATGTCCATCGACGGGCTGCTGGTCACGTGCGTCTCGGCACCGCTGCGCACGCGGTAGCGGCCGGTACGGAAGAACTCGTCCAGTACATCGTTTTCGTTGGTTGCCAGCACCAGTCTGTCGATCGGAAGACCCATCTGGCGCGCGATCCAGCCGGAGAGGATGTTGCCGAAGTTGCCGGACGGCACGGCGAACGACACGCGTTCGCCGGCGCGGCTTGTGGCCGCCAGATACCCGCGGAAGTAATAGACGATCTGAGCGACGATGCGGCCCCAGTTGATCGAGTTGACGCTCCCGATGTGCCATCGGGTCTTGAAGCCGAGATCGCCCGAGACGGCCTTGACCATGTCCTGGCAGTCGTCGAAGGTGCCGGCCACGGCAAGGTTGAAGACGTTTGCATCCTGCAGGGAGTACATCTGCGCCCGCTGAAAGGCGCTCATCCTGCCCTGGGGCGAGAGCATGAAGACGCGGATGCCGGGCCGTCCGCGCATGGCGTACTCGGCGGCAGATCCGGTATCGCCCGATGTGGCTCCGAGGATGTTGAGTTCACCGCCCCGCTCGCCGAGGACATGCTCGAACAGCGCGCCGAGCAGCTGCATCGCCATGTCCTTGAACGCCAGCGTCGGCCCGTTCGACAGTTCGAGCAGCCCGAGTCCCGGCTCGAGCCAGCGCAGCGGAGCAATGTCTTCGCTACGGCTGTCCGCGCGTCCGTTGCCGTAGACGCTGGTGTTGTAGGTCGCACGGCAAAGCCGCGCCAGCACCTCGCGCGGAAGGTCGGTCGCAAACTTGGCGATGACCTCCGTCGCCAGGTCCGCGTACGAAAGTGCACGCCATGACTCCAGTTCCGCACGCGCAACCTGGGGGTAGTGTTGCGGCGCGTACAACCCTCCATCGTCGGCCAGCCCCGACAGCAGGATGTCCGTAAAGCCCCGCTCCGGGGCGCGCCCGCGTGTCGACACGTAGCGCATGTTCGCAGGCACTACAGCAGTTCTTCCTGCCGGATCCGGATCACCGGTGCCAGCACCGTCGGCAGCGATTCGATGCGACGGATCGCGGCGTTGACTTCGCGCTCGACCGCGTCGTGCGTCAGCATGATGATGTCGGTCTGGTTCTCGCCTTCCGATGGCTCGCGCTGGAACAGCGCATCGATCGAAATGCGACCATCGGCCAGGATGCGCGTAATGTCGGCAAGCACGCCGGGCTGGTCCGCCACCCGCATGCGGAAGTAGTAGGAAGTGACGCACTCTTCGATCGTCAGCCACGGCACCGCCGCCATCGCGTCGGGCTGGAACGCCAGGTGCGGCACGTGATTTTCCGGGTCGGCGGTGTGCATGCGTGTGACGTCGACGAGATCGGCGATGACCGCCGAGGCGGTCGGTTCGGCGCCCGCTCCGGGGCCGTAGTACATCGTCGTGCCGACGGCATCACCCTTGACCAGCACAGCGTTCATTGCCCCTTCGACGCTCGCGATCAGGCGCTGCATGGGTACCAGCGTCGGATGCACGCGCAGTTCGATGCCCTTGGAGGTGCGCTTGGCGATGCCCAGCAGCTTGATCCGGTAGCCCAGCTGCTCGGCATACTTGATGTCCGTCGCCGAGAGCTGACCAATGCCCTCCGTGTAGGCAGCCTCGACGTTGATCGGCACGCCGAACGCGATCGCCGCCAATATGGCGAGCTTGTGCGCGGCATCGATGCCCTCGATATCGAACGTGGGATCGGCCTCCGCATAGCCTAGCCTCTGCGCCTCGGCCAGCACCGCGGCGAAGGACAGGCCTTTCGACCGCATCTCGGAGAGGATGAAGTTGCTGGTCCCATTGATGATGCCCGCAAGCCACCCGATTCGATTGGCGGTCAGGCCCTCGCGCAGCGCCTTGATGATCGGAATGCCGCCGGCCACGGCGCCCTCAAACGCGACCATGACGCCACGCGCACGCGCGGCCTCGAAGATCTCGTTGCCGTGTCGTGCCAGCATCGCCTTGTTGGCGGTCACGACATGCTTGCCGCGTGCAATGGCCTCCAGCACCAGCGTGCGCGCCGGCTCGTAGCCGCCGATCAGCTCGACGACGATGTCGATCTCCGGATGACGCACAACGTCGAGCGCTTCGGTCGTCAACGGCAGGTCCGTGCCGACGAAGGCGCGCGCCCTGGCCGCGTCGCGCACGGCCACCGTCGCGATCTCGATCCCGCGCCCAGCGCGCCGCGTGATCTCATGCTGATTACGGCGCAGCACATTGAAGGTGCCGCGTCCCACGGTGCCCAGCCCGAGCAAGCCCACTCTGATCGGGTTCATCGTCGTCAGGTCCCGGCGCCCGTTCCGGCCGCCGTGTCAAAGGTTGATCAGGCCGCGGCCTTCTCGGGCGAACGCGGCGCGAGCAGTCCGTCCCTGCGGAACATGTCCTTGATGCCGCGCAGCGCCTGCCGGATGCGGTGCTCGTTTTCGATCAGCGCGAAGCGGACGTGAGAGTCGCCATAGTCACCGAAACCGATGCCGGGCGAGACCGCGACCTTGGCCTCGGCCAGCACCTTCTTGGCGAATTCGAGAGAGCCCATGGCGCGGTACGGTTCGGGAATCGCCGCCCAGATGTACATGGACGCCTTGGGAATGTCGACCATCCAGCCGGCCTCATGCAGTCCACGCACCAGCACGTCACGCCGGCGCTGGTATTCCGCGCGGATTTCCTCCACGCACTCCTGCGGACCTTCAAGCGCCGCAATCGAGGCGACCTGGATCGGCGTGAACGTGCCGTAGTCGTGATAACTCTTGATGCGCGCCAGCGCCGACACCAGATCCTTGTTGCCGACCATGAAGCCGATGCGCCAGCCGGCCATGTTGTAGCTCTTGCTCATCGTGAAGAACTCGACCGCGACATCGCGCGCGCCCGGGACCTGCATGATCGAAGGCGCCCGAAAGCCGTCGAAGGTGATGTCGGCATAGGCGAGGTCGTGCACGACGTAAATGCCGTGCTGGCGCGCCAGGTCGATCACGCGATGGAAAAAGTCGAGGTCGACGCATTGCGCCGTCGGGTTGCTCGGGAAGCCGAGGATCATCATCTTCGGCTTGGGCAGTGTTTCGCGGATCGCGCGCTCGAGTTCGGCGAAAAAGTCGACCCCGCCGTCCATGCGCACCGAGCGGATGTCGGCGCCGGCGATGATCGCGCCGTAGATGTGGATCGGGTAGCTCGGGTTCGGCACCAGCACGGTGTCGCCGCGGTCGAGCGTGGCGAGCATCAGATGCGCCAGGCCCTCCTTCGAGCCGATCGTCACGATCGCCTCGGAGTCCGGATCGAACTCGACGCCGAAGCGGGCCTGGTACCAGTTCGTGATCGCGCGGCGCAGGCGTGGAATGCCTTTCGAAACCGAATAGCCGTGGGTGTCCTGGCGCTGTGCAGCCTCGACCAGCTTGTCGACGATGTGCCTGGGCGTGGGTCCGTCCGGATTGCCCATGCTCATGTCGATGATGTCTTCGCCGCGGCGACGCGCGGCCATCTTCAACTCACCGGTGATGTTGAAGACATATGGGGGCAGGCGCTTGATGCGCGGAAACTCGACCATCTCCCCGAACCTCAGGCTATGTGTTGCAAAGTCGCCGCAAACCGCGGTCGCTGTTGCGATTTATCGCTCCGCGGCTCTCGCTTGTGCGGCGCAACGTGTGCCTATAATGTACCCGAATCGTTCATGCGTCGTCGCTTGCTCAGTCGGACGATCGCAGGGAAGCCCGGAGCGAATTGAAACTGCACGCGGACTCGCCGACAGCGTTCAACACGGTCACTGCCTACGGCTCCGGCTTCATTGAAATCAACAAGGTGCGCCATACCCGGTCGGTGCTGCTGATGCCCGAGCAGCCGGTTGAGGCATGGGATGTCGCAGGCTTCGACGCCCTGACGCCCGCGGACTTTGACCGTCTGCGTGCACATGCCCCGGAACTCGTGCTGCTCGGCACTGGCGAGCGCCAGCGGTTTCCGCGTCCACACCTGACGCGCGCGCTGACTGAAGCACACATCGGCTGCGAAGCGATGGATACGCGCGCCGCCTGCCGCACTTACAACATATTGATGGGCGAGGGCCGCAAGGTGCTCGCCGCGATCCTCCTGGACTCCTGAGCGCGCCATGACCGTCATCCTCGACAAGAAAGTGCCCGACTTCAAGGCCGCGTCCACCGGCGGGGAAATCCGCCTGTCCGGGCTCAAGGGCAGCATCGTGGTGCTGTACTTCTATCCGAAGGACAACACGCCCGGATGCACGACCGAAGGCTCGGACTTTGCAGCGAGCCACGCGAAGTTTCGCAAGGCAGGCGCCGTGGTGCTCGGAGTTTCGCGCGACAGCATGAAGTCGCATGAAGGCTTCAAGGCCAAAATGGGGTTCCCCTTTGAGCTGATCTCCGATCCGGACGAAGAGCTCTGCCAGCTCTTCGGCGTCATCAAGATGAAGAACATGTACGGCAAGCAGGTACGCGGCATCGAGCGCAGTACCTTCGTCATCGACGGTGCGGGAGTGCTGCGCCGGGAGTGGCGTGGCGTTAAAGTGCCCAAGCATGTCGAGGATGTTCTGAAATTTGTGCAGCAGATCGGCTGAAGCCGGTCGCCTGATGTCGGAATCCAGTTCCCACGCCCTTCCCCTCCCACGGACCCGCCGCCCCTCTGATGCCGCTACCGAAAGCACCGAGCAAGCCCGCCACCATTCTTGTCTCCGTCCCCTCCGAACCGGTCCGCCCTGAGCGGGTCGTGAAAGTCCCCTCGGTCGTAGAACCCGTTCCCGTAGCGCGCGGCCCCGCAAACACGCCCGCGGCGCGGCCTTCGGCGGCGACCCGCCTCGCCGTGGTCGAATCGAAACCGCGGACCAGCGGACGCAAGGCGCGCAACGACGAGCGGCCCAAGCTGTTCGTGCTGGACACCAACGTGCTGATGCACGACTCCACCAGCCTGTTCCGCTTTGAAGAGCACGACGTCTTCCTGCCGATGATGACGCTGGAGGAACTCGACTCGCACAAAAAAGGCATGTCGGAGGTGGCGCGCAGCGCCCGCCAGGTATCGCGCACGCTCGATTCACTGGTCGCCGCCTGCAAGACGCCAATCGAGGACGGCATCCCGCTCAGCGCACTCGGCAACAAGGACGCCGCCGGGCGGCTGTTCTTCCAGACGCAGGCGGTGAACGCCGTGCTGCCGCCCAGCCTGCCGTCGGGCAAGGCCGACAACCAGATCCTCGGCGTCGTGCGCGCGCTCAAGGACAGCCACGCCGAGCGCGACGTCGTGCTGGTGTCGAAAGACATCAACATGCGCGTGAAAGCCCGCGCGCTCGGGCTTCCAGCCGAGGACTACTACAACGACAAGGTGCTGGAAGACACCGACATTCTGTACACGGGCGTATTCCAGCTGCCAGCCAGCTTCTGGGACAAGAACGGCAAGGGGATGGAGTCCTGGCAGACGGGCGGCTTCACCTACTACCGGATCACCGGCCCGATCGTCGCCGACCTGCTGGTCAACCAGTTCGTGTTCCTCGAGAACGGCACCAACTTCTACGCGCAGGTCCGGGAGATCCGAGGCAAGTCAGCCGTGCTGCGCGTGCTGCGTGACTACACGCACGCGAAGAACGCCGTGTGGGGCGTAACGGCACGCAACCGGGAGCAGAGCTTCGCTCTCAATCTCCTGATGGACCCGGAGTGCGATTTCGTCACGCTGATAGGGCAGGCCGGCACCGGCAAGACGCTGCTGGCGCTCGCCGCCGGTCTGTCGCAGACGCTCGAGACCAAGCGTTTCTCGGAAATCATCGTGACGCGCGCCACGGTCCCGGTCGGCGAGGACATCGGCTTCCTCCCCGGCACCGAAGAGGAGAAGATGGCGCCGTGGATGGGCGCGCTCGAGGACAACCTCGAGGTGCTGAACAAGACGGACGACGCGGCCGGCGAATGGGGCCGCGCGGCCACCAACGACCTGATCCGCACGCGCATCCGCATCAAGTCGATGAACTTCATGCGCGGACGCACGTTCATCAACAAGTACCTGATCATCGACGAGGCGCAGAACCTGACGCCGAAGCAGATGAAGACACTGGTCACGCGCGCCGGCCCTGGCACCAAGGTCGTCTGCCTCGGCAACATCGCGCAGATCGACACGCCGTATCTGACCGAAGGCTCGTCAGGGCTGACCTATGTCGTCGACCGCTTCAAAGGCTGGCTGCACTCGGGCCACGTAACACTCCAGCGCGGCGAACGCTCGCGACTGGCGGATCACGCGGCGGACGTGTTGTA
>DAOMFI010000024.1:0-31949 GCA_035429725.1 Burkholderiaceae bacterium | reverse complement strand
TCATCAACGAGGCATTCCGGCAGGCGCGCAAGGTGCAGCAGCGCCTCGAACTGGACTTTCCCGGGTAGAGCCTCTCGCCATGACAACGGACCCCTCAACGGGCCTGGCCCGGCACCCCAAGCGACGTTGCCTCCCGCAACGGGGATCCGCAGAAGGGTCCTGATGGCACTGTTCGACTGGCTGCGGCGGGGCATACGGGGATCTGACCACCAGCGCTGGGTGGTGGTCGATGTCGAAACCAGTGGCATGGACGTGACCAACGATGCGCTGATCTCGATCGGCGCGGTTGCCATCGTCGATGGACGCGTCGTGCCGGGCGACAGCCTCGAGATCATCGTCCGGCAGGCGACCGCGAGTTCGCGCGAGAACATCCTGGTTCACGGTGTCGGGGCGCAAGCACAGCTCAACGGCACGGATCCGCAGCATGCCGTCCGCGCATTCATGGACTACGTTGGCCGCGCCCCGATGCTGGCGTTCCACGCGCCGTTTGATCGTGCCTTCCTCGCGCGTGTCACGAAGCACTACGTAAACCAGCCTTTCGACAACCCCTGGCTCGACCTCGCGGAGCTGGCGCCCGCGCTCGAGCCGAAGGTGAACCACAGGTCGCTCGACGAATGGCTTGGCCACTACGGCATACCGGTCGCCGTGCGGCACAGCGCCGCATCGGACGCGTTTGCGACGGCGCTGCTGATGGCGCGCCTGCTGCCGGAAGCACGCCGGCAGGGCGCGCCGACCTTCACCGACATGCAGAAGCTGGCACGCCAGGCGAAGTGGCTGCACTAGCGGGAGCCCGCAGTTCCGGGCAAGGCCACGCCGAAGTTCTTCGGCATAGCGTCGAGGATTGAAGGCGGCACATCGGCAGTGGCTGCAGGGGACCCTCAGCCCGACCAGAATTTGCATCGGCCGCCGTCTTTCGCGCACTACCGGCTGCGCTTCTTGAGCAGCCTCGTCTGTTCGCGCTTCCAGTCCTTCTCCTGCTGGTCGGCCCGCTTCTCGAACTGGCGCTTGCCCTTGGCCAGCCCGACTTCGAGCTTGATGCGGCCCTTGCTGTAATGCAGGTCGAGCGGCACCAGCGCGTAGCCCGCGCGCTCGACCTTGCCGATCAGCTTGCGGATTTCCTCGGCCTTCAGCAGCAGTTTGCGCGTCCGCGTCGGATCCGGCGTGATGTGGGTCGACGCGGTTGGAAGCGGGCTGATGTGCGAGTTCAACAGATAGAGTTCGCCTTCGCGGATGACGACGTAGGCTTCGTTCAACTGCGCGCGGCCGGCGCGGATCGACTTCACTTCCCAGCCTTCGAGGACCAGCCCGGCTTCGTACCGGTCCTCGATGAAATAGTCGTGCTGGGCCTTCTTGTTCTGGACAATCGCCACGGCAAGCCGCCTGCGCGGGGTGAATAGAATCCGCGTTTATATCCCACCCGCCATGCCGCACGTCGAACGATCCGTTCTGGTCCACTACAGCGCCGAGCAGATGTTCGACCTCGTTGCCGACGTCGAGCAGTACCCGCGCTTCCTGCCGTGGTGCAGTGGGGCGCGCACCGTGCCCGAACACGGCGGCGGGCTCGATGCGAGCGTTGAGATCGACTTCCGCGGCATCCGCAGCCGGTTCACCACGCGCAACCAGCTGCGATACCCGGAGCAGATCCGCATGCAACTGGTCGACGGTCCCTTCCGTTCGCTGGAAGGCCTGTGGCACTTCCACGCACTTCGGCCGGGAGCTTCCAAGGTGCAGCTCAGTCTGCGCTACGAGTTCGTCAGCGGGATCCTCGGTCGCGCCGTCGCGCCCGTGTTCGACCTCATCGCCAGTTCGATGATCGACTCCTTCGTGCAGCGCGCTGAGCAGATCTACGGGCCCAACGAGTGATCGTCACGGTCGTTTACGCGTCCGCGGACGCCCTCCATGTGCTGAACGTCGAACTGGAGTCCGGGGCGACGATCGAGCAGGCAATCAACGCCTCGGGCCTGCTGTCGCTCGAGCCCGAATTGCGCCGTGGAACGCTGGATGTCGGTGTCTGGAACCGGGTTGCCCGGCTTGATGCGGTCGTGCGCGAGGGCGATCGGATCGAGGTCTATCGGCCGCTGACGGTCGATCCCAAGGAAGCGCGCAGGATACGCGCCGACGTGCGACGTCGGCGTCGGGACAAAGGCTAGTTACAGGTCGACTGGACTATTTTTCGGGTGCGGTCCGCCTCGGCGGCGCGTTGGGCATCGTCGAGGAACTCGCGGTTGCCGGCAGCGTCGGTGCGGGTGATGCGCTCTCCGGTCTCGATCGCGCGGAGGTAGCCCTTCGCGCGTTCGCAGTCGGCGGCCTTGGCGGCTAGCTTCACCTGTTCGTCCTGGGCCTTCTTCTCCGCGTCGGCGCGTTCCTGCTGGCGTTTGCGGAATTCCATTTCCTGTTCCGCCAGGCTCTTCGGAGCCGTCGCTGAGGCGGCGGGCTTGCCGTCCGGCGTCGGCTTTGCGGAAGGGTCGCCTGCTGCCGGGGTCGGCAGCACCGTCTGCTTGTTCGGCGGCTGCCGGACGATGCGGTCGGTGTTCACGCCCGCGGGGGGCGGGCGGTCAGAGTACACGGTCCGTCCGTTGTCATCCTTCCACGCCCATTGAGCAGCAACCGGGCAGGACGAGAAGACGACGAATGCCGCCACAGCGAGCGGTGTCCATGCACGATACGGCGACTTCCGAAGCACCATAGTTCCTCCTCAGCGTGGGAATTGTCCAACGGGCTTCGCGGAGGGAGCAAGTTGAATGAGGGGGGAACTCACCCCCACTTCGGGCTAAGCCGGGCCCCGGCGGGCCCTCAAGGGTCGCCCCGGTATACTCCGCTTTTGCGTCATGAGGCACCTATGCGGTTGGTTCAGAAGGCACTGACCTTCGATGACGTGCTGCTCGTCCCCGCCCATTCGGCGGTTCTTCCCCGCGACGTCCAGCTCTCCACAAAGCTCTCCCGCAACATTCCGCTGAACATCCCGCTCGTCGCCGCCGCAATGGACACGGTGACGGAAGCCCGGCTGGCGATCGCGCTGGCGCAAGAGGGCGGAATCGGGATCATCCACAAGAACTTTTCGCCGAAGGCCCAGGCGGCCGAAGTGCAGAAAGTCAAGCGTCACGAAGCCGGTGTCCTGCGCGATCCGATCACGCTGACACAGGACATGACGGTGCGGGATGCGATCGAACTGCAGCGGACGCACAAGATCTCCGGGCTACCGGTCGTCGACGGCAGGCGGATCGTCGGCATCGTGACCAATCGGGATTTGCGCTTCGAGACGCGGCTCGACGCCCCGATCCGCGAGATCATGACGCCGCGCGCGCGACTGGTGACCGTGCGTGAGGGCGCAAGCCTGGATGAGGCCAAGGCGCTGATGCACAAGCACCGCCTGGAGCGCGTTCTGGTCATCAACGAGGCCGACGAGTTGCTCGGACTGGTTACCGTGAAGGACATCACGAAGGCGACCGAGCACCCGAATGCCGCAAAGGACGAACAGGGCAAGCTGCGCGTGGGCGGTGCGATCAGCACCGGCGCGGACTCCGAAGAGCGCGCCGAATTGATGGTGAAGGCCGGTGTCGATGTGCTCATCGTCGATACGGCGCATGGTCATCACCAGGGCGTGATCGACCGGGTGCGCTGGGTGAAGAAGAATTTCCCGCAGGTCGATGTCGTCGGCGGCAACATCGCGACAGCGGCGGCGGCAAAGGCGCTGGCCGACGCCGGCGCGGACGGGATCAAGGTCGGCATCGGACCGGGCTCGATCTGCACGACGCGCATCGTCGCTGGCGTTGGCGTGCCGCAGATCACCGCCGTGGCCAACGTCGCCAAGGCGCTGGAGGGCACCGGAATCCCGTTGATCGCCGACGGCGGGATCCGTTTCTCGGGCGACGTTTCCAAGGCGCTCGCTGCCGGGGCGTATGCCGTGATGATGGGCGGTATGTTCGCCGGGACCGAAGAGGCACCGGGCGAGGTCATCCTGTTCCAGGGGCGTTCCTACAAGAGTTACCGCGGCATGGGCAGCCTCGGAGCAATGACCGAAGGATCGGCGGAGCGCTATTTCCAGGACAACGACGCCAACGTCGACAAGTTCGTCCCCGAGGGCATCGAAGGCATGGTGCCGTACAAGGGCAGCGTGCTGGCGATCATCTACCAGCTGACGGGCGGACTGCGCTCCAGCATGGGTTACTGCGGTTGCGGGACGATCGACGAAATGAGGACCAAAGCCGAGTTCGTCGAGATCACCGCCGCCGGCATGCGCGAATCGCACGTTCACGACGTGCGCATCACCAAGGAAGCACCCAACTACCGGCTCGAGACCTGAGGGCCGGCACCATGACGTACCCATCGCTGCCCGCCGGTTACCCACTCGCGGGCCGCCGCGGTTTTTCCTTCTCCCTTGACCTTGCGCCGCTCTCGGGCGGCCGCGCCCCATGAACCACGACAAGATCCTCATTCTTGATTTCGGCTCCCAGGTCACGCAACTGATCGCGCGCCGCATTCGCGAGGCCAGCGTCTATTGCGAGATTCACCCGGCGGATGTCGGCGACGACTTCGTCAGGGCCTATGCACCGAAGGGAATCGTGCTTTCGGGCAGCCATATGTCGGCCTACGAGGAGTCGACCGACCGCGCGCCCAAGGCGGTGTTCGAGCTGGGCGTGCCGGTGCTCGGCATCTGCTACGGCATGCAGACGATGGCGCAGCAACTGGGCGGGAAGGTCGAAGGCGGCCATACGCGGGAATTCGGTTATGCGGAAGTCCGGGCGCGCGGACACACCAGGCTGCTCGATGGCATCGAGGACCGGCGCAACGAGGAAGGGCATGGGCTCCTCAATGTCTGGATGAGCCACGGCGACAAGGTCGTCGACATGCCCCCGGGTTTCAAGGTGATGGCCTCGACCGAGTCGTGCCCGATCGCTGGCATGGCCGATGAAGCGCGCGGCTTCTATGCCGTGCAGTTCCATCCCGAGGTCACGCACACGGCGCAGGGCGAGGCGATCCTGCGGCGCTTCGCCCTCGAGATCTGCGGCTGCCGCCCGGACTGGGTCATGGGCGATTACGTCGGCGAGGCGGTCGAAAGGATTCGTGCGCAGGTGGGTCGGGAGGAGGTGATCCTGGGCCTGTCAGGAGGGGTGGACTCCTCGGTGGCGGCGGCGCTGATCCAGCGCGCGATCGGTGCGCAGCTCACCTGCGTATTCGTCGACACCGGGCTGCTGCGCCTCGGCGAGGGCCAGCAGGTCGTCGACACGTTCCAGAAGCACATGGGCATGAAGCTCATTGCGATCGACGCGTCAGAACGCTTCATGGCGGCGCTCAAGGGTGTTTCGGACCCCGAGGAGAAGCGCAAGGTCATCGGGCGCGAATTCGTGCACGTGTTCCAGGAGGAGGCGGCGAAGCTGCCGAACGCCAGGTGGCTGGCGCAGGGAACGATCTATCCGGATGTCATCGAATCAGCCGGCGCGAAGACGAAGAAGGCGACGACAATCAAGAGCCACCACAACGTCGGTGGACTGCCGGAAACGCTGCATCTGAAGCTGCTCGAGCCATTGCGCGACCTCTTCAAGGACGAGGTGCGCAACCTCGGACTCGCACTCGGCCTGCCGCGCGAGATGATCTTTCGGCATCCATTTCCCGGCCCGGGGCTGGGGGTGCGCATCCTCGGCGAGGTGAAAAGGGAGCACGCGGACCTGCTGCGCCGGGCCGATGCGATCTTCATCGAGGAATTGCGTTCATCGGGCTGGTATGACAGAACCAGCCAGGCATTTGCGGTGTTCCTCCCGGTGAAGAGCGTCGGCGTCATGGGCGACGGCCGCACCTACGAATGGGTCGTATCGCTGCGCGCGGTGCAGACCACCGACTTCATGACCGCGCACTGGGCACACCTGCCGCACGAACTGCTGGGTAAGGTCTCCAACCGCATCATCAACGAAGTGCGCGGCATCAACCGCGTCGTCTACGACATCAGCGGCAAACCGCCCGCGACGATCGAGTGGGAGTAGAACGCCCACGGGCGGTTGGCAAGGCAGGTCCGGTCGACAGGCTGCCTGCCGGCGTCACGCTTCAGATCGCGTGGCGAGCGACACCGCATCAGCGCGCGACGGCCTGCATCGATACTCCCTCGTCCCATGCCTGGATGACAAGGCCGCGACAATGCGGCTTTGTGCCCGCTTGTCCCATCGTTGCGCTTTTCGTGAACAGGAAACGAGGAATTACACGGCACCGGCCTTCATGTCGCCGAGACATGTGCTGCAACTCCCTGGCCACGTTGGGCCGAGGCGCCGTAAGGGCCGGGAAGGCATGAAGCGCGCTCGGCGACCCGCTTTCAAGGGAAACAAGCAGGTGCTGCCCAGCAAACCCTGCGCTGCGTGTGGCCGCCCAATGACGTGGCGCAAGCGCTGGTCGCGCAGCTGGGACGAGGTGAAGTTCTGTTCGGAGGCTTGCCGCAAGGCGCGTGCTCCCGGGGTGGGCACATGACCCGCCTGCGCACTCTCGTTATCGTGCTGGGCGACCAGCTCGACCTTGACGCGTCGGCCTTCGACGGCTTCGACCCCGCGCAGGATGCGGTGTGGATGGCCGAAGTCGATGAGGAGTCGACCCACGTCTGGTCGAGCAAACAGCGCATCGCGTTGTTCCTGTCCGCGATGCGTCACTTCGCGCAGGCACTGCGCGCCGCCGGACGACCGCTGCACTACACGCGCATGGATGACCCGGGCAACCGGGGCAGCCTCGCCGCCGAGTTGCAGGAGGCCTTGGTACGGCTCGCCCCGCAGCGCGTGGTGATGACGGCACCGGGCGACTGGCGCGTGTGGCGGGCGCTGAAGGCGGTGGTGGAGCGTGCCGGGCTGGCGCTGGAGGTCTGCGAGGACCGCCACTTCTTCTGCACCGTGCAGGAGTTCGCCGCCCACGCCAAGGGGCGCAAGTCGCTCCGGCTGGAGTATTTCTACCGTGAGCTGCGGCAGCGCCACGCTGTGCTGATGAACGATGGTCAGCCGATCGGTGGTCAGTGGAACTTCGATGCCGACAACCGCGAGGCCTTCGGCCCCGAGGGTCCGGGTGAGTTGCCGCCGCGCGCGACCTTCGAGCCCGACGCACTCACGCGCGAAGTCATCGCGCTCGTCGAGTCCCGCTTCCCGCAGCACCCCGGCACGCTCGCCAGCTTTGCCTGGCCGGTCACGCGGGCGCAGGCGCTGCATGCGCTGCAACGCTTTGTCGAGCAGCGGTTGCCACTGTTCGGCCGCTATGAAGATGCGATGTGGCCGGGGGAGCCGTGGCTCTACCACTCGCAACTTTCGGCTGCGCTGAACCTGAAGCTGCTGACGGCGCGCGAGGTGGTGCAGGCTGCCGAGGCCGCGTACCACGATGGGCGTGTGCCGGTCGAGAGCGCAGAAGGATTCATCCGCCAGATTTTGGGCTGGCGCGAGTACGTGCGCGGCATCTACTGGACCCAGATGCCCGGCTACCTCGAGCGCAATGCGCTGGATGCAAACGAGGCTCTACCCGCCTGGTACTGGACCGGCGATACCGACATGGCCTGCCTGCGCGACACCATCACGCAGACGCTCGCGCACGGCTACGCCCACCACATCCAGCGCCTGATGGTCACGGGCCTGTTCGCACTGCTGCTGGGCGTGCGGCCGCAGCAGGTGCACACCTGGTACCTCTCGGTCTACGTCGATGCGGTGGAGTGGGTGGAACTGCCGAATACGCTGGGCATGAGCCAGTACGGCGACGGCGGCCTGATGGCCAGCAAGCCCTATGTCGCCACCGGCAAGTACATCCAGCGCATGGGCGGACCGTGTGCCGGCTGCCGCTACGACCCGGCACTGCGCACGGGCGAGCGCGCCTGCCCTTACACCACGCTGTACTGGGACTTCCTGATGCGCCACGAGAAGCGGCTCAGCAAGAACGCGCGCATGGCGCTGCAGGTGAAGAACGTGGCGCGGCTGAGCCCGGCCGAACGCGAGGCCGTGGCGCAGCGCGCCGAGGCCATTCGCCAGGGTCGCGTGGGCACGTCTGCCTGAGCACGTCGGGCCGCTGCCAAGCGCGAACAGGCAGCAGTCAGTGCGGACGATCGTCCAGTGAATTCGCAGGAGCAGTCCCAGGCCACGCCCTGCGCGAAGCTAACCGGTGCCCCGCTGATTGCCAATGCCGCGCGCCGCGCCGCCTGACTGTCCCACCACTGGGCGCCGAGCGAGCGCCGATCGACCTGTTCGAGAGCTGCCTGCGCCGGGGTTGGTGCGCTGGCGAACCTCGCGCTGCTCGGGCTTGGAGAGCCGAGCCAGGAGTTGGCCGGTGCGCGCAATCTCGTCGACAAGTCCCGCGCTTCGCGTTTCTGAGTCGAAGTCCGGAACCGCAACGTGCCGATACACTCGCGCTCGATTTGCGGACGGTCGAATGCAGTGATCGAGGTTTCATTTCACCCCGTCGCCGTGGCGACGCGCGACTGGTAGGCCAATGACCCAACGGCTCATGAGGATTGCAATGCCGCGCAAAGTTGCCTTCGAACTCACACTGCCCGTACTCATCGGCATGGCGCCGATGGCGGTGGGTGCCCAGACCCCGGCAGATCTGGAGCGGTGTCGCGCAATTGCGGAGCCGTCAGCGCGGCTGGCGTGCTACGACGCCGCAGCGGCAAACGCGGCCGCGGCGGCGCGTGCCGCACCGTCAGGCACTGAACCCGCCGCGGCCAAGGGCGCTGCCCCGGAGGCCCAGCACGACCGCGGCGCAAACCTGGTCGCCACCGGCTCTCTCGCCGGCGGTCAATCGCTGATTGCCCAGCGCTGGGAACTCGAGGATCGCTACAAGGCGGGTACGTTCCGGTTCACGTTCTACCGACCGAACTACATCCTGCCGGTCGTCTACTCCTCCAATGTCAACGACAGCCCGCAGACGCCAACGCAGCCCGCGCCGGTGCTTCCCGGCTCGCTCGACTCGACCGAGGCCGAGTTCCAGCTGAGCTTCAAGCTGAAACTGTGGGAGGACATCTTTGGGGGCTCGAGCGCGCTATGGCTCGGCTATACGCAAAGAAGCTTCTGGCAGGTCTACAACGAGGACCTGTCGCGCCCGTTCCGCGAGACGAACTACGAGCCCGAACTCATCTGGTCGATACCGACGGACTATGAGGTTCTGGGGCTCAAGGGCCGCCTGCTGGCATTCGGCCTGGTGCACCAGTCCAACGGCCGCGGCGATCCGCTGTCGCGCAGCTGGAATCGGGCCTACGTGATGGCGGCGCTCGAGCGCGGCCCGTTCGTCCTGCAGATCAAACCGTGGTACCGCTTCCCGGACAGTGAAGAGAAAGACGACAACCCCGACATCAAGGACTACATCGGTTCGGCGGAGTTCCTCGCCTTCTACAAGTGGCCGGACGACTGGGTCACCACGCTGCGCCTGCGCACCACCTTCAAGACCGATCCGAGCTGGGGGTCGGCGCAGCTGGACCTTCGCTTTCCGATCACGTCAGACCTGCGCGGCTACCTGCAGGTCTTTTCCGGCTACGGCGAAAGCATGATCGACTACAACTTCCGCAAGACCGCGGTGGGCCTGGGCGTCTCGATCGGAACGTACTACTGACGCCTGCGCCGACGTTGCGACGGCGCCGCGCGCGCGGTGTCGCGTCGGGCGAAGTCGATCACGGGCAGGCGCCAGCGCGGGGCGGCTTCGGCTTGCGCTAACCTTCACCACCATTCCGCCGCTGTGCGGCTCGCCTAGGGGACGACCATGTACATGCGCTTGTTCAGTGTTCTGCTCGCAGGAGCCGTGACGATTGCGGCGGCAGGGTGTGCCACTCGTGCGACCTCGATTGACGCTCAGTGGGTGAATCCTGAGTTCGCCGGCAAGCGGTCCGTCAGGACCGTGATGGTGATGGCAGCGGTCCGGGACACGACCAACCGCCGCATCTTCGAGGACCGCATGGTCGCCGCGCTGGGAGCCGCGGGTGTCAAGGCGGTTCAGTCGTATCAGTTCCTTCCCGAGTCGGGGCCGGTCACCGAAGAGCAGCTGCGCAGCGCGGTGGCGAAGGCCGGCGTCAATCATGCGATGGTGACCCGTGTCATCAACGTAACGACCGAGGTCAACGTATCGCCGGGCATGGTCATGGGTCAGGCGTGGGGACAGGGCTGGGGCTGGGGTGGCGGCTGGGGGCCGGGGTGGGGCGGCATGGCCGGCTACTACAACACGATGTGGGCCACATCGATCCCGCCGCAGGTGACGACGACCCAGAACATCCATGCGGATACGCGCGTCTTCGATGCAAAGTCCGCTGCGGTGGTCTGGTCGGCAGCGACGACGACCGCCACCGGATGGGACACCGTCCCACAGATGATCGATCAGTTCGTCCAACTCATCGTTTCCACGATGACGAAGGATGCGGTGATCTAGTTGTGCCGGCACCGCGTCGGGGCGGTGTTGAAGCCGAACGCATTCGGCCTCGTGCTGCCCGACCGCTGCCCGGTGATATGCTGAATCAGTTCGATTTCGAGTCACGCGTGCAGGAGTTGCAGGCGCCTGCTGTTGCGCTTCACGCGGTCGCGGCGACGACGACTCTTTCTGCAGTGCTACCTGAGCCGCGGGTAGTTTCTACACATCCAATCCGGAGTTCCTGAATGAATCGATCCGTTGCTCTCATTTCCTTGTTCGCGGGCGCCGTAGTCACGCTGCCAATGTCGGCCAATGCCCAGATGCGCGTGCAGTACGGCCGCATCACCAACGTCCAGGCGACCACGGTCACGGACAACACCGCGCGCACGGTCGGCACGCTGGTTGGCGGTGGCGTCGGGCTGGCGACGGGCAGTGGCCAGTCGGGCAGCAATCGCGCGCTGCGCGGTATCGGCGGTGCTGCCGCCGGTCGCGGCGTGGGTTCGCTGGCGGGGCGTTCGCAGGCATTCGAGTACACAGTGCTGGTCGATGGAACGACCACCGTGCGCATCGTTTCGGATCAGGCGGGCAAGCGGATCGGCGACTGCGTGGCGGTCGAGCAGGGCCAGTTCGCCAATATCCGGCTCGTGCCTGATGCCCGCTGCGCGCCGCGCGCGCAGGCCGCCCCGGCCAAGGCTGCACCGCCACCGCCACCTGCGGCCGCCGAAGTTCAGCAGGCCACGGCTTGCGAGCAGGCCAAGGAACAGGTTCTCGCGGCCGCGACCGACGAGGAGTTCAACATCGCTGAGCGCCGCATGCGGCTGCTCTGCGGCGAGTAATTTCACACACGCCGCGCAGCAGCGTTGAACGCCCGGGTGAAGGGCCGGGCCAAGTCGGCCGTGGTGACGTAGCCTGGAAATTGGTGCGTCTCAACGAATAGTCGGCGAACCTGTAGCTGGCCAGGGTACTTAGCGACCCTCGCCGGCTCCCGTCAAGGACTCATCGGCTTTTCCTTGCCTGCCGAAGCAGCGCGGCTATGCCGCGCGTTTGGGCTTAGTGTGTCCAGCGCCGCCGGACTGGCGGCGGGCGCGATACGCCGGTTGTGCTCACGTCCTGCGCAGCCGCGCGTATTGCGCTAATGTTGCGATGCGGCGAAACCGGCTTCATGGCTGCAACCCGGCGCTCCCGGACTGGAAAGACGACCGACTGCCGGCGAACGGGCCAACCGATACGCGCACCCGTCCGGAGAGGAACTGGCACGACCTGGCGGTGGCTGGGACACAGTCCGCGCGGCGCCTCACTCGAGGGAGAAAGCGATGAAACGAAATCCGGTCCGGGTGGATCTCGGACTGCAGGGCGGTGGTGCGCACGGCGCCTTCACATGGGGCGTGCTCGATCGGCTGCTGGAAGAGCCGTGGCTCGAGTACGACGGCATCTCGGGCACGTCGGCGGGTGCCATGAACGCCGCCGTGATGATCGACGGCCTGGCAGCCGGCGGACGCGACGGCGCGCGTGCAGCGCTCGAGCACTTCTGGAAAGAGGTTTCCGATGCGGCGCTGCTGAGCCCGCTGCGCCGTGGGCCGCTCGAGATCCTGACCGGAACGTGGTCGCTCGACTACTCGCCGATCTTTGCCGCGCTCGACGTGGCCGCGCGCGTCATGTCGCCGTATGACATCAATCCGATGGGCACCAACCCGCTGCGCGACATCCTGCAGCACCTTGACTTCGAGCGGATTTCGAAGTCGAAGGTCAGGCTCTTCGTCACCGCGACGAACGTCCGCACGGGGCGCGGGCGTGTGTTCCGCAACGCGGACATTTCGCCGGATGTACTGCTCGCCTCGGCCTGCCTGCCGACGATGTTCCAGGCGGTCGAGATCGACGGCGAACCGTACTGGGACGGCGGCTACTCGGGCAATCCGTCGATGTCGCCGCTGGTGCGCGAATGCCAGTCGAGCGACACGATCCTGGTCCAGATCAATCCGATCCAGCGGCCCGGCACCCCGCGCACGGCGCGCGAAATTCACAACCGGCTGAACGAGATCGCCTTCAACACGACGCTGATCAACCAGTTCCGCGCGGCCGCGCTGCTGCGCCGCGTGGCCGATCCGGGAAGTGGCGAGGGTGCGGTCTGGGCGCGGATGCGCGTGCACCGGATCGCGAGCGACGTCATGCTCGATCTGGGTTACTCATCGAAGCTGCTCGCCGAGTGGCCGTTCTTCTGCATGCTGCGCGATGAAGGTCGCAAGGCGGCCGAGCAATTCCTCGATCAGCACGGCAAGTCCATCGGCGTGCGCTCGACGCTCGACATCGATGCCTACCTCGAGGGGATCTAGGCCCGCGACCTGATCCCGCTGCGGCCGGGCTCAGACCCGGCCGTCGCGCGACAGCAGGACGGCAATCGGGCGCGTGGTCTCGAACTCGGCGCAGACCAGCGCGATGCAGGCCGTGATCGGCACCGCGAGAAACGCGCCGGCGATGCCCCAGAGCGCAGACCAGACCGCCAGGCTCACGAGAATGACGAACGGACTCAGATTGAGCGAATTCGCCATCAGGTAGGGGTCGAGGAAGAAGCCGATCACGAACTGCGAAACGGCGAGCGCGACCAGAACCAGCAGCACATGGTTCAGATCGGCGAACTGCATCGTGGCAAAGGCGACGGGAAGCGCGACACCCAGCACCGATCCGATGTACGGGACGAAATTGAGCAGACCGATCAGCACGGCCCAGAACGCCGCGAACTCGACGCCGAGCAGCGCGAGGATGACCCAGCTCACCAGACCCTGCACGGCACTCACCGCGGTCTTCAGCGCGAGGTAGGCGCCGATGCGGGCGTTGACGTGACCGACGAGCCGCCTTACGTTCGCGACCCGCTGCGGGTCACTGGAAAGGTTCGCGACCTTGGCCGCAAAGACCCTTCGCTCCATAAGCAGGAAGGTCACGTACAGCAGCACGACGATGAGTCCGGAGACGATCGAGGTCACCGAAATGACGGTTGAGCCTATCAGGCGCTGTGTGTTGACCTGGGCGAGCAGGTCGCGCCGCAGCGTTTCCCAGGTCGGCGTGGTCTCGATGCCCAGGCGCGCGGCGACCTCCTGGATCGTGTTCAGCAGCGACGCGGCGTACTGCGGGGCGAGCCCCGAGATGTTGCCGAGGCTGCCAGCAACGAGTGAAGCGATGGCCGCGAGCGCCCACGCGATGACCACGGCCGAAACCGTGTAGCCGAGCGACGGCGGCAGCAGGCGCCCAACCACCGGCACCTTGAAGACCAGCCGCGTCACGCCATCGATGACGTAGACGACGAGCGCGCTGAAGACGATCGGGACGAAAATGCTCTTGCCGATGTAGAGCACCCAAGCGACTGCAATGACAAGGACCATGCCGCTGGCGACCGTCCTGAAGCGTTCGCTCGTTGCTCCGGTCTGCACCACAGGTCCGGCCGGCGGGAGCGGCGAAGCGGCCTCGGGCTGCGCCTCACGGTCCGGCGAATGACTGTGCATCGGCGTCGTCGGGAAGGAAGGTCGACAGCAGCGCTTCGAGCCGGACCGGAAGACCCGGCGTCGGTGTCGCGGCGATGTTGCGCCCGGTCGCGCCCGATGGCCGGTCGATGCCCTGTTCTATGCGTTCGAGCAGGTAAGGGAAGAACGGGTTCGACGGCAGCCGAGTAAGGAAGTCCTGGTCGACGATCAGCGCGCCGCGCTCTCCACGGGCGTCCAGCGCGCCCAGATTGAGGCCGAACTCGTTGCGCGACTTCGGGTCCGGTTGGATGCCATACAAGGGATCGTTCGACGGGATCGGGATCGCGAGGTGCGACAGTGAAAAGATGCCGGTCGGATAGGGAAGGCTGAGCGGGCGCACCTCCGCCTGCAGCTGTCCGGGTGCGATGCTGCGCTCCACTGTGGCGTCGGTGTCCTCGCCCGCATTGACGATCGCGGTGAAGCGATAAGGCTGTGGTGTGGTTGGCGTGAGAGTGTCCAGTGCCACGTACGCGGAAGGCCGCAGCAGTGGGCCGAACTTCACGGTCCGGTTGACGTCGAAGAGCACGATTTCGCTGCCGTTGTCGGGCAGGAATGCATACAGCGCGCTGAGGATCGCTGGCGTGCTCACCGTGAAGTCGATGACCGACTGGAACGTCAGGACCGGCGGCAGCGAGCCAAGATTACCGGCGCGCGCGAGCCGCTGGATCTGCGCCTGCAGTGCATCGGTCAGACGATACGACTGGCGCGCGCCGTTGACCGGGAACGAGTTGTACTTGAACGGATTGAATTCCGGGACATTGCTGAGCCACGCCGCGGGCGCGAGCGGCGGCAGCAGGGCAGGCAGACCGGCCAGGCCCGCAAACCGCGCGAAGCGCGTAATGCCGATCATCGGCGTGAACAGGATGACACGGTCGGCGCGCGCAAGCTTCGGATCCTCGATCGCGTCGAGGGAGTACTTCATCGCCAGCGCCCCGCCGTTGGAGAAGCCGACCAGATGCAGAGGGGCGGGCGCCGGCACGCGCCGCCGTGCTTCACGCACGACCAGACGCGTCGCCGCCATCCAGTCCTCCCAGCGCACGCTGGTCAGCCCCGCCGGCACGGTTCCGTGGCCCGGCATGCGCGCCCCGATGGCGACAAAGCCGCGTTCCCGATAGCGCTGTGCCACGTGCCTGAGGCTGTATGGAGAGTCGGTCAGGCCGTGCAGCAGCACGACGACGCCGACCGGCTGGCCCGCGGGCTCCATCACATAGGAGCGATTCCAGTCCTGCGCAAAGCGCTCCGGAAACACCGGGCTCTGCTCGAAATAGCGGTTGTACGGCACGCGCTCGCCCTCGGCCAGACGCTGCGTGACGTTGGCCTTCACGCTCTCGAAGATGGCCTTTTCCTGGTCGAGGTAGCGGCTCCAGTCCGCCTCGGCGAGTTCGCTGGCGCTCAGCTCGGTTGGCACAAAGGTGTGCCAGGGATGCAGCGGAGGACCGCTGAGGGCACGGTACGACCGGACGCCGAGCCCCACTACGCCAAGCAGCAGAATTCCGATCAACACCCGCTTGAGGGTCGCTTTCACTCTGATCCTTTGCGGCGTAAACGTGACTTGTGGGACTGTGCGCCCGGCGGCCGCATCGGGTGGCCGTGCGGGTGCGCGGAAGTATAGGGCCGGGCTGTCCACGAGTTCCGCATCGGCAGCGGTGCTCTGTAGACTGTGTCGATGGCCGAAGAGATCGCGAAACTGTCGTCCGCTGCGTGGCTCGAGCGCCTGGCGCAGCTGGCGATACGGCAAGGTGTTCATCTGTCTACGTTGCAGCAGAAGGATGGTCGCGACCTCGAGCTCATCTTCGCCAGCTGCTGGCTCGGCTTTCCCGCCGATCGCGTGCTCGATGAGCGCGCTGCGAACGATGTGCTCAGATCGTTTCTCGATGGCGCCGGCATCATGCTGGACACCGACCATGTCGAGCTGCGCCGCTGGATGGTCGACACAGGCTTCATCCTGCGGTCTGACTACGGAACGGATTACCGTCGCGGCACCTTGCCCGCCTGGCTCGCCGAGGCGGCCGCGTCGCTCGATGCCGGCCAGATCGCCGACGCAGTGACGACGGCGCGCGCAGCCCACGACTCGCGGCGCGAGGCACGACGGCAGGCGTGGCTGGCGAGCCAGATCCAGGTCACCGAGGAAGTGGAGGCGCCGGCCGATGCGGACACCAATTTCATGCGGCTGGCGCTGGACCAGGCGCACAACGCCTGGGCGCTGGCGGAGGTGCCGGTCGGCGCCGTCATCGTCCGCGACGGAAAGGTGATCGCGACCGGATTCAACCAGCCGATCGGCAACAGCGACCCGACCGCGCATGCGGAGATACAGGCCATGCGCGCCGCCGCTGAACTGCTGGGCAATTACCGGCTGAACCACTGCGAGATCTTCGTGACGCTCGAGCCCTGCGCCATGTGCGCCGGCGCGATGCAGCACGCGCGCATCAAGAGGCTCGTCTACGGCGCGCCCGACCCGAAGACCGGCGCCTGCGGCAGCGTGGTGGATCTGTTCGCCGAGGCGCGGCTGAACCACCATACGACCGTGCGCGCCGGGGTGCTGGCGGAGGAATCGGCGGCACTGCTTTCGAGCTTCTTCTCTGAACGCCGGCAGCTGCGCAAGAGCGGACATCTGCCGCTGGAAGACGAGCGCGATGAAGCCGAATAGAACGCTGGGGCTGGTGGCGCCGTCCGGATACATGCCCGATCCGGCGGTTGTGGACCGCGCCGCGCGATTCTTCGCTGCCCGGGGCTGGCGGGTCGAGGCGGGCGACAGCATGTTCGCGCGCGAACAGCGCTTCGCCGGGCCGGACGAGCTTCGACTAGGCGACCTCATGCGCTTTGCCACCGACGCGTCGATCGATGTCGTGCTGGCCGGACGCGGCGGTTACGGCCTGTCGCGACTGCTGGACCGGATCGATTACGCGGCGATCAAGGCGCGCGCTCCGATCATTGCGGGCTACAGCGACTTCACCGCGTTCAATCTTGCCTACCTGGCGCGCGCGCGTGGCGTCAGCCTGTCCGGACCGTCGGCCGGCGACTTTGGCGCCGCCTCACCGGACACCTTCACGACGACTCACTTCTTCGGCCTCGTCGAATCGGCGCGCTACAGCATCGACCTTGAGCTCGATGCGAAGGCCGGCGAATGGAGCGGGCGGTTGTGGGGTGGCAACCTGGTGATGCTGGCCGCACTGCTCGGCACGCCATACTTTCCCCGCGTGCGAGGCGGCATTCTTGTGGTCGAGGACGTCAACGAGCCTGCTTACAAGATCGAACGCCTGTTTTATCAGCTCGCGCATGCGGGAGTGCTGCAGCGGCAATCCGCCATCGTGCTCGGCGACTTCGCGCCCGTGACGCCGATGCCGAACGATAACGGCTTCGATCTCGCTGCTGTCATCGGGCGGCTGCGCGAGATCGCGGGGGTGCCGGTGATCACCGGACTGCCGTATGGACATCTTGCGCGCAAGCTCACTTTGCCGATCGGCGCGCGTGCACGCCTCGTCACGAGGCGCAGCGGAAACTCGACCCTGGAGCTGAGCGGCTATCCGTCGCTTGTGCGCCCGCCGGCGCGCGGGTCCCGACGGCAATAACGCGGCTCGCGCCGTCAGGCCGCGAAGCGTTCCACGGCGCCTTCGTTCCAATCCACTCCCGAACCCGCGGCGTTGCCGGGGATCGCGACTCCTTTTTCGATCGCCAGCGGTTCCGCGAGGATCGGGTTCCACCAGTCCGCATACTCGAGCCAGTGCGCAGTCGGAGTGCAGCACAGCAGCCGTGCGCTCAGCTCCGGCCACAGATGGTTCGAGACGCGTATGCCTTTCGCCTGGGCGAGCGAGGCTGCCCTCAACCAGCCTGTGACGCCACCGATCTTCATCACGTCCGGCATCACGTAGTCCGACGCCCGCGCTTCAATGGCGTGCTGCATGTCGAGGACGCCCCACCAGTTCTCGCCACACTGGATTGGCGTCTTCGATTCGCGTGCGACACAGGCGTGGCCGGCATAGTCATGGGCCAGCGTGGGCTCCTCGACCCATGCCAGGCCTTCTCCATCCAGCACCTGCAGGCGCTCCACGGCCTCGGCCGGCGTGAGGCACTGGTTGTAGTCGACCATGATCGCCACGTCGGCCCCGACGGCACTTCTCATCGCGCGGACAACGGCAAGGTCCTCCTGCACGGTTGGGTAGCCGATCTTTGCCTTGACGCCGCTGAACCCGCGCCTGGCCCAGTCTTCAGCGGCCAGGGCACATCCTTCAACGCCGTCGTAACCTACGGCGCCGTACGGGCGCACCGGCTTCTCGACCGCGCCGAGCAGCCGGACCAGGGAAAGGCCGTGCGTACGCGCCAGCGCATCCCACAGCGCCATGTCGAGAGCAGCCAGGGCCATTCCCACAAGGCCCTGTGTGCCGAGCAGGCGAAATCGTCGCGCAAGTTTCTGCTCCACTTCTGCAGGAGCCAGCGCGTCGCCCTGTACGAGCGCCTCGAGACCCCGGATCAGATCGGCCGTTGGCTTCAGCGCGGCCGACGTGTAGGTGAAGATCATGCTGTGACCACGGACCCCCGTGTCGGTCACCACGTCGGTCAGCACGAGCGGTGATTCCGTGATGATGCCGCTCGCGGTGCGATGCGGTTCCGTCATCGGCACGCGGACGGACCGCACGCGTATTGACTGAATGGTTGGAGACGAGTCGCTCATCGGATTGTTCCTCCGGGTTCAAGCAGGCCTACGAAGGCGCCTGGACCAGGGCCTGCGCCCAATCGCTGCTCACAGACTCTTCTCACGAACTCTCGCGTTGTGGAAAGCCCTTCTACTGACGGAAGCCGGCGTCGATCCGGTCCAGCCTGCGCAGCAACGCGGGCCAGGCGAGCCCGCCGCCGGCGCCGTGCGTGACGCGTTCCCACTGTGTCTGCGCGCCATCGACAATGGCGGAACCGATCTGGCGCAGCGCGCGCCCGCCGCTCTGGGCACGGACCTGCATCATGCAGGACGCCTCGAAGAAGTACATGGCCACGAATGCCTCGGCGACGGAGCGGCCGACGGTGAGCAGTCCGTGATTGCGCAGCATCAGGAAGCGCTTTTTGCCGAGATCGCGGACCAGGCGCGGCTTCTCGTCGTCATTGAGCGCCACGCCTTCGTAGTCGTGATAGGCCAGCGACGAGAGCACGAAAATGGAGTGCTGCGAGAGCGGCAGCAGGCCATCTTCCTGGGCGGACACTGCGACGCCGTTGACGCTGTGCACGTGCAGGACGCAGTGTGCGTCGTCGCGCGCGGCATGAATGGCGCTGTGGATCGTGAAGCCGGCCGGATTGACGGGGAAGGGCGAGTCCACCACCTTTTCGCCATGAAGGTCGACCTTCACCAGGCTGGAGGCGGTGATCTCGTCGAACATCATCCCGTAGGGGTTGATCAGGAAGTGATGTTCCGGTCCCGGCACGCGCGCGGAGATGTGCGTGAAGATCAGGTCGTCCCAGCCGAACAGCGCCACCAGCCGGTAACAGGCGGCCAGGTCAATGCGCAGCTGCCACTCCTCGGCGCTGACGGTGGCCCGCAGTTCAGGGCTAGGGTCATTCATGGGTGGCTCCTTGGCAGCGCTGTCGTCGGGCGCTAATATATAGACTGGTCTAGTTAATCGGTCAAGGTACACATGCAGCAGGAGTCGGGCAGCCGGCAACGGATGATCGAGGCGACGATCGAGCTCATGCGCAGCTCCGGACTGAGCGGCGCCGGCATCAACGAGATCGTCCGCGCCAGCGGCGCGCCAAAGGGTTCCGTGTATCACTTCTTCCCGGGCGGCAAGCAGCAGATTGCGGCGGAGGCGCTGACCGCCTACTCGCAACGTGTGATGGCATTCATCGACGCTGCGCTCGCGAGCCAGTCCAGGCCGTCGTTGAAAGTGCGTGCGTTGTTCGATGCCTTCGCGCGTCGCGTGGAGGATGGCCAGTTCCGCAAGAGCTGCGCTGCCGGCACGGTCTGCCTCGACCTGGACGCCGATCTCGACGCGTTGCGCGGAGTGGTAGCCGGGGCGTTCGAGGCCTGGACTGAGGTGATCGCGCGGCACTTCGCGCACGGTGATGGCCGGGCTGCCCGCTCGTTCGCCGGGCTGCTCCTTACCGCGTTTGAAGGGGCCTACATCCGCGCGCGCGCCGAGCGTTCCAGCCGGCCCTTCAAGGAGGCGGGGACGTGGCTGGCCGAGCTCGCTGCGACCCGCTTTGGTGACAGGCCAACAGCGAGACGGCGCGCCCTCTGATGGCGGCAGTCGCGCCGCGGGCGATTCCGTAGGCGCGGCCTTCGGAGGCGCTGCTGCGCTACCGGTACCGCGCTCTCAGATGCCGAGGTAGCGGTGCCAAAGCTCCGGTTGTTCCGCGAGCTCGCCTGACGACCCGTGCCACACGACGCGGCCGCGCTCCAAGATCGTGTGCTGATCGGCGATCTGCAGCAGCTGCTGGATGTACTTGTCGATCACCAGGATCGCCTGGCCGGCAGCCTTGAGGTCGGCGAGGCAACGCCAGATGTCCTCGCGCACCAGCGGGGCGAGGCCTTCCGTGGCCTCGTCGAGCAGGAGCAGGCGCGGGTTGGTCATCAGCGCGCGCCCGATGGCCAGCATCTGCTGCTCGCCGCCGGAGAGCTGATTGCCCATCGCCGCGGCGCGCTGCGCCAGTTGCGGGAAGAGCTCGAAGACGCGCGCGATCGTCCAGGGACGGCGCGAGCCGCTGCGATTGTCGGCGAACGCCGCCAGGTTTTCCCGCACGGAAAGGTTGGGAAAGATCTGCCGACCCTCCGGCACGAGTGCAAGCCCGCGGCGCGCGATCGCGTCGGTCGCAAGGCCGTCGATGCGCTCGCCGCAAAATCGGATCTGCCCCCGATGCAGGGGCAACAGGCCGAAGGCGGCACGCAGCGTCGTGGTCTTGCCCATTCCGTTGCGGCCGAGCAGCGTCACGACGGCACCCTCGGGAACGGCGAGGTCGACGCCGAACAGGACCTGGCTCGCGCCGTAGCCGGCTTCGACCGCCTGCAGTTCGAGCAGCATCAGGCCGTCTCCGTCCCGAGGTAGGCCTGGCGCACCACCGGATCGGCACGCACGGCGTCCGCCGTCCCGGTCGCCAGCACGCGTCCGTACACGAGGACGGAGATGCGATCCGCCAGGCGGAACACGGCGTCCATGTCGTGCTCGATGAGGATGATCGTCAGGCCACCTCGGAGCCCCTCGATCAGCGCGACCATGCGCGCCGACTCTTCGGGACCCATGCCGGCCATCGGTTCGTCGAGCAGCAACAGCCTCGGCTTGGTCGCGAGCGCGAGCGCGACTTCAAGCTGACGCTGCTCGCCGTGAGCCAGCGCCCCTCCCGGCACGTCACCACGCTCCTTGAGGCCGACCCGTTGCAGCAGCTCGCGCGCGCGCTCGTAAAGATGGCGCTCCTGATGCACCGGCCGCCAGAAATCGAAGCTGCTGCCGTCGCCCGCCTGCACAGCGAGCCTGACGTTCTCGAGCGCGCTCAACGCGCGAAAGACGTTGGTCACCTGATAGGAACGCGCGATGCCGCGCTGCACGCGTTCGTGGACGCTCAGGCCGGTGATGTCCTCTCCTGCCAGCACGATGCTGCCCGCGTCCGGTGCCAGCGCTCCAGATAACTGGCTGATCAACGTCGTCTTGCCGGCGCCGTTCGGGCCGATGACGGCGTGAATCTGGCCGGCCTCGACATCGAGATCGAGCGCGTCGGTGGCCACCAGTCCGCCGAAGCGCTTGGTCAGGCCGCGAACCTGCAGCAAGGTCATGCCGTCGACCTTCGCAGTAGCGCGCCAGCGATTCCGCGCGGCGCGAAGAACACGATCGCCAGCAGGATCAGCCCCAGCGGCAGGTGCCAGTAGTCGGTGAGCGCAGCAAGGAACTCTTCGAGCAGCAGCAGAGCGCCCGCGCCGAGCAGGCCACCATAGCGGTAGCCGATGCCTCCGAGCAGCACCATCACCACGAGAGTGGCCGACTGCGTCCAGTGCATGGCGGCCGGGCTCACGAACAGGTTGTGGTTCGCAATGAGCGCGCCGGCAAGTCCGGCAAGCGCGCCTGCGAGCGTGAAGGCCACGAGGCGGTAGCGGAAGGTCGGATACCCGATCGCCTCCATCCGTGCTTCGTTTTCGCGGATGCCGAGCAGCACGCGGCCGAAGCGTGCGTCCACCACACGGTTCAGCGCCAGCATGACGACCGCCAGCAGCGTGAGGACGACCCAATAGAGCGTAGGTTCGTGGCCGAGATCGAGCCCGAATCCAATCTGCGACCGGGCCGGCAGGTTGAGGCCGTCCTCGCCACCGTACTGCTTCAGGCCAACGGCGAGGTAATAGAGCATCTGCGCAAATGCCAGCGTGATCATGATGAAGTACACACCGCGGGTGCGCAGGGAGATGGCGCCGATCGCGAGCCCAAACGCGGCCGCAACGAGCATCGCCAGCGGCCACGCAAGCCACGCGCTGGTGAGCCCGTGCGCCATTGCGATGGCCACCGTATACGCGCCCAGGCCAACAAAGGCCGCGTGGCCCAGGCTGACCATGCCGCCGAAGCCCATAATGAAGTTGAGGCTGGCGGCGGCGATCGCGAAGATCATCACGCGCCGGACGAGTCCGATGTAGTAGGCCTGGTCCAGCGCGGCGGCGACCCAGGGCAGCGCCGCCGCGGCGACCAGCAGCAGCCACGGCAGGACGCGGTGCAGCCAGGCGCGGCCGGTGACTGAAGTGCCCATGTCAGCTGCGTGCCGGGAAGAGGCCCTGCGGCCGGAAGAACAGCACCGCCGCCATCACCACGTAGATGGCAATGGCCGCGAGCGCGGGACCAAGCTGTGCGGCGACCGCGTTCGAAAAGATCCTGTTCAGCACGTCGGGCAGGAACGCGCGGCCGGCCGTGTCGACGACACCCACCAGCAGGGCACCGACAAAGGCGCCGCGGATGGAGCCGATGCCACCGATGACGATGACGACAAGGGCGAGGATCAGGATGTTCTCGCCCATTCCGATTTCGACAGCGAGCAGCGGGCCGAGCAGTGCCCCGGCCACAGCCGACAGCATCGCTCCGAGCGTGAAGATCGCCGCGAAGAGGCGATCAACCCGCACGCCCATGATCGTTGCCATCTCGCGGTTGCTGCTGCCGGCGCGCACCAGCATGCCGGTGCGGGTCTTCGTGATGAACAGGTACAGGGCGAGCGCGAGCGCGAGTCCGACCGCGATGATCAGCAGCCGGTACGAGGGATAGAGCAGTCCCGGCGCGATCTCGACGGGGCCTGCGAGTGCCGCGGGTGCCGACAGCATGATCGGCGCAGGTCCCCAGAGGAGCTTCACCAGATCGTCCGCGATCAGGATGACGGCGAAGGTCGCGAGCACCTGGGACAGGTGGTCGCGCCGGTAGAGTCGCCGGATCAGCGCCACTTCGAGCACCAGACCGATGAGGCCGGTCGCCGCGACGGCGGCTGGCAGCGCGATCCAGAACGAACCGGTGGCCTGTGCCACGCTGGCCGCGATGTAGGCGCCGATCATGTAGAGCGAACCATGGGCGAGGTTCAGCACATCCATGATTCCGAATACGAGCGTCAGGCCGGCCGCGAGCAGGAACAGCATCAACCCGAACTGAATCCCGTTGAGCAACTGCTCGGCAACCAGGGTGAGGGTCATGGCCGGATCGGAGAGGGCGTCGCTACGTCCGCGCGCGTTTGCGCAACGCCCGGCCGGGCGCCACGCTCGAATGCGCCCGCGCGAATGCCGTCGGGCCAAGCAGGACCGGCCGCACCGCAGTCGGCCGTCCGTCCATCGGCTATTGCAGCTTGCACTGCGACGCGTAGGCGTCCTGGTGATTCGTGAATACCTTGTTCAGCGTGCGGTTCGTGGTGCGGCCCTGCGCGTCCTTGACGATCGTGCGCAGGACATAGTCCTGGATCGGAAACTGGTTGTTGCCAAACCTGAATTCGCCGCGCACCGACTTGAAGTTCGCCTTCTTCAGGGCCGCGCGCACCGCCGCCTTGTTGTCGAGCTCACCCTTCACTTCGCGCACGGCCGCGTCCATCAGCAGCACGGCGTCGTACGCCTGTGCCGCGTAGATCGACGGCAGCCGGCCATACTCCTTCTGGTAGGCCTGCACGAAGGCCTGGCTCGCTGCGTTTGCGAAGTCGTGGTTCCAGTGCGCCGTGTTGAACATGCCCAGCATCGGGTCGCCGACCGCGCGGATCACGTCCTCGTCGGCCGAGAAGCCCGGCCCGACGATCTGCGTGCTCTTCGATAATCCGGCGCCGACGAACTGCTTGATGAAGTTGATGCCCATGCCGCCGGGCAGGAAGATGTACAGCGCATCAGGCCCTTCCGCGCGTAGCTTCGCGAGCTCGGCGGCGTAGTCGAGCTGGCCCAGCTTGGTGAAGGTCTCGGAGGCCACGGGCTTGGCATAGCCGCGCTTGAATCCGGTGATTGCATCCTGGCCCGCCGGGTAGTTCGGCGCCAGCACCGCGACCTTCTTGAAGTTGCGTTCGGAGGCAAACTTGCCGGCGGCCTCGTGATAGTCGTCGTTCTGCCAGGCGGTGCCGAAGAAGAACGGATTGCACTGCGCACCCGCGAACTGCGAGGGTCCCGCGTTGTTGCTGAGGTAGAACACTTCGGCGGCAAAGAGCGTCGGTCCGACCGCGAGCGCGACGTTCGATCCGATCGGGCCGGTGTAGAAATGGACGCGGTCGCGTTTGAGGTAGCGCTCGACGTGCTGGCGCGCAGTGTCGGGGTTGCCTGCCTCGTCGGTGGCGAAGACCTCCACCGGGATGCCGCCCAGCTTGCCGCCAAGCTGCTTGATCGCCAGGTTGAACCCATCGCGAGCCTCCGCCCCGAGCGCGGCGAAGGGGCCCGAAATCGATGTCGAGAAGCCGACGCGCACCTGCTCGACCGGCTTGGCGGCGATCGGCGTTGCGGGCGCAGCCAGGGCGCAGGCGATGGCAAGGAAGGCGATGCGACGGCGGGACATTGACTTCAGATCTCCAGTGAGTCGAGCGGGTAAGTAGAGCGGCTGGGTCGCGCGGGACGCGCAAGTATTCGGAAAGCACGCACGCGCGTCAAATCGACGCGTGGAAAGAATCGTGTGTCGACGCCCGGTGCGCGCATTCTCGCGGTGGCAACGGCCGTAGGGATGACCCAACGGGGGCGAATTGCATGCTCTTGCGTCCCTGTGCGCGGGCGCGGTGCTCGCCTATGATCCGGCCTGTCCATCACGCCAGCTCACCATGTCCGGCCCGTTAACCCGCTTCGGCCTCGTCGTCGAAACTCAGGAACAGCGCAAGGAGAAGATTCTCGCTGGCGTGATGGCATCGGTGTATCGCCAGGTGCCGCAGTCGGTACTGGTCAGCATCGTGGGCGCCTTTGCGATGGTTGTCGTGTTCTGGAACGCGATGAGCCAGAACCTGCTGATGGGCTGGTTCGTGCTGATACTGCTCGAGTCGCTGATCCGGGTGCGCGTGGCCTACCGGTTCCGGCACGCAACCGGAGTGGTCGATCAGGTGCAGCGCTGGGCCGTGCGCTGGGTCATGCTCGCGGTGGCGGCCGGCCTGCTGTGGGGCGTCGCTGGCGCGCTCTTCTTCTCGAACTATCAGCCGCTGCACCAGATCGTGCTGGTGGCCGTCGTCCTCAGTGTCGCGTTCGGCTCGCTGACGCTTTATGCCAGCTACCGGCCGGCGTTCTACTCCTTCATGCTGCTCGCACTGCTGCCGCTGATCGGCCGTATGGTGTGGGAGCAGGATCCGACCTACTACACGGCGGCTGTCGTGATGGCCGCAGTGTTCTTCTTCACCGTGTTCTACGGCCGTACCTTTGGCGATGCCGTGTTCGAATCGGTCAAGAACAATTATGAAAACGAGGTGCTGGTCGAGCAGTTGCTGAACGAGAAACGCTTGGCCGAGGAAGCCCGGCGCGACGCCGAAAACGCGACGCGCTCCAAGACACAGTTCTTCGCCGCCGCGAGCCACGACCTGCGCCAGCCCCTGCAGGCCATCGGCATCTACGTTTCCCTGCTGAAGAAGCGGGCCCAGGGACCGCTGGAGCCACTCGTCAACAACCTGGCAACGGCAGTCGAGTCCCTGTCGAAGCTGGTCGAGGAATTGCTGGAAATTTCGCGCCTCGATTCGGGCGCGATCCTGCCTCGCGTCGACCAGATCCTGCTCGACGACATGTTCACACTGCTGGAGCAGGAGTTCACGCCGCTGTCCGCGTCCAAGGGTCTGTCACTGCGTGTGCGGCGCTCCGGCTTTGCGATCGACAGCGACCCATTGTTGCTGCAGCGGGTGATCCGCAACCTGCTTGCCAATGCGATCCGCTACACCCAGCGCGGTGGCGTCCTGCTGGCAGCGCGGCCGCGCGGCGGGCTCATCAGCCTCGAGATCTGGGATACCGGGCCGGGCATCCGGCAGGGCGAACTGGACCGCATTTTCGAGGAGTTCTACCGCGGTGAAAGCTCGAAGGCGGAAAACAGCGGTGCGGGCTTCGGACTCGGACTCTCGATCGTCAAGCGGATCTGCGGCCTGCTCGGGCACCCGCTGATCGTGACGACGCGCCCGGGCACCGGAACGGTATTCCGGGTCGAGGTGCCGGTATCGATCGCGCCGCTGCGCGCCAAGCGGACCTCGCCCGAGACCATCGATGTCGCGATCCGGACGCTCAATGGCTTCACCTTCGTCGTGATCGAGGACAACGCGGAGATCCTGAACAGCCTCACGCGCCTGATCCGATCGTGGGGCGCCGAAGTCGTTCCTTCGACCGGCTATAACGCGCAGCTCATCAAGCGCATCAGCATGCACGATCGCATCGATGCCGTGATCGCCGACCACAATCTCGGTCCGCACTCGATCAGCGGAGTCGAGGCGGTGTTCAAGATCCGGGAGCTGGTCGGCATGCCGGTGCCGATCATCATGCTGACCGCAGTGCAGAAGGGGGAGGTCGTCAACGAATTCCAGCGCGTCATGCAGGAGCACCTGCTTGCCGATCCGACCTCCACGGCGGTGGCACGCAGCCCGACGGAAGAGCCGATCGTGCTGCAGAAGCCGACCACCGCGGCGGTGCTGAACAACAGCCTCGGTGAACTCCTGGGGCTGACGACACTGCCTATGGTGCGCGCACAGATCCCGCCGGCGGGCATTGCCGATACCGTGCCACCCAAGGCGGCGGCGGGCTGAAGAGGCTGAAAGCGGGGGCCGCGCGGCCAGCGCGCCGGCGAAGCTCAGCCGATGTCGTAACCCTGGCGGCGCGCCGCGAGCAGCGCCTCGGTCCGATTGGAGGCGCCGAAGGCGCGGTAGATCGCCGTGACGTGGGTCTTGACCGTTCCTTCCGACAGGCCGAGTTCGCGGCAGATGATCTTGATCGGCGCGCCGCGCGCCAGAAGCTGCAGCACCTGTTCCTGGCGTTCCGTGAGCTCGATGCGCCCGCCGCCTGCCTCGCGCGGCCGGTCCGGTGCCGCCATCATATTGGCGCGGTTCACTTCATCCAGCAGGTCCGCCGGGATGTAGACGCCACCGGAAAGCACGAACTTCACCGCCGACAGCAGGGTCTCGGACGCCATCGACTTCGGCACGAAGCCGGCGGCGCCCAGTTGCAGCACCCGCATGACGTTGCGGGGGTCCTGCTGGCCCGAGAGCACCAGGATCTTCATCTCCGGCGCCTGGGCGACCATGGCTTCCAGCAGGGAGGTGCCCGACACGCCGGGCAGCCCAAGGTCCAGGACGACGAGGTCCAGGTCAGGGTGCTGCTGCTGCAGTTCGAGCGCGGACTCCGCTGTGCGGGTGGTCAGAACCTCGGCATCGGGGTCGAGATCGAGGAACAGCACCGACAGGGCATCGGTGATCAGGGAGTGGTCGTCGACAACCAGGATCTTCATGTGGCTTGCTTCGGGGAGCGGGCGCGGCCATTGCCAATCCGGCCATTGTAGACCGCGCTCCGAAGCGGTCGACCGAGCGGAAAGCGAGCGCTTTTGCCGGCGCCGGAGGCGATCGGGCTCAGGCGAAGGGCCGGGGCCGGACCCTTGCCGCCGCAGCCTTGGCTGTCGCGCGCGCCGCGTCGATCGAGTCGGCCCGCGCCAGCGCCACGCCCATGCGGCGCTTGACGAAGGACTCGGGCTTGCCGAAGAGGCGCAGGTCCGCGCCCGGCAGCGCGAGCGCTTCGGCCGCGCCTTCGAACACCAGGCTCCGGGCTTCGTGACCGCCGTAGATCACCGCACTGGCGCCGGGATTGCGCAGGCGCACATCAACCGGTAGGCCGAGCAGCGCACGGGCGTGCAGCTCGAACTCGTTCTGCCACTGCGTCGCCATGGTCACCATGCCGGTGTCGTGAGGCCGCGGACTGACTTCCGAGAACCAGACCTCGTCGCCCCTGACAAAGAGCTCCACGCCGAAGATTCCGGTGCCGCCGAGGTTGTCGGTGACCGACCGCGCATAGTTGCGCGCCTTGTCCAGGGCGGCCCCCGTCATCGGCTGCGGCTGCCAGCTCTCAACGTAGTCGCCCGCAATCTGGACATGCCCGATCGGTTCGCAGAATGAAGTCTCGATCGTGCCGCTGGCGCCGAGCGCGCGCACCGTCAACAAGGTGATCTCGTAGTCGAAGTCGATGAATCCTTCGACGATGACGCGGCCCAGCGCAACGCGTCCGCCGGCGTTGGCGTAGTCCCAGGCTTGCGGCAGTTCCGCCGCCGCGTTCACCCGGCTCTGGCCCTTGCCGGACGACGACATCACCGGCTTGACGACGCACGGAAACCCGACCGCGAGCGCAGCGTCCTGGAACTCGCCGTACGAACTGGCGAACCGGTAGGGCGATGTCGGCAGCCCCAGCGTTTCAGCGGCGAGCCGGCGGATGCCTTCGCGGTTCATCGTCAGCTGCGCCGCACGCGCCGTGGGGACCACGCGGGCCAGCCCGTCGCGTTCGATCCCGACCAGGGCTTCGGTGGCGATGGCTTCGATCTCCGGCACGACGATGTGAGGGCGTTCAGCCTCGATCAGTGCGCGCAGGGCGACCGGATCGGCCATGTCGATAACGTGCGCGCGGTGCGCTACCTGCTGACCCGGTGCGCCCTGGTAGCGGTCAACCGCAATGGTCTCGACGCCCAGCCGCTGCAGGGCGATCAGAACCTCCTTGCCCAGTTCCCCTGCGCCCAGCAGCAGCACGCGGACCGCAGAGTCGGAGCAGGGCGTTCCCAGCACGGGCGGCCAAGGGTGAGCGGAAGGCATGAGTTCGGTTCCGGGAAAAGAAGCGACTATCGCATGGCACGGCAGGGTGCACGTCAAGGAAGTGACGCAGGTCAAATCGTCGGGGTGGCCGGGTCGGCGGTGCCGGGCGCTTTGTTCCAGCGCAAGCGGACGGCGGTGCCGCGCCGGCATAGTGGCGGACACTTGCCGGAGTCGATTGAACCGTGAAGCGCGCCGCATTTTTGAGCGCTCCTGCCGTGGTGTTGGCCTTCTTGCTGGGAGTGGCGGGGCCGGCGTTTGCTGCCCAGGCGTCCACGACAGAGCGTGGCGCGGCGAATGAGAAGTGCCGTGGGTGCCACGTGGGCGACTCCGCCAGCTGGAAGGAGAACTATCACAGCAAGATGGTTCGTCCGGCCAAGGACGGACTGATCCCGAGCGCCGTCGAGAACTGGGCGCGGGACTCCAAAGGCTCGGCGGGACCGAGGACCGGCAACATCGACGGCAGGACTTACGGCCTCGATGACGTCGTCATGGTGGTCGGCTCCAAGTGGAAGCAGCGCTACCTCGTCAAGCTGCCGGGAACGGACGGGCACCAGTTCCTGGACCGGCAGTGGAACGCCTACTCCCGTCTGTGGGAAACCTATTCGAACAGCGAAGACTGGGAAACCGTCTGCGGCGCCTGCCATGTGAAGCCGAACGGACTGGCGGACGTCTCGATGCCCGATCCTGCGGCCGCACGCTTAGATGCAGCCCATCCCGCGCGCCCGAAGCTCCAGTTCAGCAACAACCGCAAAAAATAAGATCCGGCGCGGGGGCGCACGCTCCCGCTAACGGACTGTCCGCCCATGTCCCGAGGAGGCGGGCAACAAAAAAGCCGGCGCAAGCCGGCTTTTTTGTCTTGAACAGCCGCGGATTACAGCGACTTGATCCACTTCACCAAGGCAGTCAGGTCTGCTTCCGAGGCGCTCGCCTTCGGGTGTCCGGTTCCCGTTGCCAGCTTCTTGACGAGGTCGGCGTCCGGCGTGGCACTGATCTTCTTAGCCATGTCCTTGTAGGACGGCCCCATTTTCTTCGTGTCCATCGCGTGGCACTTGTTGCAGCCGGACTTGTCGGCGAGTTCCGGGCTGGCCTGCGCAACACCCATCGTAAGCAGGGTGGCGGCAAAGGCAATGGCGAGCTTCGACTTCATTGTTCCCCCATCAAAAGTTGCAGTTGACCCGACGCGGCCGCCACGCGGGCGTCCGCGTCGAACGAAAGCTTACTGCGCCAGGACCCACTTCATGATGTTGTTCAGGTCATCGGGCGACGCCTTGACGGCTGGATGGCCCTTGCCACCTCCCACCTTGGCAACGAGGTCGGCCTGGGCCGTGGCGTTGCCCTTGAACTTCTTGGCGATGTCCTTGAACGACGGGCCCATTTTCTTCGTATCCACCGCGTGGCAGCTGCCGCAATTCTTCTGTGCCAGGTCCGCCTGTGCGGCGGCGGTGCCCGCGATAGTCATGCCCACGGTTGCGATGACAGCAACGATCATTGATTTCATCTTTTCCTCGTCTCCCATAGAGTCACCGCGAAGGGCGGCATCACGATCTGTGCCAGCAACAGCTTCTGGCCACGAAAAGTCTAACGCATCAGCGAGCATTAGGTTGACGGGTCGACGGGATCTGTCGCTGTAACGGGGGGCGTGCCGAAGCGGATTTCAGCGCGTGCCACAAAGGCATCGACCATGCGGTCGGCGGCGTGGTCGATCAGGCGGCCCGCGATGGTCTCGGCATGCAGGGCCAGTTCGTAGCGCAGGATGAACGTGACGTGACATCCCACGTGGCCTAAGGGCCGCAACAGCCACTCGCCGTGGAAGTGACGGAATGAGCCTCCTTCGAGGTGAATCGCCATGTACTCGGGCGGGCGCTTCTCGTTGCGCGTCGTCACCCGCACACGCAGGTCGCGGACGCCGACTTCGACGGTGGCGCTGACCATTTCGTCCGTGCGCGCAAGCAGCTGCGTTGCCGTGCACCATGGCAGGAACTGAGGGTAATCCTCGACCCGCTCGATCAGTTCGAACATGTCCAGCGCCGAAAATGGCACCAGCGCCTCGCGGCGGATCTCTCGCATGACGGGCCGGTCCGGTGACGTTCGGGCCGGCTAGCGTATCCCAGCACCAGCGCTCAGCGGCGGAAGCGCACCGCGATCGCGTCGTCGCGCTCGAGGTCTTCGAGCCGGGTGTCGATGTCTGCGATGTCGGCGTCCAGCTCCGGCAGCAGCACGTCCTGCAGCGCCCGCACCCGTCGCACGGTGCGTCGATACTCGGCCAGCAGCCGCGCGAGCGTCGTGGAAGTCGCAGCCAGGGCGACAAGCGTGTCAGCCAGGCGCCGGTAGGCGAGGCGGCAGGCCTCGGCCTCTGGCGAGGGGTACACGGCCGCGGGCGCGGTCGCATGCTCGCCCGTGACCTTGGCGTGCAGCGTGATCACTCCGAGCAAAGGGCGCGATTCGATCCGGATTCGCTCCGTCGGGGCGGCCGGTGGGTACACCTGCAACCCCTGCAGGCCATGCCGCGCCAGTGCTGCCGCCAGAGCGGAGGACGCCTCCCTCTGCAGCACGGCGAGATCCCGCGCGAGGTCCTGGTGGACCCGCAACTGGCGCAGCATTTCGCCGGCAAGCAGCAGGCACTTTTCGTCGAGAAAGGCGTAGCCCTCGCGCATCGTGCGGCGCTCGTCCGCCAGCGCGATCAGCAGGCTGCGCGTCGGAGTGAGGTCGCTCACTGGACTGCCCTCCGCGCTATACGCTTCGGGACGAGCGCTTCGGAGCGGCCGTGCGCGCTCACGGGACGACCCTCCGCGCCATGCGCTTCGGGATGAGCGTTTCGGAGCGGCCGTGCACGCTCACTGAAGCACCTTCCCTGCCGCCTGGCCCGCGCCCGCGGTGACCGCGCCGGCCGGCGCCAGGTGCTCGGCGATCTGGGTG
>DAOMFI010000023.1:19516-32548 GCA_035429725.1 Burkholderiaceae bacterium | reverse complement strand
CGACCAGCCGTCACAGGGCGACAAGTTGTCATGGGGCGGCAAGTCCGCGGGCAGCGGGCCCGATGCTCTGCATCACATGCCTGGCCGGTTGAACCTGTTCGATGGGCTGAGTAACCAGATTTCCTGATTGGATCGTTTATGAAGACGTTTTCCGCCAAGTCGCACGAAGTCAAACGTGACTGGTTGTTGGTTGATGCCTCCGACAAGGTGCTGGGCCGGCTTGCGAGCCAGATTGCGCTGCGGCTGCGCGGCAAGCACAAGCCCGAGTACACCCCGCACGTCGATACCGGCGACTTCATCGTCGTTGTCAATGCGGCGCAGATGAAGGTCACCGGAGCCAAGTTCGAGGACAAGAAGTACTACCGCCACAGCGGCTATCCCGGTGGCGTGTACGAAACCAACTTCCGCAAGATGCAGGAGCGCTTCCCGGGTCGTGCCCTGCAACTCGCCGTCAAGGGCATGCTGCCCAAGGGCCCGTTGGGCTACGCAATGATCAAGAAGCTGAAGGTCTACGCCGACCAGCAGCACCCGCACACCGCGCAGCAGCCCAAGGCGCTGGACATCTGAGGTTCATATGATCGGCAACTACAACTACGGAACAGGCCGCCGCAAGAGTTCGGTGGCGCGTGTCTTCCTCAAGCGCGGCAAGGGTCAGATCGTCATCAACGGGCGGCCGATCGAGCAGTATTTTTTCCGCGAAACCGGTCGCATGATCGTGCGCCAGCCGCTGGAACTCACCAACCACGCCGAGACCTTCGACATCATGGTCAACGTCATCGGCGGCGGCGAGTCGGGCCAGGCCGGCGCGGTGCGCCACGGCATCACGCGTGCGTTGATCGACTACGACGCGACGCTGAAGCCGGCGCTGTCCAACGCCGGGCTCGTGACGCGCGATGCGCGCGAAGTCGAGCGCAAGAAGGTCGGCCTGCGCAAGGCGCGCCGCCGCAAGCAGTTCTCCAAGCGCTAATCGGCTGCGCAATCGCGATCGCGGATCCCGCGATCGCGTCTCGGTCGGCACGAGGCAGGTCCCGGGCCGACCGAGTTCCCGGACGCAACGCCGCGAGCGACGCGCACGAGGCTCCATAGGTTCAGCTTTCCGAAGGCCCCGTTTTGCGGGATGGGCAGCGCGTTTCACCGCGCGCTGCAGCGTGCCTTCGCTCCTATACTGATCCAAACAAGAACACGAGCCGCGGTCAGCAGATGGGTCGCGGCTCTTTTCTTTGACTGCGCGCCCGACGCGACGTACCCAAGGCCTGCGCCCGACTGTCGATGAAGTGGAAGCTGTGGCTGCGAAATCTGTCTGTGAGCGCGCCTCGCGTTGCGGTCCGCACGCAACTGCCGTGGGCCATGCGGGCAACGCTGGCTGCGATGGCGGCTGCGCTGGCCGTGATCGGGCTCTTTGCCGTTTTCCAGTACGGCCGCAATCTTGGTGTACCGGTCGACCACGCTGAAGTCTTGAGCGAGCTCGAGCGCACGCGTGAGCAGCTCCGGATTGCGAAGGAAGACCGCGATCGTCATGCCGCATCTGCAGTGCAGTCCGAGAACCGGCTGAACATCGAGCGTGCTGCTCAAGACCTGCTTGCGCAGCAGTTGAAGACTATCGAGGAGGAAAACGCCCGGCTGCGGGGTGACCTGGCTTTCTTCGAGAGCCTGCTGCCGGCGGCGTCGGCCTCCCGCGGAGTGGTGATCCGCAGCTTCAAGCTGCAACCCGATGGCGACGACAACACGTTGCGTTACCGGCTGCTGGTGCAGCAAAGCGGCAAGCCGGACAAGGATTTCGTCGGAGCGGTCGAACTGAAGGTCAACTTCCTGCGGGAGGGCCGACCCGTGTCATTGACGCTGCCGGATGCGGCGAATCCGGCCGCCGGACCGGCTCCGCTCGCGTTCAGGCACTACCAGCGGGTTGAGGGAACATTCGCCGTACCCGAGGGTGCAACGGTGCGTTCGGTTCAGGTCGTGATCAGCTCCGGCGGCGAAATGCGTACGCAGCAGACGTTTGCGATGTAGGGAGGAGACATGTTCGGAACCAAGCGCGCGACACCCAAGACGATCGGAACCCTGGTGGGCGCCGGTACGACGATCGAGGGAACGCTGTCCTACGTTGGCGGGCTCCGCATCGACGGCACTGTGAAAGGTGACATCCGCAGCGCAAACGGCGAGGCGGGCATGGTCATCATCAGCGAGCCTGGCTGCGTCATTGGCGAGGTCCATGCCGCCCACCTTGTCGTTTCCGGCAAGATCAACGGGCCGGTGTATGTGACGGATGTGCTGGAGCTTCAGCCCAAGGCGCAGGTCACCGGCGATGTGCGCTACCGGACGCTTGAAATCCATCATGGCGCCGTGGTCGAAGGCCGCTTGATCCACGACACGGCCGAGGTGCGCCCTGCCTTGAAACTGGCTTCTGCCGCTACCACTTCCGAACCTACCGGGACATGAACTACCGGAGCGTGGCCGTGCCTATAATCGGCCCGAGCGTTTGATATCGACGATGGAGATGGCCATGAATGCTGCCGTAGAGATGCCCGCCCCGCTGCTTTTCACCGACGCTGCCGCCTCAAAGGTCAAGGCGCTGATCGATGAAGAGGGCAATCCGGGCCTGAAGCTCCGCGTCTTCGTGCAGGGCGGCGGCTGCTCCGGCTTCCAGTACGGCTTCACCTTCGACGAGGTTGTGAATGAGGACGACGCGACGATGGAGAAAAACGGCGTCACGCTGCTGATCGACTCGATGAGCTACCAGTATCTGGTGGGCGCCGAGATCGACTACAAAGAGGACCTCGAAGGCGCTCAGTTCGTGATCAAGAATCCAAACGCCACCACGACCTGCGGTTGCGGGTCGTCGTTCTCCGCCTGAAGAACTCCCGGGCCGGTGGTTAAAGGGGGCGCATCGCGCCCCCTTTTTCATTCCGCTAGCGCGGATAGATCGCGCCGAGGATGCGCGCGCCGCGTGCGCCGGTGACCGCCGGTATGCTTCCCGTTTCGCGGCGCTGGCAGCGCCGCGCAAGCCACGCAAAGGCGAGGGCCTCAACCTGGTCTGGCGGAATCCCGAGTGCACTGCTGGCAAGAAGCGGGCGCGGCTCGACGGCGCTGGCGAGGGCGGCCATCAAAGTCGCATTCCGGGCGCCTCCACCACACACGACAACATCGCGCGCTGAAGCGCACCAGCGTTTGATGGCATCGCCGATGCAGCGCGCGGTGAACTCCGTCAGCGTCCGCTGCACGTCTTCGGGCCGCCGTGTCGTGCCGGACAGAGCCTTGTCGAGCCAGGTCTGCGAAAACAGCTCGCGGCCGGTGCTCTTGGGTGGCGCGAGATCCAGAAACGGCTCCGCGAGCAGCCGCGTGAGCAACTCCTGATCCAGCCGACCGGTTGCCGCGAACTCGCCGTTCCTGTCGAAGGGCTCGGCCCGGTGATCTGACGCCCACGCATCGAGCAACAGATTGCCGGGACCACAGTCAAAGCCAAGAAGATCCTTCTCACCGTCAGGCAAGTACGAGACGTTGCTGACGCCACCGATGTTGACGACAGCGCGGGGAGCGGCTGCGGAGAACGCCGCGGCATGGAAGGCCGGCACCAGGGGTGCGCCCTGGCCGCCCGCGGCGAGATCGCGGCTGCGGAAGTCCGCGACGACGTCGATCCGGGTCAACTCAGCGAGGCGTGCTGGCGCGTTGAGCTGCAGCGAGTAGCCAGCCTCGGGGCGGTGACGGATCGTCTGACCGTGGGCGCCGATCGCGCAAATGTCGGCCGGTGTGCAGGCGGCCAGCTGCAGAAGATCCGCGACGCAGTGCGCGTAGACATCGACCAGTCCCAGAGCCGCCGCTCCGGACCGCTCGATTTCGTCGGGCCCGGGCGAGGTCAGTGCCAGCAGCTCGGCGCGCACGTCCTTTGGAAATGGGCGATGCGCATGCGCCAGCACGCGCGGCGTCGGCAAGGAGCAATCGGCCAGGACGGCATCGACGCCGTCGAGGCTCGTCCCGGACATCAGTCCGATGTAAAGCTCTGCGCGGTTGCCGGCGACAGGGTCAACGGCCATGCGGCCGTCAGCGGGTGTTGGCAGCGAGGCGGATGCGCTCAAGCAATGCCAGCTGTTCGCGCAGCGGTGCAGCGACCGTCGCGAGCGCTTCACGCTGTGCTTCGGCCAAGGGTTCGGCACCGGGGAACTGGGCCGTCAGCGGATTGACATGCCGGCCGGCGATCTTCACCTCGAAGTGCAGGTGAGGCCCGGTTGCCCAGCCCGTCATGCCGACGTGGCCGACGAGGTCGCCCTGGCTGATCCGGGCACCCTTGACGACACCCGGACCGAACTTCTGCAGGTGCGCATACAGCGTGGAATGTTTGCTGTCATGCCGGATCTCGACAACATTGCCGTAGCCGCTCTGCCAGCCTGCAAACTCGACCACGCCACCGGCGATCGCTCGTACCTTGCTGCCCATCGGCGCCGAGTAGTCGATGCCGCGGTGCGCAGCGTCATACCCGAACAGCGGGTGTGTGCGGCTGTTGCTGAACCCTGAACTCACGCGCGTGTACTCCAGCGGCGAACGCAGGAAGGCCCGCTTCATGCTGCGCCCTCCGGGCGCGTAGAAGCCGCCGTGCTTGCTGCCGTCGTCGAACCAGTAGGCCTCGAGCGACCGGCCATCGTTGACGAACTCCACCGCCAGCAGCCGGCCCGGACGCAGGTACTCGCCACCCGCGTACAACGCCTCATAAATGACGCGGAAGCGGTCGCCCTCGCGGAGGCTGCGGTGGAAGTCGACTTCATTTTCGAGCGCGTCGACCATCTGCTGAGCAATCGAGTCCGGGACCTCGGCCTCGTCGGCGGCGGCAAACAGCGAGGTCTTGATCTCGCCACTGCGCAGTTCGGTCCGCCGCTCGAGCATGAAGTCGGACTCCGAGACACGGAAGCCTTCCGGGGCCGTGCTGTCGCGCACTACGGTCAGCACCGTCGACTTCGCCCCTGCAGAGGTGTCCTCCCCATCGCGATAGGCGCGCAGCCACTCAAGCCGCCCGCCTGCGCTGATGCTGGCCTGGACAAAACGGCCGGGCGCGCTGCGAAGAAACGGCCGTGCGGACGGATCGACGCGCAGGAAGCGCGCTGCCTCTTCGTCATCGATACCCAGTCGGGCCAGCAGCGCTGCAAAGGTCTCGCCGCGCTGGACTTTTGCTTCACGGACAAACGACTCGCCACGGACCAGCGCCGGACTAAGCTGATCGTCCAGACGCGGTGTGCTGATGACCTCGACAATCGGCCGCGACTGGACGTCGTCGAGGTCGAGTGCCGCCGGTGCCGCCGCGATGGCGGCCAGTGCGGCCGACAACGGCAGGAGCGAGAACACCGCTCCGAGCTCGATGCGGCTCCGCGTGGCGCGGTCGAGCTGACGCCAGCGGCGCAACAGCAGCCGCGCGCCCAGCCGGACGTCGGCACCCAGGCTGCGAAGGTGTTTGGATAGAATCTTGGGGAACATCAACGGCCGGCCCGTCACCAAAAGCGCACCGAGCGGTGCGCTTTTTTGTCGAAGGCCGCAGTATAGCCCGGCAGGGTCTGCCGACCACCGCTGAAGGCCCTGACATCCATGCAGCCCGAACCCGCAAAGACCTACCCCATCACTCGGGAAATCGAGGACGCCCTGGCATTGGTCAAACGCGGCTGCGACGAGCTGCTGATCGAGGCGGAGTTCGCACAGAAGCTCGCGCGGGCGCGCGCCACGGGCAAGCCCTTGCGCTGCAAGCTCGGGCTCGACCCTACCGCGCCGGACATCCACCTCGGCCACACCGTGGTGCTGAACAAGCTGCGGCAGCTGCAGGACCTCGGCCACACGGTGATCTTCCTGATCGGCGACTTCACCGGGATGATCGGCGATCCCTCGGGCCGCAACACGATGCGGCCCCCGCTGTCGCGCGAGGAGATCGAGGCCAACGCGAAGACCTACTTCGAGCAGGCGGCGCTGGTGCTCGATCGCGAGCGCACCGAGATCCGCTACAACTCGGAGTGGTCGGAGCCGCTCGGCGCGGCCGGTCTCATCAAGCTGGCGGCGAAGTACACGCTGGCGCGGCTGCTTGAGCGTGACGATTTTTCCAAGCGCTTCCGCGACAACACGCCGATCGCAATGCACGAGCTCCTGTACCCGCTGATGCAGGGCTACGACTCAGTCGCGCTGCGTTCCGACATCGAGCTCGGCGGCACCGACCAGAAGTTCAACCTGCTGGTCGGACGCGAACTGCAGCGGCACTATGGGCAGGAGCCGCAGTGCGTGCTGACGATGCCGCTGCTCGAGGGGCTGGACGGCGTCGAGAAGATGTCGAAGAGCAAGAACAACTACATCGGCATCGCGGAAGCGCCAGAGGAGATGTTCGGCAAGGCGATGTCGATCTCGGACGAGCTGATGTGGCGCTGGTACGACCTGGTTTCTGCGCGGAGCAATGACGAGATCGCGGCGCTCAAGCGCCAGGCCGCGGAAGGCCGCAATCCGCGCGACATCAAGGTGCTGCTGGCCAGGGAGATCGTCGCGCGCTTTCATTCGATGCGCGCGGCCGACGCCGCAGAGCAGGCGTTCAACGAACGCTTCCGCGCCGGCGCGGCGCCGGACGACATGCCGGAGCTCACGCTGGCGAGCGAGACCGCGGGCGGACTCGGTATTGCTGCGGTGCTGAAACTGGCGGGACTGGCACCGTCAACCAGCGAAGCCGTGCGCAATCTCGAACAGGGCGGCGTGAAGGTCGACGGCGAGCGCGTCAGTGATCGCGCGTTGCGACTTGAGACCGGCACTTACGTGATCCAGGTCGGCAAACGCAAGTGGGCGCGCGTGACGATCGTCTGAGATTCTGCGGAGCCGTGGATGGCCGAGGCCGTGCAGTCATGCGGCAGGCTCCCGGGTAGACGCGAACGGATCGATTGGATCGCTAGGCCGACGGCCACGCCCGCTCGACGACAGTATCCAGGTCGAGCCCCGGGGGCAGCGTGCCATAGGCGCCGCCGCGATGATCCAGCCTTCCCGCGATGAACGCTTCGGCCACGGCCGCCGGCGCACTGCCGACGAGCAAGGCCGATTGCAGTACGAGCACGAGCCGTTCCGTCAGCGTCCGTGCGCTGTGTTCACCCAGTGAATCGGCGCCGAGCTGCTGCTTCAATCCGGCGGCAGCCCGTGCGATGCGCGGATCGGCGAGTCCCAGAGCGTCGAGTTCGGCCAGGAGCAAGTCGGCTGTTTCCGGTTCGCGCCGCAGTCCGCGCAACACGTCCAGGCACATGATGTTGCCGGAGCCTTCCCAGATCGAGTTCACCGGGGCTTCGCGATACAGCCTCGGCAGGACCGAATCCTCGACGTAGCCATTGCCGCCCAGAACTTCCATTGCCTCCTGACAGAAGCCAGCGGCGCGTTTGCACAGCCAGTACTTTGCCGCCGGCGTGAACACGCGGCGCAGTGCGGTGGCACGGGGATCGGTTCCGGCATCAAACTGGTGCGCGAGCCAGAGCGCGAGCGCGGTGGCGGCTTCGGCCTCAAGCGCGAGATCGGCCAGGACGTTCTTCATGAGATCGTGTTCGGCGAGCCGCCGGCCAAAGGTCTCGCGGTGGCGCGCGTGGTGCAGCGCCTGAGACACCGCGAGCCGCATCATCCCGGTCGTGCCCAGCGAGCAGTCGAGCCGCGTCAGGTTGACCATCTCCAGGATCGTCGGCACACCGCGGCCCTCGTCGCCCATCAGGTACCCCGTGGCGTCGTCGAGCTCGACCTCGGAACTTGCGTTGGAACGGTTGCCGAGCTTGTCCTTCAGCCGCAGGAAGCGAAGGGCGTTGCTGCGACCGTCGACGAAGCGCGGCACGAAGAAGCACGACAGGCCTCGTTCAGCCTGCGCCAGCAGAAGAAAGGCGTCGCACATCGGCGCTGACATGAACCACTTGTGGCCGTGGAGCCTGTAGGGGCGCCCGGGTCCCCGCCCGGCCACCGGCGCTGCGCGCGACAGATTGCTGCGCACATCGGAGCCGCCCTGTTTTTCGGTCATGCCCATGCCGATCGTCGCGCCGTGTTTTTCTTCGATCGGCGCGAAGCGCTCGTCGTAGCGCCGCGCGTGCAGCCGCGGCAGCCAGGTCTCGCGCAGCGCGGGCAGGACGTCGGCGTGATGATCCAGCAGCGGCGTGGCCGCGAAGGTCATCGTCAGCGGGCACTGCGTGCCGTTTTCAATCTGTCCGTACAGCAGGTAGCCGGCGGCGCGCGCGACATGCGCGCCGGGACGCGGACCGGCCCAAGGACTCGAGTGCAGCCCGGCCGCGCAGGCCATTGCCATCAGCTCGTGATACGCGGGATGGAACTCGACCTCGTCGCGCCGGTTGCCGTAGCGGTCATGTGTGTGCAGCACGGGCGGATGGCGGTTGGCCAGCCGCGCGAGCTCGATCGTGCGCGGCTCGGCCGCTGCTGCGCCGAGCCGCGCAAGATCCGGCTCCGCCCATCCGGCGCCGTACCGCTTTACGCCTTCCTGCAGGGCGCGATCGATGGCGTACAGGTTGACGTTCTGCAGCGGCGGCGACTGGTTTCGCGCGGCCTCGGCATCCGTGACGGACACGACATCGGCTGGCACGGGGCTCTCCGTAAAATGAGGTCGATGATTGCGCTGATACAGCGGGTGACGCAAGGCCGGGTGGTCGTCGCGGGCGCCACCGTCGGGGCCATTGGGTCCGGCCTGTTGGCGCTAGTCTGCGCCGAACGCCACGACGCGGAGCCACAGGCCGATGCGCTGCTCGACAAGCTGCTCGCGTATCGTGTGTTTGCTGACGACGACGGCAAGATGAACCGTAGCCTTCGTGACGTGGCGGGCGGGCTGCTCCTGGTGCCGCAGTTCACCCTCGCCGCCGACACGATGAGCGGTACACGGCCGAGCTTTTCGCCGGCGGCAACGCCGGAGGTGGGTCGGCGGCTGTTCGAGTACTTCGTGGTCCAGGCGCGCGAGCGTCACGCGACGGTGGCGAGCGGGCAGTTTGGCGCCCACATGCAGGTTGAATCGATCAACGACGGGCCGGTGACGTTCTGGCTGCAGGTCCGTCCTCGGCAGGAGGCCAAGGCATGAAAATCTGGAGTGATTCCTTCGCAGACGGCAGCGCGATCCCGGGCGACTACGCCTTTTGCGTCATCGACCCGGCAAGTCACGTGAGGCTCGCGCCGAATCGCAATCCGCACCTGGCCTGGGGCGATGTTCCCGTGGGCGCGCGTTCCTTCGCCCTGATCTGCCATGACCCGGATGTTCCGAGCAAGCCGGACGATCTTTTCAAGGAGGATCGCGAGGTGCCGGCCAGCCTGCCGCGCGTCGACTTCTTCCACTGGACGCTGGTCGACGTTCCGGCCTCGAGCCGCGCGATCGAGGCCGGCAGCTATTCGAAGGAAGTCACGCCGCGCGGAAAGAACGGGCCGGCGGCAATCAACGGTACGCGCCAGGGCCTCAACGACTACACCGGCTGGTTTGCAACCGACCACGACATGAGCGGTGACTACTTCGGCTACGACGGCCCGTGCCCGCCGTGGAACGATGCCATCGTCCACCACTACGTGTTCACGCTCTACGCCCTCGATCTCGACCGCGTGCCGGTGGACGGCAAGTTCACCGCACCAGACGTCCTGCGGGCGATCGAGGGTCACGTGCTCGGCAAGGCGTCGATCACGGGCACCTACACACTCAATCCGCGCCTGGCGTGACCTCGACTGCGCTGCTGCTGATCCGCCACGGCGAGACCGCCTGGAACGCCGAGCACCGTATCCAGGGTCATCTCGACATCCCGCTGTCGGCAACGGGCATCCGGCAGGCCGCGAGCCTGGGTGAGCGGCTGGCCGCGGAACCGGTGGCGGCGATCTATTCGAGCGAACTGGCACGTGCCTGGCTGACGGCGGTTCCGTTCGCAGCGCGGCTCGGCCTCGACATCATCCCGGACTCGCGCCTGCGCGAGCGCTCGTTCGGGGTGTTCGAAGGGCTGACGGTGGATGAGATCGCAGCCCGTCACCCGGAAGGTTTCAGGCTCTGGCGCATGCGTGATCCCGCGTGGGCCATGGACGATGGCGAGAGCGGGCAGCAACTGATCGACCGCGTGCTCGCGGCGCTGCATGACATTGCGGCGCGGCACCGGGGCGAAAGGGTCGCCGTCGTCACCCACGGTGGCGTGCTCGATGTCGCGTATCGCGCGGCCCGCGGACTCAGCTGGGATGCGCCGCGCGAGCACCTGATGCTCAATGCGAGCATCAACCGCCTCAGCGCACAGGGTACGCCGGTCGCACTGTCCATCCTCGACTGGGGTGACGTCGCACATCTCGAGCAGGCACGTGACGAGTCTCTGACCTGATCTTCGCTGCGCACTTGACCGCTGTTATGGCGATCGTGGTTCGTGCGGCTACAGTGCAGCCATGAGTTCGACGCTGACACAGGTCGTGTCGTTCGCCGTCAGTGCCGGAATCGGACTGCTGGTCGGCCTCGAGCGCGAGCGCAAGCCTTCGGCAAAGGCCGGAGTCCGGACCTTCGCGCTCATCGCGATCACGGGTTCGCTGGCCGCGCTGCTCACGGAGGCGACCGGCTCGGCCTGGGCGCTGGGCGCCGGTGTGGTGTGCGTGGCCGGAGCGCTGGTCGCCGCCTATCTGCAGGACCGCGAGTCGATCCACGACGATGCGGGCACCACAACCGTCGTGGCGGCCATCGTGGTCTTCTTCCTCGGCGCGGCCAACTACTACGGCTACCGCACGCTCGCGGTGGCGCTCGGCATCGGCATGACGGTGCTGCTCTACTTCAAAGCCGAACTCGAAGGGTTCAGCCAGAAGCTGACCGGACAGGACATCCGGTCGATGCTGCAGTTTGCCGTGCTGACGGCGGTGATCCTGCCCTTGCTGCCGGACCGGTCGTTCGGGCCCTACGGTGTACTGAATCCGTTCCAGATCTGGCTGATGGTCGTGCTGGTGGCCGCTGTCAGCCTCGCCGGCTACGTCGCCTGGCGCCTGACGCTGGGCCGCCACGGCCTGCTGCTCACCGGCGTGTTGGGCGGCGTGGCGTCGAGCACGGCCACGACGCTCGTTTATGCGCGCCATGTCGCTGCCGGTGCCCAGCCGGTGCCGGCGGCGCTGCTGGTGATCCTGCTGGCAAACGCGACGATGCTGGTGCGCGTGCTTGTGCTGGTCGGCGTGGTGGCGCCGGCCTCCCTGCCGCGTGCTTTGCTGGTCATCGTGCCGGCGCTGCTGGTCGCGGTCGCCGGCGTTGCCTCGCGCTGGGCCTCGGCGGCAACGGCACCGCCGGCCGACGAGGCGGCCTTCCGCAACCCGACCCAGTTGCGAACCGCCCTCGGATTCGGCGCGATCTATGCCGTCATCCTGCTGCTCGCGGCCTGGGCCAATGATCTGCTCGGCTCTCGCGGGCTCCTGGCGCTGGCGGCAGTGTCCGGCCTGACCGATGTCGACGCGATCACGCTGTCTTCGCTGCAATTGCTCGGCAACGACGCGCTGTCGCAGGCGACGGCACTTTCCGCCGTCGGCGTCGCGGTCGGGGCCAACCTGGTCTTCAAGACGGTCATGGCAGCCTGGGCCGGCGGGCCTCGAATGCGCTGGGCCGTGCTGCGCGCCTTTATCGGCCCGCTGCTGGCGCTCGCCGCCGGAATATGGATGCTGCACGCACTGGCATAATTTCACCGCCATCCCGTTCCGCGTGACTGGCGAAAGGGTGAGTACACCCGGGGAGCGCGGACCATCCTGCTACCCGCGTAGCTGCCGTTCGCCTGGGCAGATGGCAAGTGACAAACCACTTGCAACCGTACGCGAGGAATCATGTTCAAGCGCAGCGCATACACGGTCGAAGCCATCGACCCCGAACTCTGGGCCGCCATCCGGAACGAAAACGTCCGGCAGGAACAGCACATCGAGCTGATCGCTTCCGAGAACTACACGAGCCCGGCGGTCATGGCCGCGCAGGGCAGCCAGCTCACGAACAAGTACGCCGAAGGCTATCCCGGCAGGCGCTACTACGGCGGCTGTGAGTTTGTAGACGTTGCCGAAACACTGGCGCTCGAGCGGCTGAAACAGATCTTTGGCTACCCGACGATCGAACTCGCGGCCAACGTGCAGCCGCACTCCGGCGCGCAGGCGAACACGGCGGTGTTCCTCGCGCTGCTCAACCCGGGCGACACGATCATGGGCCTGTCCCTGGCCGAGGGCGGGCACCTGACGCACGGCATGGCGCTCAACATCTCCGGCAAGTGGTTCAAGGTCGTCAGCTACGGGCTGAACGAGCAAGAGGAGATCGACTACGACGCGATGGAGCAGCTGGCACATCAACAGAAGCCCAAGCTGATCATCGCCGGCGCCTCGGCGTATTCACTGCGCTTCGACTGGGCGCGCTTCGCGAAGGTAGCGAAGGATGTCGGCGCGTACTTCATGGTCGACATGGCGCACTATGCCGGCCTGATCGCGGCCGGTGTCTACCCGAGCCCGATTCCGCACGCCGATGTCGTGACCAGCACCACCCACAAGACCCTGCGCGGTCCGCGGGGCGGCCTGATCCTGATGAAGCCCAGCCTGGAAAAGCCGATCAACAGCGCCGTGTTCCCCGGCATCCAGGGCGGCCCGCTGATGCACGTCATCGCGGCCAAGGCGGTCGCTTTCAAGGAAGCGCTGGCGCCCGAGTTCAAGACCTACCAGCAGCAGGTCCTCACCAACGCCCGCGTGCTGGCCGAAACGCTCGTCAAGCGCGGTCTGCGCATCGTGTCGGGTCGCACCGAGAGCCACCTGATGCTGGTCGACCTGCGCGCCAAGCAGATCACCGGCAAGGATGCCGAGGCCGTGCTGGGGCAGGCGCACATCACGATCAACAAGAACGCGATCCCCAAGGACCCGGAAAAGCCGATGGTCACCAGCGGTATCCGTCTCGGCAGCCCGGCCATGACCACGCGCGGTTTCCGCGAGGCCGAGGCCGAGCAGACCGCCAACCTGATCGCCGACGTGCTCGACAATCCGAAGGACTCCGCCACCGTCGCCCGTGTGCGCCGCGAGGTCGAAACGCTGACCGCGCGCTTCCCGGTCTACGGCGCCTGA
>DAOMFI010000023.1:0-19416 GCA_035429725.1 Burkholderiaceae bacterium | reverse complement strand
TGTGCGCCGCGAGGTCGAAACGCTGACCGCGCGCTTCCCGGTCTACGGCGCCTGATCTGGCGCTGACGAAGCCAGCAACGCGATGACCCGGCCCGCCAGCCTGTCTTTGTTCCCGGGCCGCTCGCCCGGCCGCTCCGAAGAGCGGCCCGCTGATCAATCCGGCCAAAGTGCACGTGCAGCGCGCAGCGCTGCGTACACTTTGGACGCCTAATGCGTTGCCCCTTCTGCCAGCACGGCGACACGCAGGTCATCGACTCGCGCGCGTCGGACGAGGGCGCCTCGATCCGCCGCCGTCGCAAGTGCCTGTCCTGCGACAAGCGCTTTACGACCTACGAGCGGGTCGAACTCGCCATGCCGACGATCATCAAGCGCGGTGGTGGCCGTGCCGACTACGACCGGGACAAACTGCGCGCCAGCATGCAGTTGTCGCTGCGCAAGCGTCCGGTGCCGCGCGAGGCCGTCGACGACGCGATCGCCCGCATCGAGGACAAGCTGCTGTCCTCGGCACAGCGCGAGGTCAAGAGCGAAAAACTCGGCGAACTCGTGATGCGCGAACTCAAGCGCCTCGACAAGGTCGCCTATATCCGCTTTGCCTCCGTGTACCGCAGCTTCGAGGACGTCGACGAGTTCGCCGAGGTCGTCAAGGAGATCCGGCCCGGCAAGCGGACGCGGCGGCGGCCGGCCCGCAGCACCTAGCCGACAGGTTGCCGGCGGCGCCGGGGGTCTTGAAACGGCGCCGCACCGTCCCGAATTGGGAGCCATCGCAGGCGGCGACCTGCAATCAGCCCAACCGGAGGTGCTCAATGAACCAGGTGACTTTGCGTCGCAACGACCCGTTTGGTGCGTTGGTCGACGATGTATTCAATGACTTCTTCCAGCGGGCCGGAGTGGTTCCGGCGCGCGGTGCCGAATCCTCGACGGTCGCGCGGGCGCGCATGGATGTCGTCGACAAGGGCGACAAGTTCGAGATCAAGCTGGATCTTCCGGGCGTCAGCAAAGAGGACGTCAACGTGTCGGTCGAAGGCGCCCGCGTGGCGATCCAGGCCGAGAGCCGCAAGCAGCGCGAAAACAAGGACGGCGAGCGCGTGCTCTACAGCGAGCGCTCGATCACGAGTTATGGGCGCAGCTTCGAACTGCCGGTCGAGGTGACCGAGGACGGCGCCGACGCGAGTCTCGAGAACGGCGTCCTGACGCTGGTACTGCCCAAGCGCGCCACCGTCGCCGGAAAGCGCCTCACGGTCCGCTGATTGAAGGAGCCGTCCGCCCGCGATGCGGGGTCGGCGCGAGGGCCGACTGGCGTGACGTCGGCCGCGGCGCCGGCCGCGGAGCCGCTTGACCTGGGTCAACCGGCTCCGCGACGACGGCTTGCGCGGGCATCTGCAGTTCCTATCTTTAATGTGAAGGCTCGCAAGGAGAGGCGGGCCGCATTCGCGAGAGGAGGTCATATGGCGAATCTCCTTACACGTCGTCGTACCGATCCATTTGCGCCGCTGTTTGGCGACTGGATGGATGATTTCTGGAACCGTACCAACCTGGTACCCATGCCGCGTTACGCGGACATGCCGGCGATGGAGCGTGCCTTGATGGACATCGTCGACAAGGGCGAGGCCTTCGAGGTGAAGGTCGACATGCCGGGCGTGAAGAAGGAAGACATCGACGTTTCGATCGAAGGCACGCGCGTGTCGATTCGCGCTGAGACGCAGTCCACGAAGGAAGAGAAGGAAGGCGAACGCGTACTGCACACCGAGCGCTTTGCGGCGATGTATGCGCGCACCTTCGAACTGCCGGTCGAGGTCACCGAGTCCGGCGCCGACGCGCACTACGAAAATGGCGTGCTTACGCTGACGCTGCCCAAGCGGGCTCCGCTGGCGACCAAGAAGCTGACCATCAACTGATCCAAGTGGGCGCCGCCCAGGCGGTACGGCGCAACACCGTACCGCTGGCGCTCGGGCCGCTGCTTCTGCAGCGGCCTTTTTTCTTTTCGAGGAGCCGCGCTGCCTCGCCGCGGCTTCCCAACTCACCCGGTCGAACGTCCGTAGAATTCCGCCGATGGTTCGCTTCCATCGCACGCTAAACATGTGCCTTGCGGCGCTGGCGCTGGTCACGCTGGTGCCAACGGCAACGTCCGCGCCGCTGGTCAGGAAGATGCTCGATGCGGCATCGGCCAGAACCGAGAAGCCGGGAAACACGCCTGCAGCCTCGGTCGTCGAGCGGCGCGCCGCGCTCGAAAAAGCGCTGAATGCGGCGCAAAAGGCCGCGGAGGACGAACGCGCTGGGAAGTATCCGCTGCCCGCGGGCGCCACGCCGAGCCAGGTCAGCGAACTGGGATTCCTGCTTCAGCGGATCCCGGTTCTGCTGCAGGCGCAGCTGAACCTGCTGGGCGAGATCGAGTCCGCTCGCACGAAGCGCGAGGAGGACGAAGACGCGCTCTCCCGCTGGCGGGGGTTCGACGAGCCCGGTCCATATTCGCTGACGCAGCTCGATCGGCTGCTCGACCAGCTCGATGCAGAGCGCACCCGCCTGCACGCGTTCCAGTCTGTTGCCACGCTGAACGCGGAGGAAGTCACCCGCGTCGAGGCGCGCCTGAAGAGCACGCAGGCCGATGAGCGGCTGGCCCTGGAAAAGGCCACCGATGGCGTGGTGGCGCCGCTGGAACTGGCGCGGCTGCAGACGCGCCGGATCACCGAAATGCGCCAGCTTCTGCTGCTGCAAGGTGAGCTCAATACCGAGCTGACGCAGGCCTCGCGTGCGCGCGAGCAGCTGCTCGCGCGGCAAGCGGCGGTGATGTCAGCCAACTACCGCTTCAACGAACAGGAATACGAGCGCATCGTCAAGAACCTGCAGGCGCAGCAGACCGTTCTCGATCGTCGCATCGAGGAAGTCAGTCTGGCGCGCAGTCGATCGCTTGGTGAGCGTGACCAGGTTCTGAAGGCCCTCGGTTCGCTCCCTTCGTCAAAGACCGTCGACGAGGTGCGGCGCAACGCGGAACTGCAGGCCCGGCTGGATGCCACGAATGTGACACTCGAGGCGTTGCGGACCCAGCAGAGCGCGCTGTCGACCTTGCGAGGGATCGCACCGATCTCGATCGACGCGTGGCGGCAGCGCTACACCTCGCTTACCGACCCGGATCCGGAGAATCGGCGCGCTGCCGCGGCGGCATTGGCGGGTGTCCTGTCCCGGGTGGATGCGCTCAAGTCTTACGCCATGGACCTGTCGGCCGTTGCCGATGCTGCGGTCAAGGACCAGCAGCGCCGCGTCGACGCGCTGGACGAAAAGGCGCCGGGCCGGCGCTACGCCCTTGCCGCCCTGGACGCGGCCAAGCGGGCCGCGGATGCGGCAGACGAGGTACAGACCATGGGACAGCACCTGGCGACGGCGCAGAAGCGCTGGCGGCAGGAATTTGCCGACGCCGCCCAGAAGCGCACTTCCGCCGAGAAGGCCGCTGCAGTCTGGGCCGAGGCCAAGGACCTTGGGCGCGAGGTCTGGGACTTCGAACTGTTCGCGGTCGAGGACACGGTGGAGATCGCCGGAAAGCCGACGACGGTTTCGCGTGGCGTCACGGTCGGCAAGAGCATCGGCGCCCTGTTGCTGTTCGTCCTCGGCTACAAGATCGCCGGCTTCTTCGCGATCCGCGCGCAGCGGCTCATGGTGGAGCGCTTCGCCGTCGACGCGGCCCAGGCCAAGGTCCTCCGGCGCTGGATGATGTTGCTGACCGGCTTCGTGCTGGCGGTGATCACGCTCAACCTGGCGCGCATCCCGCTGACGGTCTTCGCCTTCATGGGAGGCGCGCTGGCCATCGGCGTCGGCTTCGGAACGCAGACGCTGTTGCGCAACCTCATCAGCGGGGTCATCCTGCTGTTCGAACGCAAGGTTCGCGTCGGCGACATTGTGGATGTCGACGGCGTGCAGGGCGTCGTCACGGCGCTGGACATCCGCTCAACCACGGTGCGGCAGTTCGACGGCATCGAGACGATGGTCCCGAACTCGCTGCTGCTCGAACAGAAGGTCACCAACTGGACGGGTGAGTCGCCAACCATGCGCCGGGTGGTCAAGGTCGGCGTCGCGTATGGCTCGCCCACGCGGCAGGTGGCAGACATCATGAAGGCGGCTGCCGACGAGCACGGCCTCGTGCTCAAGGAGCCGCCACCTTACGTGATCTTCGACGACTTCGGCGACAGCGCGCTGGTCTTCGCACTGTACTTCTGGGTCGACCTGGCCAAGGCCAGCGGCATGCAGGTGCAGAGCGACCTGCGTTTCATGCTCGAGAAGCGTTTCGCCGACGCCGGAATCGCCATTGCCTTTCCGCAGCGTGACATCCACCTCGATGCCGCGCGGCCGCTGCAGGTCGAGGTCGTCGGCAGTGCCCCGCCAGCGCAGGCGTCCTGATGTACGACGAAGCCGACCGCGAATTCATGGCCCGCGCGCTCACGCTCGCGAACCGGGCGCTCTACGACGCGGAGCCCAATCCGCGTGTCGGCTGCGTCATCGTGCGCGAGGGCCGCATCATCGGCGAAGGCTGGACCCAGGCACCGGGCTCAAACCACGCGGAAGTCGAGGCGCTGCTCAATGCCCGCCGCAACGGGCACGACGTGCGCGGTGCCACGGTCTACGTTTCGCTCGAGCCCTGCAGCCACTTCGGACGCACACCGCCGTGCGCGACCGCGCTGATCGAAGCCCACGTCGGACGGGTTATTGCGGCGGTCGAGGATCCGAACCCGCTCGTGGCCGGAGGCGGTCTGGAGATGCTGCGCAGCGCGGGCGTCGACGTGCGCTGCGGCCTGCTGGAGCAGGAGGCCGCCGAGATCAACGTCGGCTTCTTCTCGCGCATGCAGCGCGGCCGCCCCTGGGTGCGCATGAAGATCGCAGCCAGCCTCGACGGCAAGACCGCGCTGGAAAGCGGCGTGTCGAAGTGGATCACCTCCGAGTCGGCGCGACGCGACGGCCATGCCTGGCGTGCCCGGGCCGGTGCCGTGCTGACCGGCATCGGCACCGTGCAGGCCGACAACCCTCAGCTCAGCGTCCGCCTGGTCGAGACGAAGCGCCAGCCGCTGCGCGTGCTGGTCGACAGCCGGCTGGAGGTGGATCCAGCCGCGCGCCTGTTCGAAGGTGAGGGCAATGTGCTGGTGGCCGCCGCGGTCAGCGCGCCGGCGCGCGAGATCGCGCTGCGGGCGCGCGGGGCCGAGGTCATTACCCTGCCCAACGCGAGCGGCAAGGTCGATCTGGGCGCGCTGATGAAGGAGCTGGCGCATCGGCACGTCAATGAAGTGCACGTCGAGGCCGGCTTCCGGCTCAACGGCTCGCTGGTGCAGGCGGGCGTCGTTGACGAACTGCTGGTGTATCTCGCGCCGCTGCTGATGGGCGAGGCACAGGGCATGGTGCACCTGCCGGCGCTGTCGGATCTGGCGCACGCGCAGCGGCTCGAGTTCCGTGAAGTCACTGCCGTCGGCGAGGATGTGCGCATCCTGGCTCGGCTGCTCCAATAGGCAGGCACGAACATGTTCACCGGACTGGTCCAGGGAGTGGCGCGCATCGAACACGTCGAGCGACTCGCAGCCGATGGCGGCGTGCGGCTGACGCTCGACGCGCGCGACGTGCCGGGCTTCACCGCCGAGGTCGGCGACAGCATCGCGCTCAATGGCGCCTGCATGACGGCCACGCAGGTCGACGGCTGCCGCTTCACCGTCGACGTCTCGGGCGAGAGCCTGAGCAAGACCGCGGGACTCGACGCGCCGGGCGAGGTCAATATCGAGACTTCGCTGCGTATGGGAGACAAGCTCGGCGGGCATCTGGTCTCCGGTCACGTCGACGGCATCGGCGAGGTGCTGCGCTTCGCGCGGGTGCAGGAGTCGTGGGAGCTCGTCATCCGCGCGCCGGGCGAACTGGGGCGCTATCTCGCCTACAAGGGATCCATCACCGTCAACGGCGTCAGTCTCACAGTGAACCGCGTGACCGACGCGACGGCCGGCTGCGAGGTATCGATCAACATCATTCCGCACACCTACGCCGTCACGACGTTGCGCAACCTGCGTCCGGGCAGCCGTGTCAACCTGGAAGTCGACCTGATCGCGCGCTACCTCGAGCGCCTGCTGCATCGGGCGAACTGACGTACGGATGGACGACCAGGCCGCGGGCTGGTTGCTTGGGCTGGCGATCGCCGGCTTGCTCTGGCCCCTGAGTTCGCCCGGCCGCCGCCCTTACGCCGCCGCGGTCGTGGCATTGCTGCTGCTCTATCTCGTCGCGCTGGCCATGGCGGCAGCCTTGCTGGAGCCTGCCCTGCGTCCATGGTCGACCGTCATCGCGGCGGCGGCAGTGTGGCTGGTCATGCAGCCATTGATCGCGCTGGGGTATTTCTCGTATGCCGAGCTCGGGCTTAGTCCGCCACGCGCTGGCAGCCTGCGACCGGCGATGGTGGTCACGTTGCTGGCGCTGCTGGCCAACGCGGCGATCAGTGCACTGCGCGGCGCAGCGCCAGTCGGCATCACGGCCGCACTGGTGTCGGCGTCTCTCATCGCAGCGGTCATGGAGGAACTCGTGATGCGGGGTGCGCTGCTCGCCCTTGCAGACCGCGCCAGTCCGCCGCACTGGACACTCTGGGGCGCTCCGATCGGCCTGGGCGGCCTCGCGGTCACGGCGGCGTTCGTCGTCCTGCACGGCCTGCGGCCGGGCCTGCTGCTCGGCGTGGCGCCGGCAGCGATGCTCTATCTTTGGCTGCGTGCGCGGACCGCAAGTCTGGTTCCCCCGATCGTCGCGCACCTGCTCTGGAATGGCTCGGTACTGCTGCTGCATGCCTGAGCTCGATTGACTGACCCGTACGTTCACCGGCCCCTTGCACCATGTCCAAGCTCTTCACCCCGTTTGCCCTGCGCAATCTCGAACTCGCCAACCGGATCGTCATCTCGCCGATGTGCCAGTACTCGGCAGTCGACGGGAGCCCTTCGGACTGGCACTGGGCGCATCTGGGTTCCCTCGCGCTTTCGGGCGCCGGATTGCTCTGCATCGAGGCAACCGCGGTAACGCCGGAGGGGCGCATCACGCCCGGCGATCTCGGCCTGTACAGCGACGCCAATGAACAGGGGCTGGCCGCCGTGCTGCGGATGATCCGTGCCGTGGCGCCGATCCGTGTCGCGGTACAGCTGGCGCATGCCGGCCGCAAAGGGTCGAGTCGTGAGCCCTGGAACGGCGGCAGGTTGCTGCCGGAAAGCGAGGGTGGCTGGCGCGCCGAGGCGCCATCTGCGGTGCCGCATGCACCGGACGAGGCGCCGCCGCGCGCGCTCGATCGCGCCGACCTGGCGCGCCTGCGAGCGGCCTTTGCCAGCGCGGCGGCACGCGCGGCGCGGCTGGGCGTGGATGCCCTTGAACTCCACGCGGCGCATGGATACCTACTGCACGAGTTTCTCTCACCGGTGTCGAACCGGCGCTCCGACGAGTACGGGGGATCGCTGGAGAACCGGATGCGCTTCCCGCTCGAAGTCTTCGACGCCGTGCGTGGCGCCTTCCCGGCCGAGCGGCCGGTCGGTGTGCGCATCTCGGCCACCGACTGGCTGGAGGAGATCGAGCCCGCGCCGCCGAGCTGGACGCTCGAGCAGTCGCTGGCGCTTGCGCGCGCGCTGAAGGCCCGCGGCTGCGACTGGATCGATGTTTCGAGCGGCGGCGTGTCGCCGCAGCAGAAGATCAAGCCCGGTCCCGGCTACCAGGTGCCGTTTGCGGAGATCGTGCGGAACGAAGTCGGCCTGGCAACGATGGCCGTGGGCCTGATCACCGAGCCGCGCCAGGCTGAGGCCATCGTTGCGGAAGGGCGCGCCGATCTGGTGGCACTCGCGCGCGGCATGCTGTTCGACCCGCGCTGGCCGTGGCGTGCGGCCGCCGAGCTGGGCGGTACCGTCGTCGGCCCGCGCCAGTACTGGCGGGCCCTGCCTCGTGAGGCGGGCGCGATCTTCGGCCCGCTGACCTTTGGCCAGCGCTGAAGCCGAGCCGACACCCCCGGCGACTACAATCGCCGGCACTGGAAAGCGCCCCCGGAGGCCACATGAATGCGCTGTCGCTGGTGACGCCGAAGGCGGATGCCGCCGGGCCGATTGCAAGCGTGCCCGAGATCGTCGACGAGCTGCGCCAGGGCAACGTCGTCGTGCTGGTCGACGACGAAGACCGCGAGAACGAGGGCGACCTCGTCTTTGCGGCCGACTTTGTGACGCCCGAGAAGATCAACTTCATGGCCAAGCATGCGCGCGGCCTGGTGTGTCTGACACTGACCGAGGCGCATGCGCGCCAGCTGGCGCTGCCGCCGATGGCGCGCGCCAACGGCACGGTGCACGGAACCAACTTCACGGTCTCGATCGAAGCCGCCGCCGGCGTGACGACGGGCATCTCGGCGGCCGATCGCGCGCGCACGGTCTGGGTCGCGACGCGTCCGACGGCCAAGGCGTCCGACATCGTGCAGCCGGGGCATATCTTTCCGGTGGTGGCGCAGGCGGGCGGGGTCCTGATGCGCGCGGGCCACACCGAAGCGGGCTGCGACCTGACGCAACTGGCGGGGCTGACGCCGGCGGCCGTCATCTGCGAGATCATGAACGATGACGGAACGATGGCGCGCCTGCCGGATTTGATTCCGTTCGCGCAGGCGCATGGCCTGAAGATCGGCACGATTGCCGACCTGATTCACTACCGGGCGGCCAACGAGTCGATCATCGAGCGCTGCGGCAGCCGGATGGTGCGGCTGCCCGCGGGCGAATTCCAGCTTGTCGTATACCGCGACAAGCCGAGCGGGGCGCCCCATCTTGCCCTCGTCAAGGGCACGATCGAGCCGCAGCGCGAAACACTGGTGCGCGTCCATGAACCGGTCTCCGTGCTCGACTTTCTGGACGAGGGTGCCAGTGCTCATTCGTGGCCGATCCCGAAGGCGCTGGCTGCGATCGCGGCCGCACCTAGCGGCGTGCTGGTGCTGCTGAACTGCGCTGAACCTGCCGAGCGGCTCTTCGCCAAGTTCGAAGCGCTGGAGCAGGCGTCTCCGGAGGAGGGCGCGCGGCAGGCGCGCATGGACCTGCGCACCTACGGCATCGGAGCGCAGATCCTGCGCGACCTGAACGTCGTCCAGATGAAACTCCTGGCGCGTCCACGCAAGATGCCATCCATGGCGGGATACGGACTGCACACGACCGGTTTCGTCGAGCGCTGATCCGCCGCGGGCGCTACAGCGCTCGCGTACACTGCCCTGCAGGAGGGAAAATGGCGATCGACTACCTCGCGCCCGATTTCGACGGCGCCGGACTCCGCATCGGCATCGTGCAGGCGCGTTTCAACGAGTGGGCGGGACGGGCGCTGTTCGAGGCGTGCGTGTCGGAACTGGTCACGCTCGGCGTCGACGAGGACGACATCACGCACGTAACGGTGCCGGGGTCGCTCGAAATTCCGCTGGTCCTCGCGCGGCTGGCCGCAGCGGAGGACTATGACGCCCTCATCGCGCTCGGCTGTGTGATCCGCGGCGAGACCTACCACTTCGAGATCGTCGCGAACGAAGCGGCGCGCGGGCTCGCCCGGGTTTCGCTGGCGCACGGTATCCCGATCGCGAACGCCATTCTTACCGTGGAAAACGACGAGCAGGCCCGGGCCCGTGTCACCGAAAAGGGCAAGGACGCTGCACGCACGGCGATCGAGATGGCCAATCTGCTGTGGGCGCTGGACGAAAGTGGCGACGAATCCGCCGGTGACTGAGCGCGCAGCGGGGGCAGGCAACCGGGGCAGCGGGCGCAGCGCGCGGCGGCGCGCACGCGAACTGGCGGTGCAGGGCCTGTATCAGTGGCTGGTGGGCGGCCAGGACGCGGCGGCCATCGAAGGCCATCTGGCTGAGAGCCGCGGCCGCGATCTCGACGAGATCACGGCGAGCACCGACATGCCGCACTATCGCGAGCTGCTGAACGGCGCGATCGACGGCGCCGAGGCACTGCGAGCGGAATTCGCACCGTATCTCGATCGCGGCGTGGAGGCGCTTTCGCCCGTCGAGCACGGCATCCTCCTGCTCGCGACCTACGAGCTCAAGCACCGCACCGAAATTCCTTACCGCGTGATCATCAACGAGGCGGTCGAGCTCGCGAAGAGCTTTGGCGGGACCGAGGGCTTCAAGTACGTCAATGGCGTGCTCGACAAGGTTGCGGCGCAATTGCGCGCGACGGAAGTCGCGGCGCGTTCCTGACTGACACCGCGGGCCGTCATGCCTGCGCCTCGAACGCCGATCGGCGAGTTCGAACTGATCGCCCGCTATTTCCAGCGGGACCCCAGAGCTGCCTCGCGCGTCGAACTCGGCATTGGCGACGACTGTGCGCTGATCGACGGCGGGCCGCAGACCCAGTGGGCGGTGACGACCGACATGCTGGTCGAAGGCGTGCACTTTCTGGCGGGCGTGGATCCGGAGGCACTCGGCCACAAGGCGCTTGCCGTCAACCTTTCGGACCTGGCTGCATGCGGCGCGACGCCACGCTGCTTTTTCCTCTCGGTGGCACTGCCCACGGTCGACGAGCCGTGGCTGGCAGCATTCAGCCGCGGGATCTTCGCGCTGGCGGACCGTTTCGGCTGCATGCTGGCCGGTGGCGACACGACGCGCTCGGTGCAGGGAGTGACGATCTCGATCACCGCGCTCGGAGACGTGCCGCGCGGCAGCGCACTGTTGCGGTCGGGCGCGCTGGCCGGTGACGAGATCTGGGTTTCGGGCACGTTGGGCGACGGTGCGCTGGGACTCGCCTGCCGGCGCGGAGCGGTCGCGGCCGATCCCGCTCACGCGCAGGCGATTGCGCGACTGGAGCGCCCGGAGCCGCGCGTGGGCCTGGGCGAGCGCCTGCGTGGCATCGCTTCGAGCGCGATCGATGTGTCCGACGGGTTGGCTGGCGACCTGGGTCATATCCTTGAGCGTTCGGGCGTTGCCGCCGCCGTCCGCTGGGGTGCGATCCCGCGCTCTGCTGCGCTGCAGCGACTGCCCGAGGATGAGCAGTGGCATTTCGTTTTCAGCGGCGGCGACGACTACGAACTGCTGTTCACGGCCCCTCCGTCCGCGGTCGGCGCCGTCGAGGCGGCGGCGCGCGCCAGCGGAGTGGCCGTGGCCCGGATCGGCTCGATCCACGCAGGAGCCGGGCTGAGAGTCATCGATGAACGTGGAAACGCGGTGGACATCGCGCCCCGGGCGTTCGATCATTTCCGCCCATGACGGAACCGACGGCAACGCTGCAGATGAACCCGGCCCCGGGCCGCACGTCGGACACCACGACGGCGCCGTCATGGCGCCTGATGCTGGCGCACCCTGCGCACTGGATCGCATTGGGGTGCGGCAGCGGCCTGCTGCGACCGGCCCCCGGCACCTGGGGCACGCTGGCGGCCTGGTTCGTCTTCGTGACGCTCGATCCGTTCGTCTCCACCGGCGCCTGGCTGCTGCTGATCGCGGTGACCGCCGTCGTCGGCTCATGGGCCGCCGAACGCACCGGGCGAACTCTGGGACGCCCGGACCATGGTGCAATCGTGATCGACGAGATCGTCGCCTTCTGGCTGGTGCTGCTCGTCCTGCCGTCGGACCTGCTCGCGCAGGCGCTCGGCTTCCTGGCGTTCCGGCTGTTCGACATCCTGAAGCCACCGCCGATTCGCGCCGTCGATCGCCGTTTCAAGGGCGGGGTTGGCGTCATGGCCGATGACCTCATCGCCGCGTTCTACGCGTTGCTGCTGGCGGCGGTCGCCGTGCGGGTGTTCGGGTGACGCCCGGGGAGCGGCTGGAGCGCCTCTCGGCGCAGCTCGGGCAGGCGCTCCGCGCGCAGCATTTGACGCTGGCGACTGCAGAATCGTGCACGGCGGGCGGTATCGCCTACGCGGTCACGATGACGCCGGGTTCGAGCCTCTGGTTCGACCGCGGGTTCATCACTTATGCGAACGACGCGAAGCTGCAGGTGCTTGGCGTTGCGCCCGCCTACCTGCGTGACTTCGGCGCGGTCAGCGAGCCGGTCGCGCGCGCGATGGCGCTCGGCGCGCTGACGCAGAGCGCCGCGCAGGTGGCGGTCGCCGTGACCGGAGTCGCCGGTCCGGATGGCGGCTCGGAAGCCAAGCCGGTCGGCACGGTCTGCTTCGCCTGGGCCATCCGGCGCGACCCAACGCAGGCCGCCTGGGTCAAGACCCAGACCCGGCGCTTCGACGGTGACCGCGCCTCGGTGCGCACACAGTCGATCCTTCTGGCGCTGGAGACCCTGATCGGCCTGCTGACGCAGAGACAGGACGTCTGAGGAACACGCCGAACCAGTAGCCGCGCAGGACGTGGCGGGCGCCCGTGGTGTCGCGGCCGCTTGCACAACGTACCTTCATGGAGACTCGCACGACGATGAATTCGCTGTATCCGAATGTTCCGCTCGAACGCCGGACTGTCGATGGCGTCGAGATCGCGTTCCGGCAGATGGGCGCGGGCGCGCCGCTGCTGCTGGTGCACGGGTTTCCGCAGACGCACGCGATCTGGCATCGGGTCGCGCCGCGGCTGGCGGAACGGTTCCGGCTCGTGATGCCCGATCTGCGCGGCTACGGCGACTCAGCCAAGCCACCGACCGCCAACGACCACGCGCCGTACAGCAAGCGCGCGATGGCGGCGGATCTGGCGGGCCTGATGCGTGCGCTCGGGCACGACCGCTACTCGGTCTGCGGCCATGATCGCGGCGGCCGCGTGTCGCACCGGCTGGCGCTCGACTATCCCGACTGCGTTGCCCGTCTGATGGTGCTCGACATCTCACCGACGCTGACGATGTATGAGCGCACGACGATGGACTTCGCGCGGGCGTATTACCACTGGTTCTTCCTGATCCAGCCGGCGCCACTGCCCGAGCGGCTGATCGCAGCCGAGCCGCTGTTCTACCTCCACGCCAAGCTCGGAGGCTGGGGCTCGGGCGGCACCGGGCTCTTCGATCCGCGCGCACTCGCCGAGTACGAGCGCTGCTTCACACCCGCCGCGATTCACGCCATGTGCGAGGACTACCGCGCGTCGGCATCGATCGACCTCGAACATGACCGCGCCGACAAGGACCGCCGCATCGAATGCCCCTTGCATGTGCTGTGGGGCGAGCGTGGCGTCGTGCAGCGCCTGTTCGCGCCGCTCGCCGACTGGAACGCGAAGGCGCGTGGCCCCGTGACCGGACGCACGACGCCGGGCGGACACTTCATTCCCGAAGAGTCGCCCGAACTGCTCGGCGACGAAATGCTCGCGTTCTTCGGCTAGCAGCGATGTGGCGTCGGTGGCTCGGACTCCTTCTGCTCGCGCCCGCACTGGCGCTCGCCGCGCCGCCCGCCGAACTCTGCCTGTCGGATGCACTCGGCCTCAAGGTTGCCGATGCGCGGCTCTTTGAAGGGACCGGTCCCTATCGTGCGCCGAGAGTCTCGGCCGACGCCCAGGCGCAGCGGTACTTCGAGCAGGGGATGGTGTTCGGTTGGGGGTTCAACTTTCCCGAGGCGGCGCGCTCGTTTCGAGCCGCGACGCTGCGAGATCCCGGTTGTGCGATGTGCCGATGGGGCATTGCGTGGGCGGTCGGACCGAACATCAATGCGGACATGGAGCCTGCCGAGTTGCCGATCGCGCGCGATGCGCTGGTGCAGGCGAAGGTCTACGCGGCCGATGCGCGCGAGCTTGCGCTGGTGGCGGCACTTGCCCGGCGCCTTCCGGCGCAAGGCGAGACGATCGGTGATGCCGACGCACGTCGTTATTCGGAGGCAATGGTCGCGCTATCCGACAGCCGGCCCGAGGATGCAGACATCGCCGTGCTTGCCGCCGAGGCACTGATGACGGAGCACGCCTACGACTGGTGGCGCGCGGACGGAACGCCCCAGCCCTGGACTCCGCGCGTCATCGCGCTGCTGGACCGCGCGGTGCGGCTTGCGCCGGACCATCCCGGCGCGCACCACTACCGGGTCCACCTTTATGGCGAGTCGCGCACGCCGGCGGCAGCTCTCGATTCTGCCGATCGGCTACAGGCGATCGCGCCGGGTGTGGGCCACCTCGTGCACATGCCGGCGCACATCTATGTCCGGGTCGGCCGTTACCACGACGCGGTGCTTGCCAATCTCGCCGCGGTGGAGGCCGATCGACGCTATGCAGCGCTGACCCGGCCGGACCCGCAGTATGTGGCGGGCTACGTCGTGCACAACCAGCACTTCCTGTGGGCCGCCGCGCTCTGGAGCGGCGAGTCCGCCGTTGCGCTGGAGGCGGCCGGGGCTATCGCCGAGGCCGCTGCCGCATCGGAGCGCCTCGACGCGGGCACGAAGCAACATCTGATGGGCCTGCCGTGGCTCACGGACGTGCGGTTTGCGCGCTGGGACGCGATCCTCGCGCGACCGGTCCCGCGCGATAGCCCCTACCTGCAGGGACTGGCGGCGTATGCGCGCGGCACCGCTTTTGCGCGCACGGGTGATGTCGCACGCGCGCAGCGCGAGCTGACGGCCCTGCACGCCGCACGGCGCGCGGCGACTGCCCGCAAGCTGAGGATCAAGAACATCAATCGGGCCGCCGATGTGCTGGCTGTGGCGGAGTCCCTGCTGCGGTCCGAACTCGCCGCCGCCCGCGGCGCCAAGCACGAATCAGCGCGTCACGCCCAGTCCGCGGTGAAGCGGGAGCAGGCGCTGCAGATCGACGAGCCTGCGGTGTGGCCGCTGCCGGCGCTGCAGGCGCTGGGCCGCGCGCAACTGCTGGCGAAGCTGCCGCGCACGGCGCTGGACGCCTACCGGCGCGACCTGACGAATCACCCTGCGAATGCATACTCACTCGCCGGAAGCGCCGAGGCGCAGCGCCGGCTTGGGGAAACCGCGCTCGCGGAGCAAACGCTGGCGCGGGCACGCGAGGCCTGGAGCCATGCCGACGTGCCGCTGCCGGCGCCCTGAGATGGTGTACGACTGCCGACCCTGATCCTCTGAACGGAAAGCCATGCCGACCGAAGTCCTGCTGCTCTTTGCGCTGATACTGCTCAACGGTGTCTTCGCGATGTCTGAAATTGCCCTCGTGACGGCACGCCGCGCCCGGCTGCAGGCTCTGGTCGAGCAGGGCGACGCCGGCGCGGCTGCTGCGCTGGCGCTCAACGACCAGCCGACCCGCTTTCTTTCGACCATCCAGGTCGGGATCACGTCGATCGGCATCCTGAGCGGCATTGTCGGCGAGGCGGCACTGGCCGAGCCGTTGGGCGACTGGATCATCGGACTCGGTGCCGAGCCGAAGGCCGCGAAGCTGGGTGCCACGGCGCTGGTCGTCGTGGTCGTGACGTACTTCTCGATCGTGCTGGGCGAACTCGTGCCGAAGCGCCTCGGGCAGATCTCGGCCGAAACGATCGCGCGGCGCGTCGCGCGGCCGATCGGATGGCTGGCAATCGCCGCCAAGCCCTTCGTGCGCCTGCTGACCGCGTCGACCGATGTCCTGCTGCGACTGGTTGGCGCGCGCACGGATGGCGCTTCAGCGGTGACCGAGGAAGAGATCCATGCACTGATCCAGGAGGGCTCGGAGACGGGCGTCATCGACGAGCAGGAGCGCGCGATGGTGCGCAATGTGTTTCGCCTCGATGATCGCCAGATCGCCTCGCTGATGACACCGCGCTCCGAGATCGTGTATCTGGACGTCGAAGACGAATTGCAGCAGAACCTGAAGCGCGTGCTGGAGGTCGAGCATTCGCGCTTCCCCGTGTGTCGCGGCGGCCTGCGCGACGTCATCGGCGTGGCCAGCGCGCGTCGCCTGCTGCAACAGGCGATCCGGGGCGAGGTGCTCGATCTCACACGGGCGGCCGAGCCGGCCGTCTACGTGCCCGAATCCCTGACAGGCATGGAACTGCTCGAGAACTTTCGCTCGAGCGCCGGTCACATGGCGCTCGTGGTGGATGAATACGGCGAGATCCAGGGCGTGGTGACGTCGCAGGACCTGTTCGAGGCGATCGCCGGGGAGTTCAAGCCGCAGCGCACTGAAGACGCGTGGGCGGTGCCACGCGCTGACGGCTCCTGGCTCCTCGACGGTCTGATCCCGATCCCGGAGTTGAAGGACCGGTTGAACTTCGGCGCCGCTCCGGAGGAAGAACTGGGTCGCTACAACACGCTGTCGGGCATGGTCATGCTGCTGCTGGGCCGGGTACCGGCGACCGGTGACATCGTCGAATGGCACGGCTGGCGCTTCGAGATCGTCGACATGGACAAACACCGCATCGACAAGGTGCTGGCCTCGCGCCTGCCGGGCACCGCCGACGTCCTCGGTGTGGACTAGGCGGTCAGCGGCGGCGGTGCCGGTTGATCTCGTCGCGCGTTGCCTGCGCCACGCGCCGGGCATGCAGTGCGAAGTCGGCGCCGGAGCCCGCGTAGAGGATCGCGCGTGAGGAGTTGATCACCATGCCGGTGCCGTCGGCGGTCTGGCCGGCTTTCACGCTGGCCTCGATGTCGCCGCCCTGCGCGCCGATGCCCGGCACCAGCAGCGGCAGGTTGCCGATAAGCGCACGGACGGCCGCGAGTTCTTCCGGGTAAGTCGCGCCGACCACCAGTCCCAGTTGACCATTGGCGTTCCAGTCCGTGGCCGCAAGGCGCGCGACCCGCTGGTAGAGCGGGGTGCCGCCCGCATCGAGCATCTGCAGGTCGTCGCCCCCGGGGTTGCTGGTGCGGCAGAGCAGGAACGCGCCGCGGTCCGCGTAGGCAAGGAAGGGATCGAGCGAGTCACGGCCCATGTAGGGTGAGAGGGTGACCGCATCGGCCTGATACCGCTCGAAGGCTTCGCGCGCATAGTGCTCGGCCGTGGCGCCGATGTCGCCTCTCTTCGCATCGAGTATGACCGGGACCGCCGGATGCGCGCGGTGGATGTGCTCGACCAGCTGCTCGAGCTGCGCTTCGGCGCGCGCCGACGCGAAGTAGGCGATCTGCGGCTTGAACGCGCAGACCAGGTCTGCAGTGGCGTCCACGATTTCCCGGCAGAAGCGAAGGATCGCATCGTCGCCGGCGCGGAGGTGCGGCGGGAAACGCGCGGGGTCGGGATCCAGCCCTACGCACAGCAGGGTGTCGGAGTCGCGCCAGCGCGAAGCCAGGCGATCGACGAACTTCATCCGGTGGCCCGTGGCAAGCATTGGGCCCGCATCTTACGCGGAGCTATGGCGGCGCCGGCGCCGTGCAGTGCTGTGCTAGAACGCGGGTCCGATGTCCAGCCTCAGTCGCCGCGACCTGCTGCTGCTTGCCCTGCTCACGCTGTTCTGGGGCGTGAACTGGCCCGTGATGAAGCTGGGCGTGGCGGAGATGCCGCCCCTTTTTTTTCGCACGCTGTGCCTCGGCGGCGGCTTGCTCGTCATCGGCACCTGGGCGCGGCTCAGTGGAGTGTCTCTCGCGGTCCCGCCGGGGGCCTGGCGCGAGATCGCGCGACTCGCAGTACCCAACATGATCGTCTGGCACGTGCTGGCGATCCTCGCGATCAAGCAGCTGCCGTCCGGACGCGCGGCGATTCTCGGTTACACGATGCCTGTGTGGGCGGTGCTCTGCGGCCTGCTGTTCTTCGGCGAAAAGCCATTGCCCCGCCACTGGCTCGGCGTGATAGCCGCGCTACTGGGCACGTTGCTGCTGCTGTCCTCGGAGCTCACAGCACTGGCCGGGTCACCGCTTGGAACCGGGCTGATGCTGACGGCCGCCGCGGCCTGGGGCTACGGCACGCATCTGATGCGTCGGCATCTCGTCGACCTGCCGATCATCACGCTGACGTTCTGGATGATGGCGCTCACGGTGCTCGTGATGGCCATGGCCTCGTTCGCGTTCGAGTTCGAAAGCTGGCGCTGGCCACAGGCGCCCGAGTGGCTGCCGCTCCTTTACAACATCGTCTTCGCGGTCGCGTTCTGCCACGTCGTGTGGTCGATGCTCGCACGCAAGCTGCCGCCGGCGGCCAGCGGCCTGTCGGTCATGCTGATTCCGGTGCTCGGTGTGTTCTCAGGCATGTGGATACTCGGCGAGCAACCCTACTGGCAGGACTACACGGCGTTGCTGCTGATCCTGGTGGCACTGTCGACGGTCTTGCTGCCGGCGCGCCCGCCGTCCTGACGCAAGGCCCGGGGCGCGCATTTCCGCCGGTGCCGCGGCCGTCGTTGATGCAGTGCCCGGCTCCGATGCGGCCGTGCGGGTCAATCGGCGGACGGATCTTCGGCCGGCGGCAGTCCGGGTTCGGCGGGCAACGGTTCCGGGGGCGCCGTACTCGCACTCTGGCGCAGCCACCAGACGGCGGCGGCAACGGCACTTGCCAGCACCACCCAGCGCAGCGTGCGCGAACGCGCCAGCTTTGCCACACCGCCCGCGACCGCGGGGACGAGCCAAGGCTGAGCGCGTGCGACGCGGACCGCCGACCTCGCCACACCCAGCAAGCCTGAGGCCTTCGCGCGCTGTGCGCTACCGAGTACCAGCCCGGCCACGCCGCTGCGCGATCTCGACTCGATCCGGTCGAGCTGGCCGGCCAGCATCTCCCGCTCCGCCTTGCCACGCGCGAGCAGCAAATCACGCCTCAGTTCACGGAGTTCCCGCTCAGCCTTCGCCATGGCCGGCTCCGTGCGTCCGTCCGCGCAGGGCGTCGCGGTCCTTTTCCAGTTCGGCCCGGGTTTCGGACAGGATGGGCGGAGCCGCCGCGATCTCGCTGCGAATGACGATGATCGCGATGACGCCCGCCACCGCGTAGGCTGCGGCGAGCAGGCCGAGTGCCAGAGCACGAGGGCCGTCCCAGAAGATCGCGGCAACCCAGAGTGACGCGGTCAACAGCGCCGCCAGCAGCAGCACGGCGGAAATCAGCCCAAGCACCAGCCACCGAACGGCTCGATCGCGTGCCGTGGCGAGCTCAAGCGCCGCCAGTTCACCGCGCGTCAGCAGCAATGACAATGCGTGCGCGAGCAGCGACCGCAACGACGCCACCAGACCTGCCGGCCGATCGGACTCAGCCGCCATGACAACCCCCCCGGACTCCCGCGTGTTACACCGTCAGCGACGGTTGACGACGAGCCCCAGCAACAAGCCAACACCGGCCGCAATCCCGATGGCCGTCCATGGATGATCGTGCACCCACGTGTCGGTCGCCTTCGCAGCATGCTTGGCCTGATCCACGACCTTGTGCTCGACGTCCACCAGGCGTGTCTTGGCGCTGGATATGGCCGCCTGCGCGCGTCGCCGCAGATCCGTGGCCTGCTCGCCGGTCGACTGCGCGGCTTGCCGCAGCAGATCCTCGGCTTCGACCAGCACCGTATTGACGTCCGACATCAGGCGTTCCTTCGTGACTTGTTCCATCTTTCCTCCTTCTGGACAACACAACAACGCTCTTCGAGCCTAGGCGCCGATCATGCACCTGTCATGACGCAGATCGAACACCCGGGATTCCCTAACCATTGACGTACACCCAGTTCAGCAGTTCATCGAGCGCGCCTTGCGTGGCGCCCGCGTTTGCGT
>DAOMFI010000022.1:0-32608 GCA_035429725.1 Burkholderiaceae bacterium | reverse complement strand
CGGCGGCGCGCGGTATCGGCATGGGAGCGGCGGCGACAGGCGCCGGCGGTGCGGCCGGCGCAACGATGTCGGGCTGCGACTTGAGGGCCGGTGGGTCCAGCAGAACGGTGTACTCGCGAATCACGCGCCCGGTCGCCCAGGTCAGTTCGATCATCACGTCCAGATAGGGCTCATTGACCGGCTGCGCCGAGCTGATGCGCACGACATAGTTGCCATCTGTGCGCCGGTCGAGCGCAAAGCGCAGGTTCGTCAGCGCGGCGTTGTACTCGAGGTTCGCGGCCCGGAACGCAGCGGGCGGCGCCAGCCGCACCGCCAGAGTGGGGGCCTCATCGCGACCTACCGAGGTGACCTCGAGTTCGGCCCGCAGCGGTTGCCCGAGGCCAGACTGGACGGAAAGCCGGCCAAGCCCCGCCGCGTCCACAGCCGGCGAAGCCAGCCCGAGTCCGAACGCAAGCGAAAGCGCGCACCACATGGGCGCGCGCGTGAATTTGTCGGATGGCATTCCGCCCCCTGCCTTATCAGAATCGTTTTTCGAACATAACATCATGGACTTAGGGCAGCAAGCTTAGAAATGGCCGTAACTCACGCCTTTATGTGAGAAATGGAATCGGGCCGTCGTGTGGCCCGCAACAGCCGCCCTCGCGCCGTCAGAGCTTGCCGAGCAGGATGCGCAGCATGCGCCTCAACGGCTCGGCCGCCCCCCACAGCAGCTGGTCCCCGACCGTGAACGCACCGAGGTAATCGGCACCCATCGCAAGCTTGCGCAGCCGCCCGACGGGGATTGACATCGTGCCGGTAACAGCGGCGGGCGTCAGCTCGCGAATGCTGGCGTCCTTGGTGTTCGGAATGAGCTTCACCCACGCGTTGTCGGTACGGATCATTTCCTCGATGTCCTTCAGCGGGACATCGCGCCTCAGCTTGATCGTCAGCGACTGCGAGTGGCAGCGCATCGCGCCGATGCGCACACAGATCGAGTCGATCGGCGTGGCGATCGATCCGAAGCCCGGCCCGCGCCCGAGGATCTTGTTGGTTTCGGCACCGCCCTTCCACTCTTCGAGACTGGTGCCGTCGCCGCGGTCGGCGTCGATCCACGGAATCAGGTTGCCGGCGAGCGGCACGATGAAGTGCTGTGTCTCGTCGTCGCCGAGCGCGCGCTGCTTGCCGCTGATGCGGCGGTCGATCTCGAGGATGGCGCTGGCCGGGTCGGCCAGCAGGTCGCGCACCTCGAGGTTCAGGGTGCCGAACTGGGTCAGCAGCTCGCGCATGTGCTGCGCGCCGCCGCCGGAGGCCGCCTGATACGTCGTGCAGGTCATCCACTCGACGAGGTCCTGCTTGAAGAGCGCCCCAACGCCCATCAGCATGCAGCTCACCGTGCAGTTGCCGCCGATATAGTTCTTGAGACCCCGCTTCAGGGCCGCGTCGATGACCGGGCGGTTGACCGGGTCGAGGATGATCACGGCGTCGTCGGCCATGCGTAGCGTCTTGGCGGCGTCGATCCAGTAGCCGTTCCAGCCCGTGGCGCGCAGCTTCGGGTAGATCTCCTTCGTGTAATCGCTGCCCTGGCAGGTGATGACAACGTCCTGCGCCGCCAGCGCCGCGATGTCATCGGCGTTCTTCAGCGTGCCCTGCGCGCGCGGCACGGCTGGCGCCAATCCGCCGGCGTTCGAGGTGCTGAAAAACGTCGTATCCACCAGCTCGAAGTCCTTCTCGGCGCTCATGCGATCCATCAGGACCGATCCCACCATGCCACGCCACCCGACGATTCCTAACTTCATATCCGCCTCTTGCCCGTCTGTTGTCTGCCGCTTTTCATCATCCCAATGCCGCGACCACCGCGTCGCCCATTGCCACCGTTCCCACCGTCGCCGCACCGGCCGCCGCGATGTCGGCGGTGCGCAGCCCCTGCGCCAGCACCTGGCGTACGGCGGCCTCGATGCGGTCTGCCTGCGGCGCCCGGTCGAGCGAGTAGCGCAACATCATCGCCGCCGACAGGATCGTCGCCAGCGGATTGGCCACGCCCTTGCCTGCGATGTCCGGTGCGCTGCCGTGCGACGGTTCGTACAGACCCTGGCCGTGCTCGTTCAGCGACGCCGACGGCAGCATGCCGATCGAGCCGGTCAGCATCGCCGCTTCGTCCGAGAGTATGTCGCCGAACATGTTGCCGGTCACGATCACGTCAAACTTCTTGGGCGCGCGCACCAGCTGCATCGCGGCGTTGTCGACGTACATATGCTCGAGCTCGACGTCCGGGTACGACGCGTGGACCTCGGTGACGACTTCCTTCCAGAACTGGAAAGTCTCCAGCACGTTGGCCTTGTCGACGCTGGTGACCTTCTTCGAGCGCTTGCGCGCTGCCCGGAAGGCCACGTGCGCAATGCGCTCGATCTCGGGCCGGCTGTAACGCATCGTGTCGAACGCCTCGGGGCTGCCCGCGAATGCGCCGTCGGGTGCAGTGCGGCGCCCGCGCGGCTGGCCGAAGTAGATGTCGCCGGTGAGCTCGCGCACGATCAGGATGTCGAGCCCCGCAACCAGTTCCGGCTTCAGGCTCGAGGCTTGCGTCAGCTCGTCGTAGCAGATGGCGGGACGAAAGTTCGCGAACAGGCCCAGGTGCTTGCGCAGCCCGAGGATCGCCTGCTCCGGCCGGAGCGCACGCTCGAGCTTGTCGTATTTCCAGTCGCCTACGGCGCCGAAGAGCACGGCGTCGGCTGCCTGGGCCAGCCTGAGCGTGGCTTCCGGCAAGGGGTGGCCGTACGCATCGAAGGCCGCGCCGCCGACGTCGGCAATCTCGAACTCGAACGGTTCGCCGAGCACGCGCAAGACCTTGACGGCCTCGGCAACGATTTCCTTGCCGATCCCGTCACCCGGCAGTACAGCGATCTTCATGTAACCCTCGTGCGGAGATTGGCTGGATCACCCCGCTCCTCCCCGCCGACAGGAACGAAGTGTGGCGTCAGCTCGTTTTGACGAGCCACGGCTGCCTGGCGAGGCGCTGTTTTTCGAATGCTTCGATCTTGTCCTTGTGGCGCAAGGTCAGACCGATGTCGTCCAGACCATTGACAAGGCAATACTTGCGGAACGGTGCGATGTCGAACGCGTGCTCGCGGCCGTCGGCCTCGATGACCACCTGGCGCGGCAGATCCACGGCCAGCCGGTAACCCACATGCGCCGCCACTTCATGAAAGAGCCGGTCGATGACCAGCTCGGGCAACACCAGCGGCAACAGGCCGTTCTTCAGGCTGTTGTTGTAGAAGATGTCAGCAAAGCTGGGCGCGATGACGGCGCGGAAGCCGGACTGCTGCAGCGCCCAAGGCGCGTGCTCGCGCGATGATCCGCAACCGAAGTTCTTGCGCGCCAGCAGGATCGATGCGCCCTGGTAGCGCTCCTGGTTGAGCACGAAATCCGGATTCAGTGGGCGCTGGGAGTGGTCCATGCCCGGTTCTCCGTGGTCCAGGTAGCGCCACTCGTCGAACAGGTTCGGGCCGAAGCCCGTACGCCGGATCGACTTCAGGAACTGCTTCGGGATGATCGCGTCGGTATCGACATTGGCGCGGTCGAGCGGCGCGACCAGACCGGTGTGAACGGTGAAGGCTTCCATGGTTACTTCTTTGCCTTCTCCTGGATCTTTTCGCCGGCCTTCTCCATGTCCTTGCCGAAGCCGGCCATCGTGTTGCATCCGACAAGCGCAAGGACGGTCGCGATCAGGACGATGATTCGCATCACTGGAGCCTCCTGATGTCGGCAAAGTGTCCTTCAAGGGCGGCGGCGGCCGCCATTGCTGGCGAAACCAGGTGGGTGCGGCCACCGGCGCCCTGGCGTCCCTCGAAGTTCCGGTTGCTGGTCGAAGCGCAGCGCTCGCCCGGCTCGAGCCGGTCGGCGTTCATGGCCAGGCACATCGAACAGCCGGGCTCGCGCCATTCGAAACCGGCGGCGCGGAAGATCTCGTGCAGGCCCTCGCGTTCGGCCTGCGCCTTCACCAGACCTGATCCGGGCACGACCATCGCCAGCTTCACGTTCGACGCAACGCGCTTGCCGAGCCGCTTCACCACCCAGGCGGCCTCGCGCAGGTCCTCGATGCGGGAGTTCGTGCACGAGCCGATGAAGACCTTGTCGACGTGGATGTCGGCGATCCGTGTCCTGGGCGCAAGCCCCATGTAGCGCAGCGCGCGCTCGATGCCTTCACGCTTGACCGGGTCCTTCTCGGCGTCCGGGTCGGGCACGGCTCCGTCGATCGTCGTCACCATCTCGGGCGACGTGCCCCAGGTCACCTGCGGCCGGATTTCCTCGGCGCGCAGTTCCACCACGCTGTCGAAGTGCGCGCCCGGGTCGGACCGCAGCGTGCGCCACTGCGCCGCCGCCTGCTCGAACAGGGCGCCCTGCGGGGAGAACGGACGGCCACGCACGTAATCGATCGTCTTTTCGTCGACAGCAACCAGGCCGGAGCGCGCGCCGGCCTCGATGGCCATGTTGCAGATCGTCATGCGGCCTTCGACGGACAGCGCCTCGATCGCCGAGCCGGCAAACTCGATGGCGTAACCGGTGCCGCCTGCGGTACCGATGCGGCCGATGATCGCCAGAACGATGTCCTTGGCAGTGCAGCCCGCTGGCAGTCGGCCTTCGACGGCAACCCGCATGTTCTTGGCCTTCTTCATCAGCAGCGTCTGGGTCGCGAGCACATGCTCGACTTCGCTGGTGCCGATGCCGAAAGCAAGGGCACCGAAGGCGCCGTGAGTGCTGGTGTGCGAATCGCCGCAGACCACCGTCATGCCGGGCAAAGTGGCACCCTGCTCAGGGCCCATCACGTGCACGATGCCCTGTCGCTTGTCCAGAAAAGGAAAGTACGCCGCCGCGCCATATTCGCGGATATTGCTGTCCAGCGTGACGATCTGCTCCTTGGAGATCGGATCACTGATGCCGTCGTAGCCCCGGTCCCAGCCCGTGGTGGGTGTGTTGTGATCGGCAGTCGCCACGATCGAACTGATGCGCCACGGCGTGCGGCCGGCGACGCGCAGCCCTTCGAAGGCTTGTGGACTGGTCACCTCGTGCACGAGGTGGCGGTCGATGTACAGCACGGTGGTGCCGTCGTCCTCGACGTGCACCACGTGGTCGTCCCAAAGCTTGTCGTAAACAGTGCGTGCGGCCATCGGCGGGTCGGGCCCTGGGGCGGGCGCCTGGAGATGCCTGCGGCGGTGCGCAGGGCACTGAATTATGCCACCCGGAGAGGCGCTTCCCTTTCACATTGCAGCCTCCGCTGAGCCCTTCGCCGGGCCGAGGGAACGAATCGCCTGCCTCGCGAGTCTCACCGCGACGAATTGACCACCGGAGTGCCGATGAACCGCCCAAACAATCGGAACCTGCTCGAGCGCCGCCATTTCATGGGCGGCCTGACCGTTGCAGGCCTCGCGCCGCTCGCACGCGTAGCCTCGGCCCAGTCGGCCGGACGGGCGCCGTCCCCGGCGCAGACGCTGGGTCCGTTCTATCCACGCAACGCGGCCGAGCGACCGCGCGACACCGATGCCGACCTGCTGACGGTCGAAGGTGAGCGCGTCCTGAGCAAAGGCGTGCCGATTTTTCTGGCCGGCCGAGTCGTTGATCGGCGTGGCAACGCCGTCACGGATGCGGTCGTGGAGATCTGGCAGTGCGACGCCAATGCGGTTTATCACCATCCCGGCGGCGGCGCCGAGTCGGAACGCGATCGGCATTTTCAGGGCTATGGCGTCGCTCGCACCGACGCCAAGGGCGACTTCCGTTTCCGCACAATCCGGCCGGTCGCGTACCCCGGACGTACGCCACACATCCATGTTCGCGTTCAGCCCGCGACTGGCCGGGCGTTCGCCACGCAGCTTTACCTGCCCGACGACCCGGGCAATGCGCGCGATTTCCTGTTCAGCCGGCTTGACAGCGACGAGCAGCGTGCCCTCCTGCTTGCATTCGAGCCAACGCGGAGCGATGCGCACCCCCTCGCGCGCGCGACGCAACTGACCGCGCGGATCGAACTCGTGCTGGCCTAGTCGTCCCGGCTCTCAGCCGGGGGCCTTGGCCGCCTTCGCCTTCTCGTACAGCGGCATCACTTTCTGCACGTCGTTCTGCAGTTCGCGCAGACGCGTGTCGTGGCTCGGGTGCGTCGACAGCCACTCGGGTGGGCCGCCGCCACCCGCCTGCGACATCTTCTGCCAAAGGGTGATCGCGGCACGTGGGTCGTAGCCGGCGCGCGCGGCGAGTTCGATGCCGATCAGGTCAGCTTCCTGTTCGTTCTCCCGGCTGTTGGGCAGAACGAACATTGCCTGGGTGAAGGTTCCGGCGATCTGTGGATCGATATACACCCCGGTGAAAATCTGCAGTGCAATGGCGCCGACCGCGGTTGCCGTCTGCGTTGCCATCTGCCGACCCATCCGTTCGCGCGCATGCTCCCGCAGCGCATGGGCGATCTCGTGCCCCATGACGGCGGCCAGTTCGTCATCGGTGAGCTTCAGCCGTTCTATCAGTCCCGTGTAGACGGCAATCTTGCCACCGGGCATGCACCAGGCGTTGATGTCCTTGGAGGTGAGAACGTTGACTTCCCACTTCCAGTTGGGTGCGTCGTCGCGAAAGACCACAACCTGCGGAATCAGCCGGGCTGCGACGGCACGAACGCGCTGCACCTGCTGCGGATCCTGATTGAGCAGGCCTTTCTTTCTGGCTCCCGCCAGCACCTGCGCGTACTCCTGGCTCGCCTGCTGCTCGACCTCCTTGCTGCTGACCAGCGTCGTCATCGCCTGCTTGCGGTCGACGCCGATTTCGCCGCTGCGCGTCGTCTGCACGCTCTGGCAAGCCGTCAGCAGCACGGTGGCGGCGAGTGCCGCGCGCAGCAGACTGATTGCAGACCTGTTCATGATTCAAGACCCCGATTAGATGCCATTTTGAGCCGGTGCGAGGCGGCGAGTTCCGGATCGTGCCGGCGCGCCTCGCGAATGGCCCAGGCGCCCAGGAGCGCAGCGATACTGCCGGCGCTGAAGGCCCAGCGTGGACCGGCGAGCGTCCACAAGTATGCCGCCATGAGACTGCCCAACGTGCCGCCGATGCCCCAGGCCGCACTGATGTAGACGGCCTGGCCGCGCGCGGCGGCCTGGCCGGGAAACCAGCGCTGGATCGTCAGCACGCTGGCCGAGTGATGCACGGCGAACGTCATCGCGTGCAGGATCTGCGCGAAGGCAAGCACCCACCAGACCGTAGCCAGCTGCGCGATCAGCGTGAACCGCAGCGCCGCCACCAGGAAACTCGCGACGAGCAGCGGATACAGCCCGAAGCGCCGGAACCAGCGCCCCTGCGTCGCGAAAAATCCGATCTCGAGCAGTACGCTGAGCACCCAGAACACGCCGATCGCCGACTTGCTGTAACCCAGCTGCGCGAGGTAGATCGACAGGTACGCGTAGAGCGCGCCATGCGCGAAGATCATCAGGCCCGCGGACAGCAGAAACCACCGCACACGCGGTTCGCGCAAACGCTGGCGGACCGACACGCCGGCGAGTGAATGTTCGGCCGGCCGCCCCTCCGGCACCTGCCAGCTCACGCCGACGAGGATCGCCGCCAGTGCAAGCGCGAGCCAGAGCGAGACTCCAATGCCGAAACGATCGAAGAGCGGTCCGGCAGCGAGCACAACGACAACGAACGCTGTCGAACCCCAGACGCGCAGCCGGCCGTAGCGCGTCGCGGCATCGGCGCGCCCACGCATCGATGCCGATGCCAGCGCCTCGGCGATCGGCATCTGAGCGGTCTGGAACAGATTGACCAGCAACATCACGACAAAGACGTACGTGAACCCGCCGGGCACGAGCAGCAACGCAAAGGTCAGCAGTAAGGCGACGGCAGTCGTCCGCAGGATCGGCGTCCGCCGCGCCGCGTGATCGGCGAGGTAGCCCCAGAAGTTCGGCCCGACGACCCGCATCCCCTGCCCTAGCGCGATCAGCACGCCGACCTCGAAAGCCGTCAGTCCCCGCCACTGGAAGTACAGCGGCAGGTACGGCCCGATGATCCCGGCAAATCCGAAATACGCGCCGTACAGCGCCCCGAGCCGCCAGGAGTCTCGGTCGGCCGCTACGCGGACGGACATCAGCCGGACGTGGAGCGAGCCTTGATGGGCGCGACTGCGTGGTGGACGTCGGCGTTCTGCGCCCGATGCAGCAGCGCATGGTCCATCAGCACGAGCGCCAGCATCGCTTCAGCGATCGGAGTCGCGCGTATTCCGACGCAGGGATCGTGTCGCCCGTGCGTCTCGACGATCGTCGCAGCGCCAGCGCGATTGATCGAACGCCGCGGCAGGCGGATGCTCGAGGTCGGCTTGATCGCGATCGAGACCTCGATGTCCTGTCCGCTCGAGATGCCTCCCAACATCCCACCGGCATGGTTGGTGACGAAGCCGTCCGGCAGCAACTCGTCGCCATGCTGCGAACCCCGCTGTGTAACGCACTGGAATCCCGCCCCGATCTCGACGCCCTTGACGGCGTTGATTCCCATCATCGCGTAGGCAATGTCGGCGTCAAGTTTGTCGAAGAGCGGCGCGCCCAAACCCACCGGCACACTGCTGGCGACGACGCGCAGCCGGGCGCCGACCGAGTCGCCCGACTTGCGCAGTTCGTCCAGCGCCGCTTCGAGTTCCGCCACAATGCCGGCGTTCGGAGCGAAAAACGGATTGCGCTCGACCTCGTCCCACGATTCGAACGGAATAACGACTTCACCGATCTGCTGCATGCAGCCGCGCACCTGCGTGCCGTATTTCTCCCGCAGCCACTTCTTCGCCAGGGCGCCGGCCGCCACCATCGGCGCCGTCAAGCGCGCCGAGGAGCGGCCGCCGCCACGCGGATCGCGCACGCCGTACTTGCGCCAGTACGTATAGTCGGCGTGACCCGGGCGGAAGGTATCTGCAATGTCTACGTAGTCCTTGCTCTTCGCGTCCTCGTTGCGGATCAGCAGCGCGATCGGGGTACCCGTCGTGCGGCCCTCGTAAACCCCGGACAGGATCTCGACGCGGTCGGACTCGCGCCGCTGCGTCACATGCCGCGAGGTGCCCGGTTTGCGGCGATCGAGATCCGGCTGCAGGTCCGATTCGGCGAGCGCCAGGCCGGACGGGCAGCCGTCAATCACGCAACCGATGGCCGGCCCGTGCGATTCACCGAAATTGGTGACCTGCAGCAGGTGCCCGAAAGTGGAGCCAGCCATGGGATCAGCGATCAGTACGTCGTTGCTTCGCCGGGGATTGTAAGTGCGCTGGCCGGTCGCTCAGAGTTCGGGGCCGCGCAGGGCGGCGACGCGCGCCATTAAAAGCTCCGGCGTCACCTGGTCCGGCGGCAGCGGCTCGCCGACGACAAGCTCGACCTTCGAGCGCAGTCCGCGGCGCAGCCGGGCCTCCACGGGACGCGAGAACGCCGCGCCGCCGTAGCGCGAGAAGAACGAGCCCCACAGTCCGCGCAGCGCCATCGGGTACACGGGCACCGGCACGCGTTCGACGATCTTCTGCACACCCTGCTTGAACGGACTCAGCTCGCCGTCGAACGTGATCTTGCCCTCGGGGAATATGCACACAAGGTCGCCTTCGGCCAGCGCCGCGTCGATGCGCTGGTTGGCCCTTTCCAGCATCTTCGGGTCCTCGCGCGCCGGTGCGATCGCAATCGCCTTGGCGTTCTTGAAGAACCAGTTCATCAGCGGGATCTTGAAGATGCGGTGGTCCATGACGAAGCGGATCGGGCGCGGACTCGCACCCATGATCAGTACGGCATCGACGAAGCTGACGTGATTGCAGGCCAGTACCGCGGCGCCCTCGGCCGGGATGCTGTCCGTGTTGATGGAACGCACCCGGTACAGGGAGTGCGATAGCACCCAGGCGAGGAAGCGCAGCAGGAACTCCGGCACCAGGCGGTAGATATAGAGCGCCACGGCCGCATTCATCAGGGCCGTGACCAGGAAAAGCTGCGGAATGCTGAGCCCGGCGCCGAGGAGTGCCGTGGCCGCGACCGAAGCCACGACCATGAAGACCGCATTCAGGATGTTGTTCGCCGCCACGATGCGCGCGACACGCGCCCGGTCCGCGCGTGTCTGGATCAGCGCGTACAGCGGCACCGAATACAGGCCTGCGAACAGCGCGAGCAGTGCGAGGTCGATCACGATGCGCAAGGCACCGGGCGACGCAAGAAACTGGTTCAGCGTGCCGTTCGTCATCGGCGCGAATGCGACCGACGCGAAGTAAAGATCGACTGCGAAGACCGTCATGCCGATCGAGCCGAACGGTACGAGCCCGATCTCCACACGCCGCCCAGAGAGCCGCTCGCACGCCAGCGATCCCGCGCCGATGCCGATGGAGAAAACGGCGAGCAGGAAGGTCACGACGGACTCGTTGCCGCCCAGGTTCGTCCGCGCAAACGGCGTAAAGCTTGTCAGGAAGATCGAGCCGAAGAACCACAGCCAGGATATGCCAATGATCGAGTTGAACACCGCGACGTCGCCATGCGCGATCTTCAGGTTGGTCCAGGTTTCGGAAAACGGGTTCCAGTTGATCCTGAGTCCGGGATCGGCCGCTGGCGAGTGCGGGACGAACTGCGCCGCGACCCTTCCGAGCACGGCAATCAGCAGGACGGCGCCTGCCGTTGCGAGCGCGCCGCGGTCACCGAACTGTCCGATCAGCAGTCCGCCACCGATGGTTCCGAGCAGGATGGCAACGAAGGTGCCCATTTCGACCATGCCGTTGCCGCCCGTGACTTCATGCGCGTTGAGGTGCTGCGGCAGATAGGAGTACTTGACCGGTCCGAACACGGTCGACTGCAGTCCCAGCAGGAAGATTGCGGCGTACACGAGCGGAGCCGATTGCAGGGCCAGTCCGGCGGCGCCGATGACCATGACGACGATCTCGGCATCCTTGACGCGGCGGATGAACCACGACTTCTCCAGCTTGTCCGCCAGCTGCCCGCTGGTGGCCGAGAACAGCATGAACGGCGCAATGAACAACGCGCCGATCAGGAAGCCCGCAAAGTGCGGCTCGACACCGCCCCACTTTTGCGCGGCGTAGGTCGCGAGCAGCGTGAAGGCAAACTTGAAGATGTTGTCATTGGCCGCGCCGAGGAACTGGACCCAGAACAGCGGCGCAAAGCGGCGCTCCCGCAGCAGGGCAAACTGGTTCCTGGAACTCACTCGCTCTCCCGCCAGGCAGTGGCGCCGCGGTCAACCGCGCAGCCGGTTCCGCAAGGCATGCCAGGTCCACAGTGCACCCATGGCATCGACGGCCGCAAACAGCAGCAGCACCGGCGGCGCCAGGCCTGCCACGACGAACGCGCCGAAGAACACCGGCACCGACAGACGCACCGGGACCGTCCAGCCGAAGAACGCCGTCAGTCCGCCGACCGCCGCCCGCACGTAATAAAAGCCGAGGAACCCGACGAGCATGCCGACGACGCGGATCCAGACGTCGTTCGCGGGAGGCAAGCCAAAGAGTCCGAGCAGGAGGTTCGGGGCAGTCAACAGCACCGCGCCGAGGCCGAGCAGGTAGATTCCGAACACACGGATCGTGAACGCCGCATCCGCCATCGCCGCCTCCTCCTTGTGGAGGCGGAGCCTACCAACATCCCGCGGCTGACGTGTCGAATCGAAGTGACCAACCGAAAAGTCAAAAGCCCGGCCGAAGCCGGGCGTTTGCGGTCAGATACGGAGCCGTGCGCTCAGCGGGTCACCGTAGTGCCGGCAGCAGCGCGCTCGAGCGCGAGAAGGTTTACAGCCCCGTCCTTCGGCTGCATGCCGGCCACCGTGCTGCCCAGCACCAGCGCGCTGGTGATCACCGCGCCCACGAACGCGGCGACGCGGGCCTTGACGGGTGTCGAAAAGTTGGCGTCCATCGTTCGGTCCTTTCGTGCAGTGCGTTGTTCGGTGTCGATGAGCGCACTCTAGGCAACACGCAGCGCGACTGCGAGCGACTTGCGACGGGGTGCAGAAATCGCGGCGCGAACTGCAAGGCGGATTTCATCGCGCCCAGGCGTCGTTCAGCACTTCATCCGGACACGGCGCAGTTCGTCGCAGCCAGCCGCTGTTCACGCCGTTTTCGCGGCCAGCGACGATTGAGCGGCCGAAAGGGATCAGAGGTGCTGAATAGCGGCGACCCGCCGTCGGCCGGGCAGGCCGGACGGAGGTCTTCGGGGACGGCGGCAGAACTAAATGACTGGCGGCGTCGAGTGCCTTCCGGCTAGAGGTCGCTGTACACGTCGAGGCCGGCGGTCTCGATGAATCCGAGCCTTGCATATAGGCGGGCCGCCGCATCGGTGTCGGGATTGAGATGCGCGAGCGTGGCGCCTTGGGCGAAGGCCCTGTCAAGCAGCCATGAAGTCATGGCCCCGCCGATCCCCCGCCGACGCGCAGGTTCGAGCACTCCCACACCAAAGATGCCGACACACGCCCCCGCACGATCGTCGGTGAGTATCGCCGTGGCGACGCCCACCGGCTCGCCGTTGAGCCACGCGAGGGCCACGATGAAGCCCATGGCGCCGAAGTGCGGCGTGACCCAGGGAAGGGTTTCCTCGACTTTGCCTTCGAAAGCGGAGGCGTCGATCTGTGCAAAGGTGTCGACGTCCGCGGCCAGCGCCTCGCGGATCGCGACTCCTGGCGCGGCGGGCAGCGCCCGGAACCGCTGCGGCAAGAGGGCCATGCAGCGCTTGCGGAACACATGCCGCCCAAACGCGAAGGGGCTCGACGACGGCACGCAGACACCCCAGGGCACTCCGTTGCCGCCGGCCCGTGCCGCATACCACGCGCGCACGGCCTCGATGTCGACGCGCGCGGGTTCGGTGACATCACCGTTGTTCCATCGCGCGTGCGGAAGGCCCGATGCCATCAGGCGGATGCCCGGCATCGCCTCGGCTCCGCCACCGTGCGAATGCCGCAACCGCCCCTCGGCCTGCCATGCGTCTCCGTGCGCCGACCACACGCGTTCGGAAAGCGCGCTGGTGCCGCTCATGGGCACGGCCTGACTGAACGGCGCCGCAGCGACGGAACCGCGCGAAGCAGCCAATGCCTTCGAACCGCGCTCACCCGACGTTCAGTTCGTGCGGGCGTCCTCGGGTTCAGGCCAGTCGCGGATGTAGGCCTTGAGCATGCGGTTCTCGAAACTTTGTTCCTCGAGTACCGCGCGCGCCACGTCGTAGAAGGAAATGACACCGACCAGCGTGCGGCCGTCGAGCACGGGCAGGTAGCGCGCGTGCCGCTCGAGCATCAGCCGACGCACCTCCATAACCTCGGTCTCCGGCGTGACGGTCAACGGCGCATCGTCCATGACCTTGCGCACGCTGATCTCCCCCACGCTGCCGCCATTGGCATGAATGCGGTTGATGACCTCACGGAAGGTGAGCATGCCCACCAGTTCGCCGTACTCCATGACGACTGAGGAGCCGATGTCCTGCTCGGCCATGAGGGCGACCGCCTTGGCGAGCGGCGTGTCCGGAGTGACGGTGTAGAGCGCAGTACCCTTGACGCGCAGGATGTCGCTGACTTTCATGGTCTTCTCCGGGATGCCGTTCCGCGGCCTCGCTTCAAAGCGATCCTAGACCGGCCCCCTCGACCGAACAAGGAAAATTCAGAGCCGACGCAGCCAGCCCAATCCCGCGGATGTGCCACCCGGGCCGGTCCTGCGCGGCCGGTATTCGCAGCCGACCCAGCCCTCGTAGCCCAGACGGTCCAGCTCCCGGAAGACGAAGCCGTAGTTCACTTCGCCGGTGTCAGGCTCATGCCGTTCAGGCACACCCGCGATCTGGACGTGGCCGACCCGCGCCCGCTGTCGGGCAAAGTGCGCCGTGATGTCGCCGCCGATGATCTGCAGGTGATAAAAGTCGAATTGAAGTTGCGGCTTGGGCGCCGGCAAGCGGTCGATCACTTCCAGAGCCAGCGGCAGCCGGTCGAGGAAGTAACCCGGCATGTCGCGCGGATTGATCGGCTCGATCATGACATCGATTCCGTGCTGGCCGAGCACGCTGCAGGCCCGCGCGATGTTGCGGGCGTAGGTGGCGAACGCCTCCCTTGGCGTGACATTGGCCGGCGGCGCTCCGGCCATCACATGAACGCGGGGGGCACCGACAACTCGGGCGTAATCCAGCGCGCGTTCCATCGAAGCGTCGAACTCCGCCTCGCGGCCTGGCAATGCCGCGAGCCCGCGTTCGCCACCGATAGAGTCGCCGACCGGCGCGTTCATCAGCACCAGCCGGGTCCGGGCATCCCGTAATGCGCGTTGCAACTCGCTGGCCTCCACCGAATACGGGCCCTGCACTTCCACCGCGGCGAATCCATCACGCGCCGCCGCGCCGATGCGGTCCACCAGAGGGTGTTCAGGGTAAAAAAGACTGACGTTGGCGGCGAAGCGCGGCATGCGGGGGTTCAACCCAGCAGGGATTTAAAGCGCTCGAGTTCGGCCATCACCGTTGCGCGGACCGCCGTTTCCCACACCGAGTGCCCCGCGTCGGGCACGATGGTGTAGCGCGCCGCTGGCCACGCACGCGCCAGTTCATCCGCGCTCAGGATCGGGCACACCATGTCGTAGCGCGAGTGCACGATCGAGGCCGGATGCCGCTGCAATCGGTCCATGTTCCGCAGCAGCTGGTCCGGCGCGAGGAAGCAGCGGTGCGCAAAGTAATGCGCTTCCAGCCGCGCCAGGCCGAGCGCTTCGTTGGCGAAGTGCCGCACCAGTTCCGGGTTCGGCAGCAGCGTCGAACACGCACCCTCGTATTCGCTCCACGCGCGCGCGTAGGCCACATGCACGCGGGGGTCGGGATCGAACAGCCGTTTGAGGTAGCCACGCAACAGGTCGCCGCGCTCTTCCTCCGGCAGCATGCCTGCGAACTTCTGCCAGACCTCGGGAAAGACCTGCCGCAGCCCGTACATGAACCACTCGATCTCCTGCGGCCGCCCGAGGAAGATCCCGCGCAGCAGGAAGCCGCTGCATCGCTCTGGATGCGCCTGCCCGTAAGCCAGCCCGAGCGTGCTGCCCCAGGAGCCGCCGAACACCAGCCAGCGATCGATGCCGAGATACTCGCGCAGCAGTTCGATGTCCGCGACGAGTTGCTGGGTCGTGTTGGACTGCACTTCTCCCAACGGCGTGGAGGCACCGGCGCCGCGCTGGTCGAACAGCACCGCACGAAAGAATTCCGGATCGAAGAACCGCCGGTGTTCGGGGGAGCAGCCGCCGCCCGGTCCGCCGTGCAGGAACAGCACCGGGACTCCGGCCGGATTGCCGACCGACTCCCAGTACATCGTGTGGACGTCGTCGAGCGCCAGCATGCCGCTGTCGTGCGGCTCGATCGTCGGGTAAAGCGCGGCGCGTGTGTCCATTGTTGGCGCGCAAGTGTAGCGGCGCGAACCTGGAGCCTGACCGCAGGGGGCGGCGCGTCGAGCGAGGCTGGCATCATCCTCTCCTCGATGCGCTTACCGCGACTCCCATGACTGTCCGCTACCCAGGTTTCGACACCCTCGCGCTGCATGCCGGCCAGCCGCCGGACCCGACGACCGGAGCACGCGCCCTGCCGATCTACGCCACCACGTCGTTCGTGTTCGAGGACTCCGACCACGCAGCGGCGCTCTTCAACATGGAGCGCGCGGGGCATGTGTATTCGCGCATTTCCAACCCGACGGTGGCCGTGTTCGAGGAGCGCATGGCCGCTCTCGAAAGGGGCGTTGGCGCAATCGCCACCGCGAGCGGCCAGGCCGCGCTGCACCTGGCGATCGCGACGCTGATGGGTGCCGGCGGTCACATCGTCGCCAGCCGCGCGCTTTACGGCGGCTCGCACAACCTGCTCGCCTACACGCTGGCGCGCTTCGGCATCGAGACCACCTTCGTCAATCCGCGCGACCTCGCATCGTGGGCGGCGGCGATCCGCCCGTCCACGCGGCTGCTGTTCGGCGAGACTCTCGGCAACCCCGGCCTCGACGTGCTCGACATTCCGGCCGTGAGCGGCATCGCGCATGAGCATGGGGTGCCGCTGCTGGTGGACTCGACCTTCACGACGCCCTGGCTGATGACGCCGTTCGATCACGGCGCCGATCTCGTCTATCACTCGGCCACCAAATTCCTTGGCGGCCATGGGGTCGCCATCGGCGGCGTGCTGGTCGACGGTGGCACCTTCGACTGGCTGGCGAGCGGCAGATTTCCGACACTCACCGAGCCCTACTCCGGCTTCCACGGCATGAACTTCGCCGAGGAGAGTACGGTGGCGCCCTTTCTGCTGCGCGCCAGGCGTGAGGGCCTGCGCGACTTCGGCGCCTGCATGAGCGCGCACACGGCTTTCCTGCTGCTGCAGGGGATCGAAACCCTGCCGCTGCGCATGCAACGCCATGTCGATAACGCGCGTGCCGTCGTCCAGTTCCTGAGCACGCACCCGGCCGTCGAGTCGGTCGCCTACCCCGAGTTGGACTCGCATCCCGACCGTGCGCTGGCGCAGCGCCTGCTGCCGCGCGGCTGCGGCGCCGTGTTCAGTTTTAACCTCAAGGGCACGCGCGCCGCCGGGCGCGCCTTCGTCGAGGCGCTGCGTGTCTTCTCGCACCTGGCGAACGTGGGCGATGCGAAGTCGCTCGTGATCCATCCGGCCTCGACCACGCACTTCCGCGTACCGGACGAAGAACTTGCAGCGGCTGGCATCACGCAAGGCACGATCCGCCTTTCGGTCGGCCTGGAGGATCCGGCCGACCTGCTCGAGGACCTCGCGCAGGCACTGAAGCGTGCGCAGAAAGTGAGCTGACGATGCTGCTCGGCACCTCGCCCCGACTTTATGCCTACACTGGCGGCCGCCCGTTTGACCCGGCGCGGCCGACCGTCGTCTTCATTCATGGCGCCCAGCACGATCACAGCGTGTGGATCCTGCAGAGCCGCTACCTTGCCCATCATGGCCATGGCGTACTCGCCTTTGACCTGCCGGGGCACATGCGCAGCGAAGGTCCGGCGCTCGCCTCGGTCGAAGCGATGGCCGATCGGCTGTGTGACGGCATTCTCGGCACGGGCGCACGGCAATTGCTGCTGGTCGGCCACAGCATGGGTTCGCTGATCGCGCTGGAACTGGCGCGGCGGATGCCCGACCGAACCGCGGGCGTGGCACTGGTGGCGGCTGCCTTCCCGATGCGTGTATCCGACGCGCTGCTCGCCGCAACGCGCAATGACGCGCCGCAGGCGATGGACATGATCAATGTCTGGTCGCACAGCGCGGCGCTCGCTGCCTTCGAGCGCAAGCCCTGCAATCCGGGACCGGGCTTTTCCAATGCCTGGCAGAACCTGCGGCTGATGCAGCGCATTGCGCGACGCGACGGGCCTGACGTGCTGGCGCTCGACTTTGCAGCGTGCAACAGCTACGCGGGTGGAATGGACGCCGCGCGGGCGCTGTCCTGCCCGGCACTGTTCGTGCTGGGCCAGCAGGACGTGATGACGCCGCCGCGTGCGGCGCAGGCCCTGATCGGCGCCTGTACCGATGCCACTGTCGTGCAGGTCGAAGGCGGTGGGCACTCGCTGATGGCAGAGCGGCCGGACCAGGTCCTCGCCGCGTTGAAGGACTTTGCCGCCCGGGTGTTTGCGCCCGCGGCGGCCCACGCCGGTTGAGCCAGGGACGCGCGCGTTGCTGAGTGCCGTCAACTGGGACACGTATTGGCTGTACGTGCTCACGGAAGTGGCGCTGTCCCTGTCGCCAGGGCCGGCGGTCATGCTCGTCATCGCCTGCGGCCTCGCCCATGGCGCGCGCCGATCGACTTGGGCAAGCCTCGGCATCCTCAGCGCCAACGCCATCTACTTCGCCATCTCCGCCACGGCGCTGGGTGCCTTGCTCGCCGCCTCACGCGAATTCTTCACGGCAGTAAAGTGGGTCGGCGCCGCCTACCTCGTGTATGTCGGGCTGTCGGCCATCTTCGGACGGCCGTCGCCGATCACCGTCTCGCGGGCGTCCGGCAGCGACGCACCACGCACGCTCTACCTCGCCGGACTGACACTGCAGCTTGCCAATCCCAAGACGCTGATTTTTTTCGTCGCGATCCTGCCGCAGTTCGTTGACGCGCGACTGCCGATCGGCGCACAGATGGCATGGCTCGCGGCCGGCTCGATCATTCCCGAGTTCTTCATCCTCGCCGGCTACGGCTGGCTGGCATCGCGCGCGCGCCGCATCGCCACCGATGAGCGCTACGCGCGCTGGACCGATCGCATCGCCGGCACGCTCGTGCTCGGCGCAGCGGCGCTGGTGATCAGCGTAACGCGCTGAAGGCGCTAGAGTCCGCTTTTCTGTCGATTGACCTTCGCATCACGATGAGCGCAACTACCGAGGCCCCGGCCCGCCGTTATAAGCGGTTCGCCGACTTCTACCCGTTTTATCTCTCAGAGCACAGCAACCGCACCTGCCGCCGCCTGCACTTCGTCGGCTCGACCCTCGCACTGGTGTGCCTCGCGCTTGCCGTCTTCATCAACCCGTGGTGGCTGCTCGCAGCGCTGGTGAGCGGCTACGGCTTCGCGTGGATCGGCCACTTCGGATTCGAGAAGAACCGGCCCGCGACCTTTCGGCAGCCGCTTTACAGCCTCGTCGGCGACTGGGTGATGTACAAGGACATTCTCACCGGGAAAATCCCTTTCTAGACTCCTTTGGGGCCCACAGCGTGAGCACGGCATTCGACCTCGAACGCTTCGTCGGCGCTCAGGCTGCAGCCTACGAGCGCGTGCGCGCTGAACTGGCCGCCGGCGCCAAGGCGAGCCACTGGATGTGGTTCATCTTTCCTCAGCTGCGGGGGCTCGGTCAAAGTGCGATGGCCGAGCACTTCGGCCTCGCGAGCCGCGCCGAGGCGGAGGCTTATCTCGCGCATGCCGTCCTTGGAGCGCGGCTGCGCGAGTGCACGCGGTGGGTGCTGGACGTTTGCGACCGCAGCGCGCATGAGATTTTTGGAACTCCCGACGACCTCAAGTTTCACTCTTCAATGACGCTGTTCGCCGAGGTCGCGCCGGAGGAGCCGCTGTTCCGGCAGGCCATGGACCGCTACTTTGGCGGCCGCCGCGACGCGCGGACATTGCAGTTGCTCGGCGTCGCCTGAGCGGGTTCGGGCGGTGTGCGGAGCCCGGAGGATGCGCCCTATTTTGCGACGCTTGCGGCCGCCGCGGGCAGGCTCTTATCGAGCGGCGCATTGATCCACTCGTCGCGCGCGATCCAGCCGGTCAGGACGGTCCCGACGCCGTCGCGATCCAGGGCAAGGAGCGTATTGGCCGGGTCGATCGCGAAGCGCTCGTAGGCACGACGCAGCGACGTCGTCTGCGGATCGCACACGAGGATCCATTCCGACGATTCACCGCGCCTGTGGGGTGCCGACAGCCGGCGCACATAACCGAGGCGCTCAAGGCTTTCGAGCAGTCGTTCGGTCTCGGCAAGATCGGTGCGCGCGCCTCGCGCCAGCTCCTGCCCGCCAACAGCGGCATTGCCGCTGCGACGCGCGTTGAGCGACTGGCGGATCAGCGCGAGCGCAGTGACGAAGGCATTGCCCGCCCGCAGTTCGTCCGAGAACCGGGTCGCCCGCATGCGCGGCAGCGTCGCCGCGATGGCCGCACCGAACAAAAGCGCATACCACGACAGGTACATCCAGAGGAGAAACAGCGGCAGCGCAGCGAAGGCGCCATAGATCGAACGCACCGCCCCGCGCCCGATGAAATGGCCAAACGCGGACTTGAGCATCTCGGCGAGCAAGGCGGCCACGAACCCGCCGATCAAGGCATCGCGCCAGCGCACCGTGCGATTCGGCACGAACACGTACAGCGCGGCGTAGGCCAGTCCGCTCAGCACGACCGGCGCGTAGTCGATCAGGCGGCGCAACCACCCCGGCGTGCGCATGATCGCGTCTTCGGACAGCGACCAGAGGTACGAGCTCGCGGTCAGGCTGGCACCGATCACGATCGGCCCCAGCGTGATGATCGCCCAGTAGATCAGCACGCTCTGGCTGAGTGGCCGGCGTTCATGCACCTGCCAGATGTCGTTGAGCACACGATCGACGGTCATGATCATCGCAAGGGCCGTCAGGCCGAGGAAGATCAGTCCGGCCGCGGTCAGACGCGTCGCCTGGTCCGCGAATTCGCTGAGATAGCGCAGGACCGTCGAGGAGATCTGGGCAGGCAGCGTCCTCAAGACCAGCGACTGAAACGCCTCGCGAAAGTCCGCAAAGTACGGAAACACGGAGAACAACGCGAGCGCGACCGCGAACAACGGCACGATGGAAAGGACGGTGGTGAAAGTCAGGCTGCCGGCGACCTGCTGCAGCCGCACTTCGCGGCTGCGCCGATGCGCAAACAGTGCGGCTTCGCGTGCGGTTTTCAGCCAGGGGAACCGGTCGAGGGCGGCGGTCAGGCGGGACATGGAACCAGGCGCGTTGTGGCGGCCCGCGAGGCCGGCATCCGGCAACGCTTTCTATAATACGGCCATGATCGCCGCGCCTGACTTCATGCGGCGCCCTCCCGAGTCGACCGCCGCACATGGTGCGGCCCCGCCCACGTGGACATACTCGTACTGTTCTATTCGCGTCACGGCGCAACGCGCCGTCTGGCCGAAGCCATTGCAGCTGGCGTCGACAGCGTCGACGGAGCGCAGGCAAGGCTGCGGACCGTGCCGCCGGTTGCGCCATCAACGCAGACCGCCGTGCCACCGATTCCCGCCGAAGGTGCGCCCTACGTCGAATTGGCCGATCTCGAAAGCTGCGGCGGGCTGGCCGTGGGCTCGCCGACGCGCTTCGGCAACATGGCGGCGCCGCTGAAGCATTTCTTCGACGGGACGTCCGGACTCTGGTTGTCCGGAGTGCTGGCAGGCAAGCCGGCGGCGGTGTTCTGCTCGACAAGCAGCCTGCACGGAGGCCAGGAGACGACGCTGCTGTCGATGATGCTTCCGCTGCTGCACCATGGAATGCTGCTGCTTGGCATTCCCTACACGGAGCCGGATCTGATGACCACCCGCAGCGGCGGCACGCCCTACGGTGCAAGCCACACGGCCCGCCATGGCGCCGCACCGGTTCTGACCGACGAAGAGCGACGCCTCGCGCATGCGCTCGGCGCACGCCTCGCTAGCACAGCGCTGCAGCTGGCACGCTGAGCCGTGACCATCGGACCCCTCCCGGGCACGACCGCACGACAGGCCAGCGCGTGGCGCTGGTCGATGGCGGCCTGGATCGCACTCATCGCACTTGGTCTGTCCTGGGAGCTGACGCTGGCACCCCTGCGGCCTGGCGGCTCATGGCTCGCACTGAAGGTCGTGCCGTTGCTGCTGCCCCTGCCTGCAATGCTGCGTGGCAGCGCGTACGCGATGCAGGTGGGGCTTTTCATCGTGCTGCTGAGCATTCTGGAGGGCTCAGTGCGCCTGTTCGAACCCGTGCCGGTCGCCTGGCTCGCCGCCATGCAGTGCACTTTGGCAGTCATCTTCTTTATCGCTGCGATCATTTACCTGCGGCCGATGAAGATCGCCGCCAAGCGCCGCGCCCAGTCGTCATGAGCAGCATCGAAGAGTTGCGCAGCATCGTCGGTGCGGCCCATGTGCTCACCGATGCCGACGCGGTCGCGCCTTTCCTCGTCGACTGGCGCCGACGCTACACGGGGCGCGCGCAGGCGGTGGTCCTGCCCGCGACGACGGACGAGGTCGCTCGCATCGTCGCCTGGTGCTCGCGCACCGCGACACCGGTGGTGCCGCAGGGGGGCAACACGGGGCTCGTCGGTGGCGCCACACCGGACGACTCGGGCCGCGCGATCCTGGTGTCGCTCAGGCGCATGGCGCGTATCCGCGCGGTCGATCCAGCCAACAACACCCTGACCGCCGAAGCCGGCTGTGTTCTGCTGGACGTTCAGGCAGCCGCTCGCGCGCACGATCGGCTGTTTCCGCTTTCGCTTGCCGCCGAAGGGAGCGCCACGATCGGCGGCAACCTGAGCACCAATGCCGGTGGCATCCAGGTCCTGCGCTATGGCAATGCGCGTGAACTCTGCCTCGGTCTGGAAGTCGTGCTGCCGTCGGGCGAGGTGTGGCATGGACTGCGCGGGCTGCGCAAGGACAACACCGGCTACGACCTGCGGGATCTCTTCATCGGTGCGGAAGGCACGCTCGGCATCATCACTGCCGCGTGCCTGAAGACGTTTCCGCTGCCGCGCGCCCAGGTCACCGCGCTGCTGGCGGTGCCGTCGCTGCGCGCGGCCCTGCAGCTGCTCGGCGATGCCCAGAGCCGCTGCGGCCCGACGCTGACGGGCTTCGAGTGTTTCAGCGACTTCTGCCTGTCGCTGGTGGAACGGCACTTCGAGGGCCAGCGCTCGCCGTTCGCCAAGCGGCACCCGCATTATGTGCTGCTGGAACTGAGCGACCACGAGGATCAGCAACACGCCACGACGCTGGCGGAGAGCCTGATCACCGCGGCGATCGAATCCGGCCTGGTTTTGGATGCGGCCATCGCGCAATCGATCGCCCAGGGGCGCGCGCTATGGCTGTTGCGGGAGTCGATTTCCGAGGCGCAGACGCACGAAGGGAAGAACATCAAGCACGACATCGCGGTGCCGATCTCTTCGATCACACGCTTCGTCGAAGAAACCGATGCGCTGCTGCAGCAGCGCTTTCCCGGCGTGCGCATGGTCACCTTCGGGCACCTGGGTGACGGCAATCTTCACTACAACGTCAGCCCGCCCCTCGGAATGGACGAAGCCGGCTTCCTCGCGCTGCAGCCGGCGATCTACGCGACAGTCCATGACCAGGCCCACGCCTTCGGCGGCTCGATTTCGGCGGAGCACGGCATCGGGCAGCTGAAGCGCAGCGAGAACGCGCGCTACAAGTCGGAGACCGAGTTGCGTCTGATGAAGACGCTGAAGCAGGCACTCGACCCGCTGGGGATCATGAACCCCGGCAAGATGGTCGCGTCGTGAAGAGGCGGCGACCCGGCGAAGCTTGAGTCCCACTTTCATGGGAGATATTTCAGCCCTAACTCCGGAGACTGCGGCCGGTCCGCAGCCATTACCATTCGCGCCAAGCTCGGCATGGTGACCGATGCAGGCAATCAGGGAGGCCTTGATGGCAACACAGACATTGAAACTGCTCGCACTGGCATTCGCCGCGATGGCGGCGCCGATCGGGCTCGCGCAGACGCCGGCCGAGGTCGTCGTATACGGCCCGGCGCCCAAACCGGTTCCGGTGCCGGGCGCCAAGCCGATCGCGGTCCCGTCGTTCGATGCCTTGAAGGGCGACGGTCTTTACCACTTCCAGGGCCCGCGCGTCTCGAACATGCGGGCGGCGGCCACGCCGGGTGAGGGCAATCGCTATGCGATCACGGAGACGACGGCCGACGACGGAATGACAACGCTGAACGGCGGCATCGACGTTGCGCACGCCGTGCTCAACGGCGAGCGCCGCGCGCTCGGCCGTCCCAACTTTGCGATTCCGGCACCCGATGGCTCGTTCTACATCGTCTACGCCGGCCAGGCCCCGTTGCGCATGGCCGTGACTCTGCAGGCGTACGACGTGTCAGAGATGCCGATCTCGCTCTTCCTGCGCACTCCGGATAATTACCCGAAGCCAGAGTCGACGCGAACCAACGGCGCCAAGTTTCCCAAGGGCGCCGTCGCCTATCTGGCGACGGCACGCTTCTTTGACGATGTCCTGATGCTTCCGCGCCGCGAGTCGTTCACCGGCGCCGCCAACACGGCGCAGTTCGTCGGCAATTTCTCGAAGCAGATCCCCTACTGTCTCGCGTACGAAGACCGCCAGGGTGCCAATCCCTACGCCATGCTGTTCCAGGCAGCCGGCGCGGGCAAGAAGGGGCAGGTTGCGCTCTACCCGGCCAAGACTGGGACGCTCTTCTGCGACAAGTCGGCTGACAAGGTGCTGGCTCAGGGCGAATGGGAAGAGCGCACGGTGGGCGGGACGCGCGCCATCGTGCTTTCGTTCCCGGCACAGGTCGATCCGCTGGATACCGGCGTGTCCAACGTCGAGCGCGAGTCGGCGCGGATTGCGTTCATCGAGCCGACCAAGGGCCTGCCCGGCGTGCGGCCCGGCAAGCTGTACCAGGCCGGCGCCAGTGTTTACGACTATCAGTATCGCTTCAACAAGGTCGCCGCGGACGCCGTGCGCCAGGCGATCGGCGTTCAATAGCTCCATCCGCATCCTGAGGACGCCATCGCGCCTACCCGGCGCGATGACGAAGGAGAAAGGTCCGGAGAAAGGTTCGCTAGACTGCATCGGTGATGCAATCCGCCTTCTCTGCATGGATGCTGGCGCTCGTGCTGCCCGGCACGCTGCTTGCGCAGCAGATTCAGCGCTGCGAGGACGCGCGCGGCAAGATCACTTACTCGAACACCGAATGCCCCGCGGGCACCAGTCCGGTCAAGGCGCTGCAGGCCGCTCCGGCGCCGACGCCTGAAGCCCAGCAGGCCGCGCGTGAGAAAGCGGCACGCGACGCGCAGGCGGCCCAGCTGCTGGGGCAGCAGCGTCTGCAGCAGCAGACGATTGCCGCGACGCAACAGGAGTCCCAGCGCGACGCTGACTGCGCCTATCTGCGCGGCGAGATCGACTCGATACGTCGACTTCGCAATGCGCTCGTCAATCGTCCTTTCTATTCCCTCGACGACCTCGATCAGATGGACCGCCACGTCGCTGGCCTCCAGGATCAGTACCGGCGTGTCTGCAGCCCCTGATGACCATGACCTGGTACACGCGACTTCTGCAACACGCGAGGGCGATGCTCCTGCCGCTGGCCCTGCTCGCGGCCAGCAGCGCCGGCGTTGCGCAGCAGGTTCAGCGCTGCGAGAGCGCTGACGGCAAGGTCACCTACTCGAACACGAAATGCCCGGAAGGAACGACCCCCGTGCGCAGCGTCAACACCTCGCCGCCGGTTGCGGTCGACGAACAGAAGGCCGCCAAGGAGCGCGCCAGGCGTGATGCAGCGGAGGTGAAGGCCATCGACAAGGCTCGTGCCAAGGACGAGGAGCAGGAACAGCGCGCCGCCGCCGAGCAGAAGAAGGCTCAGGCCAAGGAGCGGGAGCGCTGCGACAAGGCGAAGCGTGAGCTTGAAAAGGCGAAGGACGCGCGCGCAGAGCTGCACCGTCGCCCCGCAACGATCCAGCAAATACAGAAGTCCGACGGCGAAATCGCCAAGCGCGAAGCCGAGGTCGCTCGCGCCTGCCCCGGCTAGTGCCCGGCAGCGCGCCAGATCAGGCGGCCTGCGCTGTTGGCGACTCCACGGCCAACCGCGCGCGCTCGAGGACTCCGGCTCCACACGAAGCCAGCAGGGCCGCATCGCTCAGCATGCGGCGCCACTGCCGCGCGCCGCGGACGCCCTGGTACAGGCCTAGCATGTGGCGCGCGACGTGCCGTGGCGCTTCACCGGCGCTCGTCTCGCGGACCAGATAGGCTGACATCCTGTCGATCACGTCGCGCCGCGTCGGCACGGCGGCCGACCTCTCGCCGAAGAACTCCGCGTCGACTGGCGCCAGCAGATACGGATCGTGGTAGGCCGCACGGCCCAGCATGACTCCGTCGAGTCCCTCGCCGCAGCGGCGGGCGGCCTCGAGCGAGGTCAGGCCGCCGTTGAGTACAAAGCGGGCACGAGGGAAGTCCTGCTTCAGCCGGCGAACGACGTCGTAGCGCAGCGGCGGGACTTCGCGATTCTCGCGTGGGCTGAGCCCCTTGAGCCAGGCATTGCGCGCATGCACGATGAATACTTCGCACCCGGCGGCATGCACTGCGCCGACGAAGTCGCGCACGAGGTCGTAGCTTTCGCTGCGGTCGATCCCGATCCGGTGCTTCACGGTCACCGGCACAGACACGGCGTCGCGCATGGCCCGCACGCATTCGGCCACCAGGCCGGGCTCGGCCATCAGGCAAGCGCCGAAGGAACCGCGCTGGACTCGCTCGGACGGACAGCCGCAGTTCAGGTTGATCTCATCGTAGCCGGCCGCCTCGCCGAGTCGCGCCGCGCGCGCGAGTTCGTCGGGCTCGCTGCCGCCGATTTGCAGTGCCACCGGGTGCTCGGCCGCATCGAAACGCAGGTGGCGCCCCGGGTCACCCTGCAGCAAGGCACCGGTCGTGACCATCTCGGTGTAGAGCCGCGCGTGGCGCGACAGCTGCCGATGAAAGTAGCGGCAATGACGGTCGGTCCACTCCATCATCGGCGCCACGCAGAAACGCCAGCGCGCGTCATCGCCGGCTGCCGATCCCGCGGCTAGAGCTTCAGCAGCCACTGGAGGACCGACTTCGCTACAAAGCCGAGGATGCCGAACGCCAGCACGAAGAACAGCACGAAGGTACCGAACTTGCCGGCCTTCGACTCGCGTGCCAGCTTCCAGATGATGAAGAGCATCAGCGCGATGAAGCCGCCCACGCCCCATGTCATCCCCAGTTCGGCGATGCGTTCTTCCGTCAGGCCGAAGAGCGTGCCTTCCATCACGGATAGCGCAGTGGCACGCCTTCGGCGTCCACCAGGTCGCGATAGGCATGCCAGCTCGCATGCCCGAGCACCGGCACCGCCACGAGAAATCCCAGCATGGCAGTGGCGAGCGAGAGCGACGTGGCAATGAGGATCACCAACGCCCACAGCAGCATCGCCACGGGGTTCTCACCAACCGCGCGGGCGCTCGTCAGCAACGCCTGCCGGAAGCCGACGCGCCGGCCGAGCAGCAATGGCGGGGACACGGCCGTCAGAGCGAAGACGATCGCGACGCCGAGCCCGCCGAGGATCGCCCACAGCGTGAACAGCAAGTCGCCCTGCTCGACCACCGCGTAACGCACGAACTCGATCGGCCCGCGCAATGGGGACTGCGCAAAGAGCGTGAACAGCAGCGCCGAGGCCGCGACCCACAGGGTGCCCAGCACGGCCAGCAGGACGCCGAGCTGGACCAGCGGGCGCGTGCCACGCTGCCAGGCAATGACCGCCTCGCGCAACCCGGGCTGCTCCCCGCGTGCGAGCAGCCGGCTGATTTCATACAGACCCGTCACCAGGATCGGACCCAGGATCACGAAGCCGGAAAACGCGCCCGGTGCAACCCAGCCATAGCGCAGGGAAACTCCCAGCACAACCCAGCCGCCAAGTGCGACGAAGGCTCCGTGCGCCAGCCCGGCCAGTGGGCTGCGCAGAAAATCTCGCCAGCCAAGCGCGAGCCAGGTCAGCGGCCGTGACGGTGCGACATGCCGCACGGGCAGGGGCGCATCGCTGGAGGAAGCTGTCGTGTCCATCGCCCCGGGATTATCGCTCGCAGCGTCACGCGGACCGCGCGCTCGCGGCACCGCGCCCGCGTCCCGAGGTGAGTTCGTTCAGTACGAGCGCCCCCAGCACCAGGGCGCCACCCATGATCGTCGTGCTCGCGGGCACTTCACCGGCGCCCAGCCAGGCCCACAGCGGGCCAAGCAGGACTTCGAGCAGAGCCAGCAGCGCGAGCTCAGTCGCCGAGAGGTGACGCGCTGCAATGACGAGCAGCATGCAGGGCAGGCCGAGCTGGAAGAAGCCCAGCGCAGCGAGCAGCAGGACATCGCGCGGCTGCCCGATGAAGGGCGTGGCAAACGGCAGCATGATGGCCGCGGAGATCAGACCACCGAGGAAGACCGCCGGGATCAGGTCGACGGACTGGCCGCGCTTCTTCAGTATGACGAAATTGATGGCCGAGGCGAGCGGCGCACCGAACGCGACCAGCATGCCGAAGACGCTTGTGGGCGACTCGATGCTGAGGCTCCCCGCGAACATCCAGAGGATGCCCGCCGTTGCAATGGCCACGGCGAGCCAGGTGCGCAGCGGGATGGGTGCCTTGAGCACGGCCCAGGCGAGCACAGCCGTCAGCAGCGGCGCGACCGCCAGCACGATCAGCGTATTGGCCGTCGACGTCAGCGTCAACGCCAGCATGAAGCAGACGAACATCGTCGCCCACATGCAGCCCGACAGCAGACCTGGCACGCCGGCGCTTCGCAACGCACCGAGGAAGTCCCGCCGCACGAGCAGCAGATAGCCGCCGACGAAGAGCGCGGCGAACAGACTGCGCCAGAACGTGATTTCGAACCGCCCGTTGGCCTGCAGTTCAGGCGAAAGGTTGCGCGTGACCACGCCCGCGATGCTCCATAGCAAGGGAGCAATGATCATCAGGATCAGCGCGCGGCGATGGAGCGCTTGTTCAGCGTCGGACACGAGACCGCTCAGCGGGCGGCGCGCAGCGCCGCGCCCTCCCTGCAGGGAGGGTTGGGAGGGGGAGCCCGATACTCGCGCAGCGATTCCTGAAGGAGCATGCGTGAACCCAACTCGCGTGCTAAGCAGCTTCCCTTTGCGCACGCTTCCGCTCATGCTCCTTCAGGAATCGCTTTCTCAGCCGGATGCTCTGCGGCGTGATCTCGACCAGTTCGTCGTCGGCGATGAACTCGACCGCCGACTCGAGCGTAAGCTGGATCGGCGGCACCAGGTCGATGTGCTCGTCCTTGCCCGAAGCGCGCACGTTGGTCAGTTTCTTCTCGCGTACGGGGTTGACGACGAGGTCGTTGTCACGCGAATGAATGCCGATGATCATGCCTTCATAGAGCTTGTCGCCGGGGCTGACGAACATGCGGCCGCGCTCCTGCAGCTTCCAGAGGGCGTAGGCGACGGCCTCGCCGTCGTCCTGGCTCACCAGCACGCCGTTGCGGCGCTCACCGACATCGCCGGCGCGGACCGGGCCGTAGTCGTCGAAGACATGGCTCATCAGGCCGGTGCCGCGCGTGAGCGTCATGAACTCGCCCTGGAAGCCGATCAGCCCGCGCGCCGGAATGCGGTACTCGAGGCGCACACGCCCCTTGCCGTCGGGCTGCATGTCCTGCAGGTCGCCCTTGCGTCGGCCAAGTTCTTCCATGATCGCGCCCTGGTTGGCCTCTTCGACGTCGACCGTCAGCATCTCGAAGGGCTCCAGCTTCTCTCCTTCGACCTCCTTGTAGAGCACGCGCGGCCGCGACACGGCCATTTCGTAGCCCTCGCGTCGCATGTTCTCGAGCAGGATGGTCAGGTGCAGTTCGCCCCGTCCGGCCACTTCGAAAATCTGCTCATCTTCGGTCTCGCGCATGCGCATCGCGACGTTCGACTTCAGCTCCCGCTCGAGCCGCTCGCGCAGCTGGCGGCTGGTGACGTACTTGCCCTCCCGCCCCGCCAGCGGTGACGTGTTGACCTGGAAATTCATCACCAGCGTCGGCTCGTCGACCTTCAGAAGGGGCAGCGCGTCCGGCGCATCCGGCGGGCACAACGTGCAGCCGATGCCGATGTCGTCGATGCCATTCACAAGCACGATGTCGCCGGCAATGGCCTCGTCGACAAGCTTCCGGTCGAGGCCCTCGAAGGTCAGCACCTGGTTGATCCTGCCCTTGGTCGTCGGGGCGTTCTGCTCGCCCTCGGGTCCGTGCATCACCAGCACCTCCTGGCCGGGGCGCAGTCGTCCACGGGTGATGCGGCCGATGCCGATCTTGCCGACGTAGCTCGAGTAGTCGAGCGAGCAGATCTGCAGCTGCAGCGTGCCGTCGGCGTCGTCGTCGCGGACACGGACATGCGCGAGGATCGCATCGAAGAGCGGCCTCAGATCGCCACTGCGAACGTCGGGGCTGGTGCCGGCATAGCCGTTCAGCGCCGACGCATAGATGACCGGGAAGTCGAGCTGTTCCTCGGTGGCGCCGAGCTTGTCGAAGAGATCGAACGTGTGATTGACGACCCACTCCGGGCGTGCGCCCGGACGGTCGATCTTGTTGACGACGACGATCGGCTTCAGGCCCTGCGCCAGCGCCTTGCGGGTGACGAAGCGCGTCTGCGGCATCGGCCCCTCGACGGCATCGACCAGCAGCAGCACGCCGTCGACCATCGACAGCACGCGCTCCACTTCGCCGCCGAAGTCGGCGTGACCCGGCGTGTCGACGATGTTGATGTGGGTGCCTTCGTAGTCGACCGCGCAGTTCTTCGCGAGGATCGTGATGCCGCGCTCGCGCTCGAGGTCGTTCGAGTCCATCACCCGCTCGGCCACCTGCTGGTTCGCGCGGAAGGTGCCGGACTGCTGCAGCAGCTTGTCCACCAGCGTGGTCTTGCCGTGATCGACGTGCGCGATGATCGCGACGTTGCGCAATTGCCGTTTCATGACGGTGTTCTTTCGTTCGAGATCAATCGTTCCGGGGCGACGACGCCCCACTCGGTGACGTTCGCCGTCCCCAGCAGTTCCTTATCCGGCGCGTACACCCGCACGCGCGCACCTTTCGGCTGTGCATCCAGCGCCAGCCGCTGACCTTGCCGGAAACGCCCGGTCAGGTCTTCGTCCAGTTCTATCCGCGGCAGCGACCCGAGCAGCGAATCCACCGGTCGCAGGCAACCGCGTCGCTCCGCCGGCGACATCGCCTCGAGCGCCGTCAGTGTCACCGCGTCGTCGAGCACAAGCGGCCCGACCCGCGTGCGCCGCAGGCCGGTCAGGTGCGCCCCGCACCCCAGCGCCCGTCCGATGTCCTCCGCCAGCACGCGCACATATGTACCCTTGCTGCACTCGACGTCGAGCGTCAGCGAGTCGCCCGCCCGCCGGACCCGCCGCAGGCTGCGGATCAGCACCCGGCGCGGTGCGCGCTCGACTTCTATGCCAGCCCGCGCCAGCTCATACAGCGGGCGCCCTTCCCGCTTCAGCGCCGAATGCATCGGCGGCACCTGTTCGATCGTGCCCTGGAACCGCGACAGCGCGACATCGATCGCGTCGTCCGTTGCCTCGACCGCGGCGCTTCCGGTCGCTTCGCCCTCTGCATCCCCGGTCGTCGTCGTCACGCCAAGCCTGAGGATCGCCCGATAGGCCTTGTCAGCATCGAGCAGATCGGCCGAAAACTTCGTCGCTTCGCCGAAGGTCAGCGGCAGCAGTCCCGTCGCCATCGGGTCGAGCGTCCCGGTATGCCCGGCCTTGACTGCATTCAACAGCCGCCGCGCCTTCTGCAGCGCGAGGTTGGACGTCATGCCGCCGGGTTTATCCAGCAGCAGTACTCCATCCACGCGCTCACCGCGCGGCTTTGCCACACTTTCCCCTCAGTCGGTGCTGCCCCGGTTGGCCTCGGCGATCAGCCGGTCGATCTCGATGCCATGCTCGACCGAGGCATCGTGCACAAATGCCAGCTTCGGGATCGTATGGATCGAGAGCCGCTTGAAGAGCAGCGAGTGGAAGTACCCCGCCTTCTCGTTCAACACGCGCTGCGCCGCCTCGACCGGCGCGCCGATCGTCGTGAAATAGACCTTCGCGTGAGCGTAGTCCGGCGAGACCTCGACGCCGGTCAGCGTCACCAGCCCCGCACGGTCGGTCGACACTTCACGCTGGATCATCTCCGCGAGGTCGCGCTGGATCTGGTCCGCCACGCGCAGCCCGCGCCCCGGTTTCCTGCTTGGTTTCATGTGCAGTTGCCATCAAAAAGTTCGTCCGGCTTTGCCGGCGAGCTTTTTCAGTTCAGATCGCGCGAAAGTAGGTTTGCACTTTCGCGCGCCCGCTACAGCGTCCGTGCAACTTCCTGGACTTCGAAGATCTCCAGCTGATCGCCTTCCTTGATGTCGTCGTAACCCTTCAGGCTCAGGCCGCACTCGAAGCCGGCCTTGACTTCCTTGACGTCATCCTTGAAGCGCTTCAGCGAATCGAGCTCGCCGGTCCAGATGACGACGTTGTCGCGCAGCAGGCGCGCGCTGGCCGTGCGCTTGACCACACCGTCGACGACCATGCAGCCGGCCACGGCACCGATCTTCGGCACCCGGAAGATCTGACGGATCTGGACCAGGCCCAGCACCTGCTCGCGCTGCTCGGGCGCGAGCAGTCCAGACAGCGCGGCCTTCACGTCATCGACGGCGTCGTAGATGATGTTGTAGTAGCGGATGTCGATGCCATTGCCTTCGGCCAGCTTGCGGGCCGAGACGTCGGCGCGCACGTTGAAGCCGATGATGACGGCCTTGGATGCGAGCGCAAGATTGACGTCGCTCTCGGTAATGCCGCCCACCTGCGCGTGCACCACCTGCACCTTGACCTCGTCGGTCGAGAGCTTGGTCAGTGCATGCGTCAGCGCCTCCTGCGAACCCTGCACGTCGGCCTTGATGATCAGCGGCAGCGTCCGTGCAGCGCCCTCGCCCATGTTCTCGAACATGTTCTCGAGCTTGGCGGCCTGCTGCTTCGCGAGCTTGGTGTCGCGGAACTTGCCCTGGCGGTAGAGCGCGATCTCGCGCGCCTTGCGCTCGTCGCCCAGCACAATCAGCTCGTCGCCCGCGGCCGGCACATCCGACAGGCCCTGGATCTCGACCGGGATCGACGGACCCGCCTCCTGGATCGGTTTGCCGGCCTCGTCGAGCATCGCGCGCACACGGCCGAAACTAGAGCCCGCGAGCACAACGTCGCCACGCTTCAGCGTGCCGCTCTGGACCAGCACGGTCGCGACCGGACCGCGGCCCTTGTCGAGCTGCGATTCGATGACGAGTCCCTTGGCCGGACCGCCCTTCACGGCCTTGAACTCTCGAACCTCGGCCTGCAGCAGGACGTTCTCCAGCAGATCATCGACGCCCTTACCGGTCTTGGCCGAGACCGGAATGAACGGCGATTCACCACCGTAGTCCTCCGGCACGACACCATTGGCGACGAGTTCCTGCTTGACGCGATCCGGATTGGCTTCCGGCTTGTCGA
>DAOMFI010000021.1:15405-33045 GCA_035429725.1 Burkholderiaceae bacterium | reverse complement strand
TGATCGGCGTGACGATGCAGGAGCAGGGCGTGTCGCGCATCGTCGCCGTCGACATCGAAGGCGCCGTGCGGCTCACGGCCGAAGCGGCCTAGTCGCGATGACAGACCTGCACTGGGCGCTGATCGCCGTCGCGGCCGCCCTTTTGCTGGCATTGTGGATCTACGGCAAGTGGCAGGAACGTCGAACGCGGAGAAGGATCGACGCCGCCATGCGGCAGGGTGTCGGTGATCCCCTGGCGCAAGCGCCGCGCAGCGCCTCGGCGCCGTCTGGCGGTGCCGCACGCCGGATCGAGCCCCGCCTCGAATCTCCGGCGCAGGAGGCCCCGGAAGTGACGGCGGCAGCCGAGGTGACTCCTGTGGAATCTGCATCCGCGGCAGTGCTGGATGACGCTGCAGCCGCCGACCGCGCCGACGCTTCGGCCTACGCGCTGCCCGATGGCTGGGTCGAGGACCCGTTGCTCGACTTCGTCATCGAACTGCGCTGCTCGCATGCGATCGACGGCGTGGCGGCACTCGAGGCCAAGGGTCAGCTGGAACGGCTGCAGCTGCCGTTGCCGACGCACCTCGCTGTCTGGGATGCCAAGTCGCAGCAGTGGACGGCACCGGATCGCTTCGGCTTCTATTCCGAGCTTCTGCTGGCGGTCCAGATGGCCCATCGCAATGGGGTGCTCGGCGAGATCGACGCCGCGCGGTTTGTGGCGACGGCTCAGCAGATTGCGCTCGGGGTGGATGCGGACTTCGATGCGCCGGATGTGCCGCGACTGGTCGCGCAGGCGGCCGAACTCGACCAGCTCTGTGCGCGCTTCGATGTTCAGATCACGCTGACCGTGGAGTCGACGCAGGGAGCCTGGACCGCGGACACGGTGCAGGCGGCGGCGAATGAGGCGGAGTTCACGGCCCTGGGCCAGGGCCGGTGGGAGTCTCGCGACGAGCGGGGCGAGCCGGTCCTCGCGTTGGCGGCGGCGTCCTTCCCGACGGAACGCCTGGCGGTTTCCATCGACGTCCCGGTGGTCCGGCCCGAAGGCCAGCCACTCGTGAAGCAGTTTGCCGCCGCCGACAGACTGGCGGTGCTGCTGAACGGCCGCATCGTCGACGACAACGGGCGGCAGGTGCAGCGCGAGGCGCATTTTTCGATTGCAGCGCAGCTCGCCGGCATGTACGAACAGATGCACGCCGCCGGCGTCGAAGCGGGTTCGGTGCGCGCCAAGCGCCTTTACGCGAGCTGAGATGTCGGCCGCGTCGCGCGGATCGCCGGGTGCGCGGGCGCGCTGGCTGCGCGAGCAGATCGCGCGGGCCGACCACGAGTACTACGTGCTCGCGAACCCAAGCCTGCCCGATGCCGAATACGATCGACTGTTCCGCGAGCTGCAGGCGCTCGAGCAGGCTCACCCGGACCTGCTCACGCCCGATTCGCCGACGCAGCGGGTCGGCGGCGGCGTCCGAACGGATCTGCCGAAGGTGCGCCACGCGGTGCCGATGCTTTCGATTCGCACCGAGACCGATGCCGGTCCCAATGGCGCGCGCGCCTTCGATGCGCGGGTGCGCCGCGAACTGAAGCTGGGTGACGACGACCCGCCAGTCGAGTATTGCGCCGAACTGAAGTTCGACGGCCTCGCGGTCAACCTGCGCTACGAGCACGGCGTGCTCGTCAATGCGGCCACGCGTGGCGATGGCGAGGAGGGGGAGGACGTCACGCCGAACGCGCGCACGATCCGGCCGATTCCCCTGCGCCTGAAAGATGTGGATGCCGCCGTCATCGAGGTGCGTGGTGAGGTCTTTCTGCGGCGGCGCGAATTCGAGCAGATCAACGAGCGTCAGCGTGAGGCGGGCGAGAAGGTGTTCGTCAATCCGCGCAATGCCGCGGCCGGTTTCCTGCGGCAGCTGGACGCCAGGTCGACGGCGAGCCGTCCGCTGTCCTTCTACGCCTATGGGCTTGGTGAGGTGGTCGGTTGGCGTCCTCCGCCGACCCACGGTGCGGTGCTCGACGCACTCGTCGCGATGGGGGTGCCGGTGGCTTCCGAGCGCCGTGTCGTCCGCGGTGCCGAAGCATTGGTGGCGTACCACGCCGAGATCGCCGCGCAGCGCGACCGGCTGCCTTTCGACATCGACGGCGTGGTCTACAAGGTCAACCGTCTCGATCTGCAACGCGAGCTGGGTTTCGTGTCGCGCGAGCCGCGCTGGGCCGTCGCGCACAAGTATCCAGCCCAGGAGGAATTGACCCAGGTGACAGGAATCGACGTCCAGGTCGGCCGCACCGGGAAGATCACGCCGGTGGCGCGGCTGGCGCCGGTTTTCGTCGGCGGCGTCACGGTGAGCAACGCGACGCTGCACAACGAGGACTACATCCGCAGCCTGGGACTGATGATCGGCGACACCGTCATCGTCAGGCGCGCCGGCGATGTGATTCCGCAGATCGTCTCGGTGCTGCCGGATCGCCGGCCGCGCGGTGCGCAGGCCTTCATCATGCCGGAGGCATGTCCGGTCTGCGGGTCGAGCGTGGCGCGGGAGGAAGGCGAAAAGGATCTGCGCTGCACAGGGGGGCTCTTTTGCCCGGCCCAGCGCAAGCAGGCGCTGCTGCACTTCGCGGGACGGCGCGCACTGGACATCGAAGGTCTGGGCGAAAAGCTGGTCGATCAGCTGGTTGATGAAGGTCTGGTTCAGACGCCGGCGGACCTCTTCAAGCTTGGCCTCGGAGCGCTGGCGGGACTTGAACGCATGGCGGAGAAGTCGGCCGCCAACATTCTCGCGGCCCTGGAGCGCGCGCGCAGCACGACGCTCGAGCGCTTCATCTACGCGCTCGGAATCCGCCATGTCGGAGAATCGACCGCGCGCGACCTCGCGCGCCATTTCGGCTCGCTCGATGCCGTGATGGATGCCTCGGAAGACGAACTGCTGCAGGTGACGGATGTCGGGCCGGTCGTGGCGGCCTCGGTTGTCCGCTTCTTTGCCGAGCGACACAACCGGGAGGTCGTCGAACAGTTGCGCGCCGCGGGCGTGCACTGGAAGGAAGGCCGGGCGTCGCCGCGCAGCGCCGGGCGGTTGGCTGGCAGAACCTTCGTGCTTACCGGTACGCTGCCGCACTGGACGCGTGACGAAGCGAAGGAACGCATCGAGGCAGCAGGTGGCAAGGTGGCCGGCTCGGTCTCGAAAAGGACCGACTTCGTCGTGGCCGGCGCCGAGGCTGGAAGCAAGCTTGACAAGGCTGTCGAGCTTGGCGTTTCGGTCATCGACGAGGCCCGACTGAAAACCATGCTGGAAGACTGATGTACGCGATCATTGGAGGCAGCGGCCTCGCCAAACTCTCGGCCCTCGAGGCAACGCGGCGCCAGGTCATGCGCACGCCTTACGGCGAGCCATCCGGAGCGCTGACGTTCGGGCGCCTGGGGGGTGTCGAAGTCGTATTCCTTGCGCGCCATGGGTACGGCCACACACTCGCGCCGCACGAGATCAACTACCGCGCCAACATCTGGGCGCTGCGTGAACTGAAGGTGGAAGGTGTCGTTGCTATTGCGACCGTCGGCGGGATTCGCGCGGACCTGGGCCCGGCAACGCTGGTGGTGCCGGACCAGATCATCGACTACACGCACAGCCGCAAAGGTACGTTCTTCGAAGGTTCGGAGGTGCCGGTCACCCACGTGGACTTCACCGAGCCTTACACGCCCGCGCTGCGCACGCGGCTGCTGGCGGCGGCGCGCTCGTGCGGCGAAGCTGTCGTCGACCGCGGCGTTTACGCGTGCACGCAGGGTCCACGGCTCGAGACCGCGGCCGAGATCGAGCGGATTGCGCGCGATGGTGGCGACATGGTCGGCATGACAGGGATGCCCGAGGCGGCACTCGCTCGCGAGGCGGAACTCCCCTACGCCACGCTGGCTGTGGTCGTGAACCACGCGGCCGGGCGTGGCGACAGCAAGCATGCGATCAAGCTCGAGGAACTCGATGGCGTCATGCGCGCGACGATGTCGCGTGCGGTCCGCATCCTTGCGGCGTTCTTTGCGGCGGCGCCGTGATCCGCGAGATTCTGCGCATGGGGGATGCGCGCCTGCTGCGCGTCGCGGAGCCGGTCCGGGACTTCGGCACGGCGGAACTGCGCACGCTCGTCGCTGACATGTTCGACACGATGCATGCGGCCAGCGGGGCTGGGCTCGCCGCGCCGCAGATCGGCGTGCCGTTGCGGGTCGTGATCTTCGGCTACGCGGACCCGGAGATGCGCAACCCGCGCTATCCGGACGCCGATCCGGTACCGCAGACAATTCTGGTCAATCCAGAGCTTGAGCCGCTGCCCGGCGCGCTCGAGGAAGGCTGGGAGGGTTGCCTGTCGGTGCCGGGGCTGCGCGGCGTAGTCGAGCGCCATGCCAATCTGCGCTACCGCGGCTTCGATCTGGACGGCCGCCCGATCGAACGGGTAGCGACTGGCTTTCACGCGCGCGTGGTGCAGCATGAATGCGATCACCTCGACGGCATCCTGTACCCGATGCGTGTGCGCGATTTCTCGCGCTTCGGCTACACCGACGTGCTGTTTCCGGAACTGGTCGCGCAGACTGACGACTGAAAAGAATGCCCACCCTCCGGCAGCGCTGGCTGGGAGCCCCGCCTCTGTATTTCGGCGGAGCGCGCGGCCGCTCCGGAGCGCAGCCGACAAACCAGTCTTGAGCGGTTCGCGCAGCGAACCGTACCCGCCGCGACCGCAAGTGCGTCCGCGAAGCGGTCGCGTACGTGAGCGGCGCCGTTACGGCGCCACGGCCTCCAGCAGGTCGTTCTCGATCTCGAGCTGGTTCCTGGGCTCACCCAGCTCGGGGCCGGACACCAGGAACACGTCTTCCGCGCGTTCGCCCAGCGTCAGCACCTTGGCCGTATGCACGTTCAGGCCGTGCTGTGTAAGCACGCGCGCGATGGAATAGAGCAGGCCGAGGCGGTCGGTCGCGATGACCGAGAGCAGGTAGCGTTGTCCGCGTTCATCGGGCTGCAGATGCACAGCCGGGGTCACCGGAAAATGGCGCGACTGCCGTGACATCCTGCCTTTCACGGGCGAGGGCAGCTTGTGCTGGGTGGCAATCCACTCGGCCAGTTCATGCTCGACCTGTGCCAGCAGTTCCCGGTAGTGCGGGGCGCGGCCGTTGTCCGTGACGAGGAAGGTGTCGAGCGCGTAACCGTGCCGCGTCGTGTGGATACGGGCGTCAAGGATGCTCAGGTTACGGCTGTCAAAGTAGCCGCAGACACGTGCGAACAGGTCTTTCTGGTCGCGGACGTAGATCAGCACCTCGGCGCCTTCGCCGATCCGCGCCAGCCGCGCGCGAACGACCGGCCGGTCCGTGTGCACGCGGTTGAAGAGCGAGCGCGTGTGCCACGCAATGTCCTGCGCGCCGTGCCGCAGGAAATAGACCACGTCCAGCTCGTTCCAGAGCGACTCGCGTGCGCTGTCGGCCAGGCCGTAGAGTCGGAGGATCCGCAGCGCTTCCTCCTTGCGCCCTTCGAGAACGGCCGAGGACGAGACGCTGCCGCCGCCGAGCAGGCGCCGCGTCGACCGGAACAGGTCTTCGATCAGCTTGCCCTTCCAGGCATTCCAGACCTTGGGGCTGGTGCCGCGAATGTCGGCGACTGTCAGCAGGTAGAGTGCGATCAGGCGACGCTCGGTCTTCACGAGCGCCGCAAAGCGGCGCATCACGGCCTCGTCTGCGAGGTCCTGCTTCTGTGCGACCTGCGACATCGAAAGATGGTGCTCGACCAGAAAACCGACCAGCGCGGTGTCCTCTTCGGACAGGCCGTGATCCCGGCAGAAGCGGCGCGCGTCGCGTGCCCCCAGCGTGCTGTGATCGCCACCGCGGCCCTTGGCAATGTCGTGGAACAGGGCGGCGATGTACAGCAGCCAGGGTCTCTCGAAGTCGGTGATCAGCTGGCTGCAGAGCGGGTATTCGTGAGCGTGCTCCGACAGCGTAAACCGGCGCAGGTTACGCAGCACCTGCAGGATGTGCTGGTCCACGGTGTAGACATGGAACAGGTCATGCTGCATCTGGCCCACGATGCGCCGGAACACCGGCAGGTAACGCCCGAGCACAGACAGCTGGTTCATGCGGCGCAGTTCGTGCAGCACGCCCTTGGGCTGCTGCAGGATCGCCAGGAAAGTCGCGCGGTTGGCCGGGTCACGGCGGTAGGCGGGGTCGATCCTCACCCTTGCATGCCACAGCGCCCGCATTAGCGGCGCGGACATGCCGCGCAGCTCCTGGTGTTGCGCCATCAGCAGGAAGGCGCGCAGGATGCCATTCGGGTCGGAGTCCAGCGCATCGGGCGCACGCAGGTCCAGCAGCTCGCTGCGCGAGACAAAGGTCTGGTCCAGCGGCTCGCTCGGCTCGTCGGGCAGATGAAACAGGCGCTGCTCCATGTTCTGCAGCACGATCGTGTTCATCTGGGTGACCGCCTTGGCCGACCAGTAATAGCGCTGCATCAGCACTTCGCTCGGACGGCGCGCCGCTGTGGCCTGGAAACCGGCCCGCTCGGCCACGGCGTGCTGCACGTCGAAGACAAGGCGATCCTCACGCCGGCCGGTGACAAGGTGCAGCCACGCCCGGATCTGCTTCAGCCGCCGCTCGCTGCGCCGGATGAGGTGGGCTTCCTCGCTCGTGATCAGCCCGCGACGTGCCAGTTCGGACCAGCTGGTGCCGTAGCCCAGCGCACGTGCGAGCCACAGCAGCACGTGCAGGTCGCGCAGCCCGCCAGGACTCTCCTTGACGTTCGGTTCGAGGCTGTAGGGCGACTCGTTGTATTTCGTGTGGCGCTGGCGCTGCTCCAGGACTTTGGCGCGGAAATAGGCCTCCCGGTCCAGTACTCCCAGCACCGCACGTACGAACCGCTCGAACATCGGCCGGGGGCCTGCGATCAGCCGCCCTTCCAGCATCGACGTGAACGCAGTGAGGTCGCCCTGCGCTTCGGTGCGACATTCGTCGATGGTGCGAACGCTGTGGCCGAGGGACAGACCGAGGTCCCACAGCAGGCCGACCAGGCTTTCTATCGTGCTGCGCTGGGCCTCGTCGGGTTCACGGGCCAGGAGGATCAGGACGTCAATGTCGGAGTGCGGGAAGAGCTCCCCACGACCGTAGCCGCCGACGGCGATGATCGCCGCCCTTTGCGCCAGGCCCGTGGAACGCGCCAGGTCGCGCAGCAGGCCATCGATCGACCGGCAGTAGCCCTTCAGCAGGGCTTCGACCGGACCCCCGGCTTCGAAGCGGGCGACCAGCGCATCACGTTCCAGTCGCAGGCGATCCCGCAGCTGGAAGCTGATGTCGTTCATTCGCTCACGCGGTGGCGGCCTCGGGATTCGGCGCGCCGCGCCAGTCGCCCGTCACGAACTGCGGGGGCGCCGGAGTCGCGGCCGAGCGGGTGAGGACCTCGTATCCAGCTTCCGTAACGAGCACCGTGTGCTCCCACTGGGCGGAAAGGCTGTGATCCTTCGTCACGATGGTCCAGCCGTCGGCCAGTTCCTTGATGTCGCGCCGGCCGGCGTTGATCATCGGCTCCACAGTGAAAGTCATGCCGGCTGTAAGGCGTTCCAGCGTGCCGGGCTTGCCGTAGTGGAGGATCTGCGGTTCCTCATGGAACTTGCGGCCGATGCCGTGGCCGCAGAACTCGCGCACGACGCTGTAGCCATGACGCTCGGCATGGGTCTGGATGGCGTGGCCGATGTCGCCAATCGTCGCCCCCGGCCGCACCTGTTCGATCCCTAGCCACATGCAGTCGTACGTCACTTCGCAGAGCCTGCGCGCGGCGATCGAGGGCTCCCCGACGTAGTACATGCGGCTGGTATCGCCGTGGTAGCCGTCCTTGATGACCGTGACGTCAATGTTGACGACGTCTCCGTTCTTCAGCACGCGGTCCCCCGGAATGCCGTGGCAGACCTGATGATTGACCGAGGTGCAGATCGCCTTGGGGAAAGGCCGGTAGCCCGGCGGGGCGTAGTTCAGCGGGGCCGGCGTCGTTGCCTGGACGTTCGTCATGTACTCGTGGCATAGCCGATCGAGTTCTCCGGTCGTGACCCCGGGTTTGACGTGTGGTCCGATGAAGTCGAGGACCTCGGACGCGAGCCGGCCCGCCAGGCGCATGCCTGCAACGTCAGCGGGTGTCTTGATCACGATGGGCATGGCGGGTCCGGGAGCGCGGCTTGAGCGAATGGCTGCGAGGTGGCTATAATATCGGGCTGTCTAGTGCTTTGAAAATCAAAAGCTTAAGCGAGGAAGTTGCTCGGGCGAAGACCGGTGGACCTGCCGGGCTTCCGTAGTCGGGCTTTTGAGGGGCTACCCAGGGTGAAACCGGCGCGAACGCGTCGGCGGATTCCGCCCCGGCTGCACCAGGCAGAAATCGCGCGCACCGCCACCAAGGTGCTGACCGGACCCCTTGTGGGCCCGGACGGCGTCGGCGAATGCGCTGGACCCAACCTTGGAGAAAGTTGTCATGTCAGTAACCATGCGTCAAATGCTGGAGGCCGGCGTTCATTTCGGCCACCAGACCCGGTTCTGGAATCCGAAGATGGCACCATACATCTTCGGCCATCGGAACAAGATCCACATCATCAATCTCGAGCGGACGCTCGAGCAGTTCAACGACGCCACGCGCTTCGTGCGGCAGCTGGCAGCCAACCGCGGCACGATCCTCTTCGTCGGCACCAAGCGGCAGGCTCGCGAGACGATCGTCGAAGAAGCGCAGCGCTGCGGTATGCCGTATGTCGATCAGCGCTGGCTGGGCGGCATGCTCACGAACTTCAAGACGGTCAAGGTCTCCATCAAGCGCCTGAAGGAGATGGAGCAGATCATCGCCGACAACGGCACTGAGCGCATGACCAAGAAAGAAGCGCTCGACTTCGCACGTGAAGTCGAGAAGCTCAACAAGTCGATCGGCGGCATCAAGGACATGAATGCGCTGCCCGATGCACTGTTCGTCATCGATGTCGGCTATCACAAGATCGCGGTGCAGGAGGCTGTGAAGCTTGGCATTCCTGTTGTCGCCGTGGTCGACACCAACCACTCGCCTGCCGGCGTTTCCTACGTGATCCCGGGCAACGATGACTCGAGCCGGGCGGTTCGCCTGTACGCGCGTGGCATTGCCGATGCCGTGCTCGAAGGCAAGGCCGCTGCGCTGCAGGGTGTCGTGCAGGCGGTCACCGGGGGCGGGGACGAGGAATTTGTCGAAGTCAGCGAAGGCCAGGAGTAAGCGACTCGCGCTGGACTCGGACGCAGGAAGGGGCGCAAGCCCCTTTTTTGCAGCAGCAATCCATAACGAATTTTGCGGGAGCAGTGAATGGCGGAAATCACCGCAGCAATGGTGAAGGAACTGCGCGAGAAGACCGACGCGCCGATGATGGAATGCAAGAAGGCGCTGGCCGAAGCGGGCGGCGATCTGGCGAAGGCCGAAGAGATCCTCCGCGTCAAGCTTGGCAGCAAGGCGAGCAAGGCGGCGGCGCGAATCGCGGCCGAAGGTGTGGTTGCAGTCAATCTGACGGGCACGGTCGGGGCGATCGTCGAGGTCAATTCCGAGACGGACTTCGTTGCCAAGAACGATGACTTCCTCCGGTTCGCTGCCGATCTCGCGGCGCTGGTCGCGCAGAAGAGCCCGGCCGATGTCGCGGCGCTGTCCGCGCTGCCGCTCGGGGGCGGTACGGTCGAGAGCACGCGCACGGCCCTGGTCGGCAGGATCGGCGAGAACATGGCGATCCGCCGCTTCGCCCGCCTGCAGGCGAAGGGCCAGCTGGCGAGTTACGTGCATGGCGGAAGCAAGATCGGCGTGCTGCTCGACGTCAGCGGCGGCGATGCGCAGCTCGCGAAGGATCTTGCGATGCACATCGCGGCCAGCAAGCCGAAATCGCTCGACGCGAGCGGAGTCTCTGCGGACCTGCTCGATGCCGAGCGCCGGATCGCCATCGAGAAGGCGCGCGAGGCCGGCAAGCCTGAAGCCATGCTGGAAAAGATCGCCGAAGGCACAGTTCAGAAATTCCTGAAAGAAGTCACGCTGCTCGGTCAGGTGTTCGTGAAGGCGGAAGACGGCAAGCAGACCATCGAGCAGCTGCTCAAGGCACACGGAGCGACCGTGAACGCCTTCGTGCTGTATGTCGTTGGCGAAGGCATCGAGAAGAAGCAGTCGGACTTCGCCGCCGAGGTCGCCGCCCAGGCGGCTGCGGCCCGCGCCTGACGAGGGCCGCGCCGTGACCTCGTCCAGCAGCAAGCCGGCCTACCGACGCGTACTGCTCAAGCTGTCGGGCGAGGCCCTGATGGGCGAAGATGCCTTCGGCATCAATCGCGCTACGGTCGAGGCCATGGTGGCGGACATCGGCGAGGTCGTGAAGCTCGGCGTCGAGGTTGCAATCGTCATCGGCGGCGGGAACATCTTTCGCGGGGTCGCGCTCGGCGCCGAGGGCATGGATCGCGCCACGGCCGACTACATGGGCATGATGGCGACGATCATGAACGCGATGGCCCTGCAGGACGCAATGCGTCGCGCCGGCGTCGAGGCGCGCGTGCAGTCGGCGCTCAACATCGAGCAGGTGGTCGAGCCTTACATCCGCCCCAAGGCGCTGCGCTACCTCGAAGAAGGGCGCGTAGTGATCTTCGCTGCCGGCACCGGCAATCCGTTTTTCACCACCGACACGGCGGCGGCGCTGCGCGGCTCGGAAGTCGGCGCGCAGATCGTTCTCAAGGCCACCAAGGTGGACGGCGTGTACTCGGCCGACCCGAAGAAGGATCCCAAGGCGACCCGCTACGCGACGATCACGTTCGACGAGGCGCTGGGGCGCAATCTGCAGATCATGGACGCGACGGCGTTCGCGCTCTGCCGGGACCAGAAGCTGCCGATCAAGGTTTTCAGCATCACCAAGCCCGGTGCACTCAGGCGCGTGGTGATGGGCGAGGACGAAGGCACGCTGGTTCATGTTTGACCGGTATCAGGCGAGGAGATTCAAATGAGCGTTGCGGAGATTCAGAAGTCGACCGAACAGAAGATGCAGAAGTCGGTTGAGGCGCTGAAGGTGGACTTCGCGAAGATTCGCACCGGGCGCGCACACACCGGCCTGCTGGACCACATCCAGGTCGATTACTACGGCTCGATGGTTCCGTTGAATCAGGTGGCGCAGGTCGGGCTTGGAGATGCCAGGACGATCACGGTGCAGCCGTGGGAGAAAAAGATGGTCCCGGTCGTCGAGAAGGCGATCCGCGAGTCCGATCTCGGGCTGAATCCGGCGACTCAGGGCGATCTGATACGCGTGCCCATGCCGCCGCTGACGGAGCAGCGCCGCAAGGAGCTGGTCAAGGTGGTCAAGCACGAGGGCGAGAACGCCAAGATTGCGATCCGCAATCTGCGTCGCGACGCCAATCATCACATCAAGGAACTGTTGAAGGCCAAAACGATCTCCGAGGACGAGGACCGACGCGGCGAGGAAGCGGTGCAGAAGCTGACCGACCGTTACGTCACTGAGGTGGACAGGCTCATCGTCGAGAAGGAAAAGGAGGTGCTGACCGTCTGACGACGGTCAGCGAAGGCGCGCCGTGGCCAACGACCTGCGCTCCCCGCCTGCCGCGCTGTTGCGTGTCCCGCGCCATGTCGCGATCATCATGGACGGCAACGGCCGCTGGGCGCTCGCCCGTGGATGGCCGCGCGTGACCGGTCACTCGCGCGGAGTGGACGCCGTGCGGGCGACGCTGGGCGCCTGCGGCGAGCGCGGCATCGAGTACCTGACACTCTTTGCGTTCAGCTCGGAGAACTGGCGGCGGCCTGCCGACGAGGTTTCCACGCTGATGCGGCTGTTCATGGTCGCGCTGCAACGGGAAGTGGACAAGCTGGTGGAACTCGGCGTGCGCATGCGCGTCGTCGGCGAGACCTTCGCGTTCGATGCCGATCTGAGGCGACTTATTGCGCAATCGGAGCAGCGGACCGCGCACAACACACGCCTGCACCTGACGATATGCGCCAACTATGGCGGGCGCTGGGACATTGCCCAGGCTGCTGAGCGTGCCGCGAAAGAACAGCTCGCTTCGGGTGCGCGCAACGTGCGCATCGACGAGAGCGCGATTGCGCAGCGGCTTTCGCTGTCGTTCGCGCCCGAGCCTGATCTTCTGATACGCACCGGTGGCGAGCGCCGCATCAGCAACTTCCTGCTTTGGCAGTTGGCCTATGCGGAACTTTATTTCAGCGACGTGCTCTGGCCTGACTTCAATGCTGCGGAGCTCGAGTCCGCGCTGCGCTGGTACGCCGGGCGGCAGCGTCGCTTCGGCATGACCGGCGAACAGATCGAGTCCGAACCGTCGATTTCCGACGCGGCCTGAGGACCGGCGCGTGCTGAAGCAACGCGTCATCACGGCCCTCGTCCTCGTAGCGGCGCTGCTGTCCGCGCTGGCCTGGTCCCCGCTTGCATTTGCCGGCCTGCTTACCCTTGGCTTTTCACTTGCGCAGGCGGAGTGGCTGCGGCTTTCGGGGTGGACTTTTCGGACGTCGCTGCTCGTCGCGCTGGCGCTCGGACTCGCCCAGTTCGCGCTATTTGCAACGGCCCCTGCGGCCGTCGCCGCGGTCGGGCCGGCGGCCGTCGCGGTTGCGACGGCGATATGGATCGGACTCGGCGTGGTGCTGCTGCGGTCCGAGAAGAAGGGGGTTGTTCGAATCCCGGCGGGGACTTCACGCGTGCTGGCGATCGTGCTTCCGTTTGCGGCCTGGTGCGCGCTGATGATGTTTCTGCAGCTAGGTGCCGTCATGCTGCTGTCGGTCCTCGTCATCGTCTGGCTGGCGGACATTGCTGCCTACTTTGTCGGTCGCGCATGGGGCCGCAGGAAGCTCGCACCCCACATCAGCCCTGGCAAGACCTGGGCCGGGGTCTGGGGCGCCGTTGCGTGCGTGGTCGTTGCCGCGTTGATTGCCTGGGCCGGATTTCCGGGTGCGCAGCTTTTCACCAGCCGTCTGCTGGAGAGCTTTGGCATCCCGCTGGCCGCCGTGGCGCTGTCGGTGCTTGTAAGTATCTCCATCGTCGGGGATCTTGCGGAGAGTCTGCTGAAGCGCCAGGCCAGTGCCAAGGACAGCAGCGCTCTGCTGCCGGGTCACGGTGGATTCTTCGATCGGCTCGATTCCATGTTTGCGCTGCTGCCCGCGGCGGCGCTGCTGTGGACGTGGGCGAAATGACGCGCAACCTCACGCTACTGGGCGCCACGGGTTCCATCGGCGCCAGTGCACTCGACGTGATCGCGCGCCATCCCGGCCGGTTCCGCGTCCACGCGTTGACCGCGCAGACCCGGGTCGACGAACTCGTGGAGCTGTGCGCGCGCTACAACCCCGTGGTGGCGGTCATCGGCGATGCGTCGCTGGAGAGCCGATTGCGGGAAGCGCTTCGGTCGCGCGGGCTGAAGACCGTCGGGCGTGGCGGCGCTGCAGCTCTAACGGAAGTTGCGCAGGCCGAGGAGGTGGACACCGTGCTCGCCGCCATCGTCGGTGCCGCCGGCCTGATGCCTACGCTCGCCGCAGCGCGGGCCGGCAAGCGGCTCCTGCTGGCCAACAAGGAAGCGATCGTCTGCGCCGGCGGGCTGCTGATGTCGGCCCTGGCTGCAGCGGGCGGGACGCTGCTTCCGGTCGATAGCGAGCACAACGCCATTCACCAGTGCCTGGCGGGCGCCGATGATGCACAGCGTGGGCAGGCCCGGCTCGTGCTGACGGCTTCGGGAGGCCCGTTCCTGCGTCGCTTCGATCTCGACGACATCACGCCGGACGAGGCGTGCGCGCATCCCAACTGGGTCATGGGGCGCAAGATCTCGGTCGATTCTGCGACGCTGATGAACAAGGGTCTCGAAGTGATCGAGGCCAGCTGGCTGTTCGGGATGCCGGCCGAGCGCATCGACGTCGTGATCCATCCGCAGAGCGTGGTGCACTCGATGGTGGAGTTTCCTGATGGCTCCGTGCTGGCGCAGTTGGGTTCGCCGGACATGCGCACGCCCGTTGCCTACGCCCTGGCATGGCCGGAGCGCATCGACAGCGGGGTCAGTCGACTCGACTTTGCCCAGTTGCGCGCTCTGACGTTCGAGGAGCCCGACCGTAATCGTTTTCCCTGCCTGCGCTATGCGTACGACGCGCTGCGGGAAGGTGGAGCGGCGAGCGCCGTGTTGAACGCCGCCAACGAAACAGCGGTCGAAGCGTTTCTGCAGGGGCGCTTGCGCTTTACCGGCATCGCGCCGACGATCGAGCGTGTGCTGAACGATTTCCAGCCGTCACCGCCGAGGGATATCGAGGCCGTGATGGAGATCGACCGGCTGGCGCGGGAGCACGCGACGCGCGCGATCGCCGCCCGCACGTGAGGATTCAAGGATGAACCTGATTTCGACGATTGCCGCCTTCTTAGTCACGCTCGGAATCCTGATCGTGATTCACGAGCTCGGGCACTACTGGGTGGCGCGCTGGTGCGGCGTCAAGGTCCTGCGCTTTTCGATCGGTTTCGGCCGGCCGATCGCGCGCTGGGTGCGCGGTCCCGATCGGACCGAGTGGGTCGTGTCGGCGCTGCCGCTGGGTGGCTATGTCCGCATGCTCGACGAACGTGACGAGGATGCCGGTCCGATCCCGCCGCAGGAGCTGCCGCGCGCGTTCAATCGACAACCCGTCGGCAAGCGCTTCGCGATCGTGCTCGCCGGTCCGGTGGCGAATCTGGTTCTCGCAGTGTTCGTGTACTGGATCCTGAATGTGGTCGGAGTGTTCGAGCCGCGTGCGGTCCTTGGCACGCCACCTGCCGCATCGGCTGCCGCCCGGGCCGGCATCGCCGCGGGCGACACGGTAACCGCGGTCGATGGTGACCCGGTCCGCTCATGGAACGAACTGCGCTGGCTGCTGCTGCAGCGGGTGGTGGCCAAGGCGCCGATCGGCGTCGAGGTCGACGGAGCGGATGGCCGACGGCGTTCGCTGACACTGGAGCCCGGAGCGCTGAGCGCAGCCGACCTCGAAACCGATGTCGTGGCTCGCCTCGGCGTCGTTGCCTACAGCGGCCCGCCGCGGATCAATCGCCTCACCGAAGGTGGCGTCGCCGGTCAGGCGGGCCTGCGTGTCGGTGACACCATCGTCGAAGCGAACGGCGCCAAAGTCACTTCGGCGAGAGACCTGATCGAGCGCATCCGCAGCTCGGCCGGGAAGTTGATGGAACTTGGAGTCGAGCGCGAGGGCGCCACGGTCCGAGTGGCGCTGACTCCGGCCCAGGTCACGGATGAGCAGGGCGCCTCGGTAGGGCGCATCGGCGCAGAGTTGAGCGATCGACCGCCGCTGGTGAAGGTTCAGTACGGACCGTTCGAGAGCATTGGGTTGGCCGTGGAGAAAACCTGGAACACGTCGATCTTCTCGCTGAAAATGCTCGGCAAGATGATTACGGGCGAAGCGTCCTGGAAGAATCTCTCCGGACCGGTGACCATCGCCGATTACGCGGGCCAGACCGCGCGTATCGGACTCGCTGCGTTCCTGAGCTTCCTCGCGCTGGTTTCGATCAGCCTTGCCGTGCTGAATCTGCTGCCTGTGCCAATGCTCGACGGAGGGCACTTACTGTATTATTTAATCGAGATTCTCAAGGGCAGCCCGCCAGCCGATTGGGTCATCGAGTGGGGTCAGCGCGCCGGAATTGCGCTGCTGGGCCTGCTGACCATACTGGCGCTCTATAACGACTTCATACGGCTGCTTTCCTGATCCCGGCATGATTGGAAACTAAGTTGGAGCGCCGCGTGTCATCCCGGCGCAGCGTTCCTGTGGCACTGCGCCGCGCAGCTGCCGCGGTTCTTGCCGCCTATTGCCTCAGCGCCCAGGCACAGGAATTCATCGTGCGCGACATCCGTGTCGAGGGCGTCCAGCGCACGGAGGCCGGCACCGTATTCTCGTACTTGCCGGTCCGCGTCGGCGACCGCTTCGATCCAGAGCGTGGCACCCAGGCGATCCGTGCGCTCTATGCGAGCGGCCTGTTCAAGGATGTGCGGCTCGAGGTCGACGGCGACGTCCTGGTCGTGATCGTCGAGGAAAGGCCGGCGATCGCGGTCGTGGATCTCGCCGGCGTCAAGGAATTCGAGAAGGACCAGGTGCTGAAGTCGCTGCGCGAGGTCGGCCTGGCAGACGGTCGCATCTTCGACCGATCTCTGCTCGAGCGGGCGGAGCAGGAGCTGCGCCGCCAGTACCTGTCGCGCGGCCTGTATGGCGTAGAGATCAAGACCACGGTCACGCCGATCGAGCGCAACCGGGTCAATATCTCGATAGCCGTGAACGAGGGCGAAATCTCCAAGATCCGGTCGATCGAATTCACGGGGAACAAGGTGTTCAGCGACCGAACGCTGCGCACGCAGATGGAGCTTTCGACGCCGAACTGGCTCTCCTGGTATACGAAGCGCGACCAGTACTCGCGGCAGAAGCTGGGTGCCGACCTCGAGACGCTGCGCTCGTATTACCTCAACCGCGGCTACCTTGATTTCCGCATCGAATCGGTCAACGTCTCGATCACGCCAGACAAAAGGGACATCGCGGTAACGATCAACGTCTCGGAAGGTGAGCGCTATACGATCTCCAGCGTGAAGCTGGGAGGCGAGCTGCTCGGGCTGGACGAGGACCTCGCGCCGCTGGTCACCGTAAAGCCGGGCGACGTCTTCAATGCCGAGCAGGTCAACGCGATCGGCAAGGCGGTCACCGACCGCATGAGCACGCTCGGCTACGCATTTGCAACCGCCAACCCCGTACCCGAGCCGAACCGCGAAACACGCGAGGTGGCCTTCACGATCATTGTTGATCCTGGGCGACGCGTATACGTACGCCGCATCAACATCGCAGGTAACACGCGCACGAAGGACGAAGTTGTGCGGCGTGAGGTTCGTCAGTTTGAAGCCGGCTGGTTCGACGCGGACCGCGTGAGGCTGTCGAAGGAGCGGCTCGACCGGCTCGGCTACTTCGAAACCGTGACGGTGGACACGCCGGCCGTGCCGACGGCGCCGGACCAGGTCGACGTCAACATCACCGTCAAGGAACGCGCTACCGGGAACATTCAGCTGGGTGCCGGCTACTCGAGCTCCGAAGGCGTGGTCCTCACCGCCGGGCTTTCCCAGCAGAACCTGTTCGGCTCCGGCAATGCGCTGTCGCTGGAGGTCAACACCAGCAAGTCCAACACGGTGTTCTCGATCACGCACACCGACCCCTTTCTCACGCCAGAGGGCATCAGCCGGACCGTCGAGCTCTATTACCGCAATTCCAATCTCGCGGAACTCGGTCTCGCGAGTGTCGGCTACTCGACGCGCGGTGCGGGGCTTATCTACGGTCTGCCGATCACGGAATACGACCGGATCTTCCTCGGGCTGCGGTACGAAGGCACGACGATCGATCTCACGCCGTCGTCGCCGCCGCGTTATATCGAATATGTCCGGGAGTTCGGCGACACTTCCGATGCACTTGCGCTGACGGCCGGGTGGTCGAGCGACAGCCGCGACAGCCTGCTCGGCACGCGCCGTGGCCGTTACCAGCGTGCCTTCGGCGAGTTTGCGCTGCCCGTGCTGGACCTCGAGTACTACCGCCTGACTTACCAGTTCCAGCAGTACGTTCCGGCGACGAGCTTCATGACGCTGATGTTCAATACCGAGATCGGTTACGGCAACGGCTATGGCGGCAGGCCTTATCCGTTCTTCAAGAACTT
>DAOMFI010000021.1:8594-15305 GCA_035429725.1 Burkholderiaceae bacterium | reverse complement strand
GGCGTCGTCAATTCCGACCGCATCCTGCGGGATTCTCAGCCGGCGCGAGCGGCGATGCAGAAGCTTGAAGGCGAATTCTCGAAGCGCGACAAGGAATTGCAGGAGATGGGCGCGCGGCTGAAGACGTCGGCCGAACGGTTCGAAAAGGACGGCCCGGTCATGTCCGAGACGGACCGGGTTCGCCGCCAGCGCGAACTCGCGGAAATGGACCGCGAGTTCCAGCGCAAGCAGCGGGAGTTTCGCGAGGACTTCAATCAGCGTCGCAATGAAGAGCTGCAGGCCTTGCTTGAGCGCACCAATCGCATCATCCGGCAGATCGCGGAGCAGGAGAAGTTCGACCTCATCATCCAGGAGGCGGTCTACTTCAATCCGCGCATCGACATGACCGAACGCGTGCTGCGCGCCCTCAACAACGCGAAGTAGCACACACGCCATGAGCCGTGGCGGTCTGTCGCTGTCCGAGCTGACAGCCGCCATCATGGAGCGCAGCGAAGGCAGGCTGCGCGCCACGCTGCAGGGCGATGCAAGCCGGCGCATCGCATCGGTGGCGCCGCTGTCGACCGCGACCGCCGCCGACCTCGCATTCCTCGCCAATCCGCGCTACCGGCGTGAGGCGCAAGCGTCGCTTGCAGGTGCGATCGTGCTGACGCCGCGCGATGCTGAGGCTCTGCAGGAAGGCCGTTCATCGGAGGCGACCTTCATCGTCGTCGATTCGCCCTATGCCTGGTTCGCGCTGGCCGCGCAGGTGCTGCACCCGACGGCGAGCGCGGTAGCTGGCATCCATGGGTATGCCCAGGTCGAACCGGGTGCCGAGATCGATGCGACTGCCGCGGTCGGTGCCGGCGCATACGTCGGCGCGGGAGCCAGGCTGGGCGCCGGCGTTGTCCTCGATCCCGGTGTCCACGTCGGTGCGCGGGTCGTGATCGGGGCGGGAAGCCACTTGTTCCCGCGCGCGGTCGTCCTGGATGACTGCGAAATCGGCGCGCGCTGCATCGTGCACAGCGGAGCCGTCATCGGAGCCGACGGCTTCGGCTTCGCGCCGCTCGACGGGCGCTGGCTGAAGATCCCGCAGCTGGGCCGCGTCATCATCGGCGATGATGTCGAGATCGGCGCGAATACGACGATCGATCGCGGCACAATGGGCGACACGGTCGTGGAGTCAGGCGTCAAGCTGGACAACCAGATCCAGATTGGCCATAACTGCTTCGTCGGCGCGCATACGGTCATCGCCGGCTGTGTCGGTATCGCCGGAAGTGCTCGCATCGGACGCAACTGCATGATCGGCGGCGCGGCGGGCATCGCCGGTCACCTTTCGATAGCGGACGGAACGGTCATCGGGGCCGCCACGGTGGTGTCGGGCACCATCGAGCAGGCGGGGCACTACACGGGATTCTTCCCGATCATGAAGCAGCGCGAGTGGGAAAAGTCTGCAGCGATCATCCGGCAGCTGGACGACCTGCGACGGCGCATCAGGGAACTCGAGGCGGCACGCCGCGGAGAAGGCAAATGAAGCTGGACATCCTGAAGATTCTGCAACTCATGCCGCACCGGTATCCGATCCTGCTCGTGGATCGCGTGCTCGAACTCGAGCCCGGTGTGCGGATTTCCGCGATCAAAAACGTGTCCGCCAACGAGCCGTTCTTCCAGGGCCACTTTCCGGGTCATCCGGTGATGCCGGGCGTGCTGATGATCGAAGCGCTTGCGCAGGCCGCGGCGGTGCTGACCTACGTCACGATGAAGACCTCGTATCCCGAAGGGACCCTGTTCCTCTTCGCCGGCATCGATGGCGCACGTTTCAAGCGGCCGGTCGGGCCGGGCGACCAGCTGCGGCTGGACATCACGATGGACCGCGTGAAGCGCGGAGTCGGCAAGTTCACGTGCCGTGCGCTGGTCGACGGCGAGGTTGCCTGTGAAGCCGAGTTGATGTGCGCCCTGCACAAGGCGAAGGAAGAGGCGTAGTGCCGCAGATTCATCCATCGGCGCTGGTGGACAGCGCGGCCGAACTGGCCGCGGACGTGGCTGTGGGTCCGTACAGCGTGATCGGCCCGAAGGTCAGGGTGGGACCCGGCACGTCCATCGGGCCCCATGTCGTCATCGACGGCCGCACGACGATCGGCAGCAACAATCGGTTCTTCCCGTTCTGCTCGATCGGGGGCATTCCGCAGGACAAGAAATACGGCGGAGAGGACACCGAGCTCGTGATCGGTGACGGCAATACGATCCGCGAGTCCTGCACGATCAGCCTGGGTACGGTGCAAGGCGGCGGTGTCACCCGCATCGGGTCAGACAACTGGATCATGGCCTATGCGCACATCGCACACGACTGCCTCGTCGGCGACCACACGATCCTTGCCAACAATGCCACGCTCGCCGGACATGTCACGCTGGGCGACTGGGCCATCATCGGCGGCATGTCGGCCATTCACCAGTTCTGCTCGATGGGGCCGCACTCGATGGCGGGTGGCGGCTCGATCGTGCTGCGTGACATTCCACCCTTCGTGATCTGCAACGGCAATCCGGTCGAGCCCCACGGCATCAACACCGAAGGGCTGAAGCGGCGCGGGTTCGACGCCGAGACCATCAACCTGCTGCGGCGCGCCTACAAGCTTCTGTACCGCGAGGGCATGACCACCGTCGACGCGGTTGCCGCGCTTTCGGCGCTGGCGACGGACAATCCGGCGTCGGCTAGCGCCATCAACTTGCTCAGGGACTTCGTCCAGAATTCCCAGCGCGGCATCATCCGCTGATGCCGCCGCCGACCACCTGCGCCTTCGTGGCGGGGGAAGCCTCGGGGGATCTGATCGCGGCCAGTGTGGTAGCGGAGTTGCGCCAGCGCGAGCCGCAACTGCGCTGCGCCGGCATCGGTGGCGACCGCATGATCGACGCCGGTTTCGAGGCCTGGGGGCACGTGCGAGAACTGTCGGTCCGCGGCTATGTCGAGGTTCTACGCCACCTGCCCCGATTGCTGCGCCTGCGTGCCGGCCTGCTCGCGCGGCTACGCGCCGAACCGCCGGCCGTCTTCGTAGGCGTCGACGCGCCAGACTTCAATCTCGGGCTCGAGGAAAAGCTCCGCGCGAGCGGTGTGCGGGTCGTCCACCTCGTCAGCCCGTCCATCTGGGCCTGGCGCAGCGAACGCCTTGAGCAGATCCGGCGCGCGGTCGATCGCATGCTGCTCGTCTTTCCATTCGAGCAGCAGATCTACGACGACGCAGGCATACCGGCGACCTATGTCGGACATCCCCTGGCAAGCATGATCCCGCTGCTCCCCGATGCCGCGGCCGCGCGCGCACGCCTCGGAATTGCCCACGACGGACCGCTGGTGGCCGTGCTTCCGGGCTCGAGGACCGACGAGGTCCGTCACCTGGGACCACCATTTTTCGCGGCGATGTCGCTGCTGCGCGCGCGCGAAGCGGCGCTGCGGTTTGTATTGCCGGCTGCGGATCCGGACCTGAAGCGGACATTGGGCAGGATGCTGGCGTCGCGCACCGAACTGTCGGGCTGCGTCACGCTCACCGACGGACGCTCGCATGACTGCCTTGAAGCGGCGGACGTGGTCCTCGTCGCCAGCGGTACGGCGACGCTCGAAGCGGCGCTCTACAAGCGCCCGATGGTGATCGCCTACCGAATGCCGGCGCTTTCGGCGTGGATCATGCGGCGCAAGGGCACGATTCCGTTCGTCGGGCTGCCGAACATTCTCGCTGGCGAGTCGCTCGTGCCCGAACTGCTGCAGGAACAGGTGACCCCGGCTGCAATCGCTGACACGGTCCATTCGCTTCTGCGGGATGACGCGCGGCGCACCGCACTTGCGGAACGCTTCGCGGCCATGCACCGTGAACTGCGGCGGGACACGGCCGTGCTGGCCGCTGACTCCATACTTGAAGTGGCACACAAGTGACGCGCCGCCGTTCGCGCGACAGTTTCGACCTGTTCGAGCAGGGCGCCCGAGCCAGCGGGCGGGCCTGTGGTGTCGACGAGGCCGGCCGTGGTCCGCTGGCGGGCCCGGTGGTCGCTGCCGCGGTCATTCTCGATCCCGCGCGTCCCATTGCGGGCCTGGCCGACTCCAAGGTGCTGAGCGCGGAGCGGCGGGAGGCACTGGCGATGCTCATACGTGAGCGCAGCCTGGCCTTTGCGGTCGCCGAAGCGAGCGTCGAAGAAATCGATCGCCTGAACATCCTGCAGGCGACCCTGCTGGCCATGCAGAGGGCGGTCGACGCGCTCGCCGTGCCAGCCGAGTTTGCGCTGATCGACGGCAACCAGATGCCCAGGCTTTCGATTCCCGGCCGAACCATTGTGGCCGGTGACGCCTCCGAACCGTGCATCTCCGCGGCGTCGATCCTTGCCAAGACGGCTCGCGACGCGATCATGCAGGCCTTCGAGCTTCAGCACCCTGGCTACGGCTTCACTCGTCACATGGGCTACGCGACGCCGGAGCATCTGGCCAGTCTGGCCAGGCTTGGACCCTGCCGTCTTCATCGGCGCAGCTTCGCGCCGGTGCGTGCGCATCTTTCCGCAGGCTTGAAGGCTTCGGATGCGGATCACTTCGGCCGCTAACCCGGTCTACAAACAACTGCAGCGACTCGCCAGCGGGCCGCGCGCCTGTCGTGAAGCGGGCCGAACCCTTGCCGAAGGGGTCCATCTGGTCGAGTGCGCGGCGAGTGCCGGGGCGGACATGCAGACCGTCGTGCTGTCGGAAGCGGCGACGGCGGAGGCGAGGTCGCTCGGCGCGGCAGTTGCGGCGAGGGCCGGGTGCCGCATCATCGAACTGCCGCCACGGCTGTACAACGCGCTGTCGCCGGTTGAGCATGGCAGCGGAGTCCTGGCTGAGATCGCCATTACGAAGCACGAGCTTCCGCACAGGCTAGAGGTCGACGCCATCTACCTCGATGGAGTGCAGGATCCGGGTAACGTCGGGACGCTGCTGCGCACCGCGGCTGCCGCCGGGATCCGGCACGTGGCTGCGTCGACAGGAACCGCCTTCCTTTGGTCGCCCAAGGTGCTGCGTGCGGCGATGGGAGCGCACTTCGTGCTTGCGTTGTACGAAGACGTGGCGGCGGATCAGCTGGCTGACGCCTTTGCCGCAGAGCGCCTTGCGGCGGACGCCCATGGGACGGAGTCGCTTTATGCAGGGGACTGGGGAGCGGCCCCCACGGTCTGGCTCTTCGGCGCCGAAGGCAGCGGTCTGACCGCGGCAACGGCCATGCTGGCTCAGCGCCGGTTGCGGATCCCGATCGACCCCCAAGTCGAGTCGCTCAACGTTGCGGCTGCGGCTGCAATCTGCCTGTTCGAGCAGCGGCGACGCCGAGGTCAGGGATAAGTGTTGCGCAGTCCGCGGCCCGCCTTGAGCAGGTTGCGTGAGCAACAGTCGATCCTCTGCGGAATTCGTAAGCCATTGCAGGGCAGTTCGGCATAGCATGAGTTCCCGCTTGTCCGTAGGAGCACCATGGCCACGTCTTCGCATCCTGTGCTGACACGCATCCATGAGGCCGACCGGTTGATCATGGCGGAAGCCTTTGAGCCGCTGATGGATCACTACACCGAGGACGCGGTGCTGATCGTCAAGCCCGGGCACCAAGTGCGGGGACGCGCGGCAATACGCCAGGTGATGCAACACATCGCGGCTTTCTTTGCCCATGGCCTGAGCGTCAGCCAGCAGCAGATGCAGGTGCTGGAAGCCGGTGAGACGGCCCTGGTTCTTTGCAAGACGCTCGTCTCGGCACCCGGCAAGGAGGACGACGTTCGCCTTGCCACCTATGTCTACCGGCGTGAGGCCGATGGCCAGTGGCGCTGCTGCATCGACAACTCGTACGGTCACCGCATTCTGGATGGCGCGATGTGACGCTCTGTTTTGCCGATCCGGTGAAGCTTTCCGATACGGGTGAAGTGCCGGTCGAGCCTTCGAAGCCAGGCGCATGACTCCGCGAAGGAACCGATGTGACCACCGGTGCCTAAATAGTCGCTGGAGCTGCTCACTCAATGGAGCATTGAACCGAGGCAGCGAAAATTGCTGTCGCGTCAATAAAGCCGGACGGCGACGTCGAAGTACCAGGTCCGGCGGATCTCGATCACGTCGTACTCGCGGGCCAGTGCTGGCGGGAATGCCTGATAGGGCATCTGGCTTTGCACGATGCGCCGTATCGCTTCATCGATTTCCGCCACACCGCTCGACATGACGAATGTCACGGACTCCACCGAGCCGTCGCTTCGAATCGCCACCGTCACGAGGGGATTGGTGTAGGGCCGCTTCAATGCTTCGCGGACCATGTCGATGGTCATGTTCAGTTCGATCTTCCTGGCCCACGCCTCCGCATAGCGAATAAGTTCGACATTGGGGTCGGTTCGCCCGAACAGTCTGCCGCGCCGCAGGCTGCTGGAGGAAGGCAACGGCTTGGATGGCGTACCGGATGCCGAAGCTGCTGCTTCACGTCGGGCGGCTTCCTCGTCGAGCTGTCGTCCAATTGCCCGCAGTCGTGCTTCCCGTCGCGCCTCCTCCTGTTCTGCCGCGAGTCGCGCAGCCTCTTGCCGGGCCGCAGCCTGGCGTTCGGCCTCGCGGCGTTCGGCCTCCTGACGTTCCGCCTCCAGCCGAACTCTCTCAGCCCGTTCAGCGTCCCGACGGGCCGTCTCCAGGCGAGCAGCCTCCTGCCGGGCTGCCGCCTGTCGCGCGACCTCCTGGCGTTCTGCTTCCAGCCGTGCTTCCTCAGCGCGCTCGGCTTC
>DAOMFI010000021.1:0-8494 GCA_035429725.1 Burkholderiaceae bacterium | reverse complement strand
CGCCGCCGCCCGCTGTGCTGCCTCCTGACGTTCCGACTCCAGCCGCGCGTTTTCGGCACGTTCGGCGTTCTCACGCGCAGCCGCCTGCCGCACAGCCTCTTGCCGAGCAGCGGCCTGACGCTCGGCTTCCTGACGATCGGCCTCCCTCTGCGCGTTTGCGTTGAGCACGGTATCCGGCTGCACCGCCGGTGTTGGCACTTCCTGCTCCGAACGTTCGAGCGTTGCAAGCTCGACGGAGCGCGCCGGTGCCGCTTCGATGGTTTCTTGAGCCTTGCTGTCAGCACTTCGAGGCCGCTGCATCGTGGTCTCCTGACTCGATGCGCTTGGCGCTGAGGCGGCTGGGAGCGCCGGAGACGGTGGGGCGGCAGGCGATACCAACGCGGTCGCACCAGGCCGTTGCATGGCGATGACGTCCGGCGCCGGAATGGGTTTGGCCGCGTCGCCGGACGCTTCGCCACGCTGTGGCGCCATCACAGGAGCCGCGCGCGTTGCCTTTGGCTCCGGACTGACCTCGGCCTTCCGGCTGGCCTGCGTACTCGGCTGCGACCGAGCTGCGATCGCTTGTGCCTCTCGGTCGCGGGTTGGCGCCGGAGCCAACGACAGTATTCGGGCTGGCGCCCGGACAGCAGGCCGATCGGCCGCTCGCGCCGGCGCCGGCTCCTTGACGGACGCACCCGACGGTCTCGCGCCGGCGTCTTGCGCCGGCAGGAGCAGGACGCGCAGTTCGGGCGCCTCGATCCGACGCTCGCGCCAGGGGAAGCCGAGTCCTGGAAGCCCAAGTCCCTGACCTCCAAAGGTCAGGCTCAGCAACAGCGCGTGAATCAGCAGTGAGAAAAGTAACGCGAACGCCAGACGTCTGCGGTCGGCGCTCATGGGCTGGCTCCCGCGCCCATAGTGGCGTGCGGGGCGCGGAGACCGCGGTAGCTCCGTTGGCCTTGCACGTAGCGCGCGCGAGATGCCTCGGCCGAACCCCGCTCTACCGCACCGGACGCCGAACCGCACCCTGTGGAGACGAGTGTGACCCACGGCCCAGTGCAACGGCCGCCCAGGCAGCCCCGCAGGACAAGGCGTCTCGTCGGTGCATTCCGTGCGCGCGTCAATGGCATCCGGACTCTTGCCTTGTCTATGCTTTTCGGGACCGGGTGCCGATTCTCACAGCTTCGAACAAACCGTCAACGTCGCGTGAGCCGGCGCGCACCCGACGCTGGCCCTGGCGTGCTGACGCTGGGTCGGTGCGTTGTTTGTCCCTGCGCCGGCACACGAAACCGTCCCTCCCAAGCGCTGTTCCGCACGCGACGCCGCACCCACAACCCCACCATCTTGCTGCGATCTCGGCGAAAGGTTGCCCTGCCATCACATCAACTGCTCGCGCCGACGTTCCAGATGATGGGTCGAGGAACCTACGTCTGGCGCCGACATCTCCAACTGGAAACCCTTTGCACGATCCGCGCCTTGGCCGGGCTTGTGCTTCGCCAACCGCCTGGGTGCAGTCCGCCACTCGCGATCCGGTGCCGTGGCCGTGTCCGCGCGTTTCGCAGCAATCAGAGATGATTCAGCCGGCGTGGCGGAGGTCCGAAGCCCCAGTGAGCGCCAAGAGGGCCCCAGGCGCGCGACGGTGGCTTGCTATGGCTGAGGCGTCAGTACGAGCGCCTGTCGAGCCGCACTTCCTGCATGATCGTCGTCGCGATCTCCTCGATCGACTTTGTCGTCGACGAGAGCCACCGGATGCCTTCCCGCCGCATCATCCGCTCCGCGGCGTCGACCTCGTAGCGGCAGTTGTCCAGCGAGGCGTAGCGACTGTTGGGCCGGCGTTCGTTGCGCACTTCCGAGAGCCGTTCCGGTGCGATTGAAAGACCGAAGAGCTTGCCCTTGTAGGGCGGCAGTGCGGAAGGAAGCTGATTGCGTTCGAAGTCTTCCGGGATGAGCGGGTAGTTGGCCGCCTTCACTCCGTACTGCATCGCGAGGTACAGCGAAGTAGGTGTCTTGCCGGAGCGCGAGACGCCGACCAGGATCACGTCGGACTTCTCCAGTCCTTTGGCGGACTGGCCGTCATCATGGGCCAGCGCAAAGTTGATCGCCTCGATCCGGTTCTTGTAGTCCTCCGAATTGACGGCGATGTTGTGAGAGCGTCCGATCGTGTGGGTGGACTTCATGCCGAGTTCGCGCTCCAGCGGCTCGACAAAGGTCCCGAACATCTCGATGACGAACGCATCGGCCGCACTGCGCAGCTCGGCGGCCACCGTCGGGTTCACCAGCGTCGAGAAGACGATGGCCCGCTTGCCGTCCCGCGCCCGGGCCTCGTTGATGCGCAGGGCGGCGTCGCGCGCCTTTTCGACGGAATCGACGAACGGCAGGCGCTGGGGGCGGTAGCGCAGATCGCCGAACTGCGTCAGGACACTGTGGCCGAGGGTCTCGGCCGTGATGCCGGTTCCGTCGGAAACGAAGAACGCCGTTCGATCGAACGGTCCGGCCTGGCTGTCGGGCATCAAGTCCTCGCTGATGCGGCGCAGTAAATACACGGAGCCGCTCGGTAGAATCGACGGATTCTAGTCACACGAGCACGACAGGAGAGGGCATGCCAAGCGGCGCGTACGTCGTACCGTTCAAAGAGCTGCGAATGACCGACGTCGAATCGGTCGGCGGGAAGAACGCCTCGCTCGGCGAAATGCTGAGCCAGCTTGAAGCTGCGCACATTCGCGTCCCGGATGGCTTCGCAACCACGGCACAAGCGTTTCGGGACTTCCTGGACGCCGGCAAGCTGCGCCAGCGGATCGCTGACGCGCTCGACGCGCTGGACGTGGACGATGTGCGCGCCCTCGCAAAGACCGGCGCCGAGATTCGGAAGTGGGTCGTCGAGACACGACTTCCAGACCGCCTTGAAAAAGAAATTCGTTCTAATTATCAAAAACTTATAGAAGAATATTCAAGTGATATCTCAGTGGCGGTGCGGTCCAGCGCCACGGCGGAGGACCTGCCGGACGCCTCGTTTGCGGGCCAGCAGGAGAGCTACCTGAACGTGACCGGCATCGATGCCGTGCTCGACCGCATCAAGCACGTCTTCGCTTCGCTGTACAACGACCGCGCCATCGCCTACCGGGTGCACAAGGGGTTTGCGCACGCCGACGTCGCCCTGTCGGCCGGTGTGCAGCGCATGGTCCGCTCGGACCGCGGCGCGGCGGGCGTCATGTTCACGATGGACACGGAGTCCGGATTCCGCGATGTGGTGTTCATCACGTCGAGCTACGGGCTGGGCGAGACCGTGGTGCAGGGCGCCGTCAACCCTGACGAGTTTTACGTCCACAAGCCGATGCTGGCGGCCGGCAAGCACCCGATCATCCGCAAGTCCCTGGGGTCGAAGCTCATCAAGATGGAGTTCGACCCCGCCGGCGCGGCCGGTCGCACCGTGCGCACGGTCGATGTTTCCGATGCCGAGCGCCGCCGTTTCTCGCTGACCGATGCCGATGTGCTGGAACTGGCCCGTTACGCCGTGTCGATCGAGCAGCACTATGGCCGGCCGATGGACATCGAGTGGGGCAAGGACGGCCTCGATGGCCGCATCTACATCCTGCAGGCGCGGCCGGAGACGGTGAAGTCGCAGGCGGGCGTCGAGGCGCAGCAGCGGTTCAAGCTGACGGGCAAGGGTTCGGTCCTGGCCTCGGGCCGCGCGATCGGACAGAAGATCGGTGTCGGCGTCGTGCGCAACATACGCAGTGCGAGCGAAATGGACCGGGTGCGCGCTGGCGATGTGCTGGTGACCGACATGACCGATCCGAACTGGGAACCGGTGATGAAGCGGGCGGCGGCGATCGTCACCAACCGGGGCGGGCGGACCTGCCACGCGGCCATCATCGCGCGTGAGCTGGGCATCCCGGCCGTCGTCGGTTGCGGTCACGCGACCGACGTGCTGACCGACGGCATGACGGTCACCGTCTCCTGCGCGGAGGGCGACACGGGAAACATTTACGCCGGCGCGCTCGAAATGGAGGTCGAGACGGTGCAGCAGGGCAAGCTGCCGCCGATCCCCGTCAAGATCATGATGAACGTCGGCAATCCGCAGCTGGCCTTCGATTTCCAGGCGCTGCCGAATGCCGGAGTCGGCCTGGCGCGGCTCGAGTTCATCATCAACAACAACATCGGGGTGCACCCGAAGGCGGTGCTCGAGTATCCGAACATCGATGCCGAGCTGAAGTCCGCGGTTGAACGCCTGGCAGCGGGCTACGAGTCGCCGCGGGCGTTCTTCGAGGCCAAGTTGGCCGAGGGCATTGCGACGATCGGCGCCGCGTTCTGGCCCAAGCCCGTCATCGTTCGCATGTCGGACTTCAAGAGCAACGAGTACAAGAAGCTGATCGGCGGCTCGCGCTACGAGCCCGACGAAGAAAACCCCATGCTCGGTTTCCGTGGGGCGGCGCGCTATGTTGCGGAGTCGTTTCGCGAGTGCTTCAGCATGGAGGCCGCGGCGCTCAAGCGCGTTCGGGAGGTGATGGGACTGACCAACGTCGAGATCATGGTGCCGTTCGTGCGGACGCTGGCCGAGGCCCGGCGGGTGACCGAGCTGCTCGCCGAGCACGGCCTGCGGCGCGGCAGCGGAGCCGCCAATGGCGAGGGCGGGCTGCGCCTCATCATGATGTGCGAGGTCCCGTCGAACGCACTGCTGGCTGAACAGTTCCTCGACTACTTCGACGGCTTCTCGATCGGCTCCAACGACCTGACGCAGCTGACCCTCGGGCTGGACCGTGATTCCGGCCTGGTCGCCGAGGGCTTCGACGAGCGGGATCCTGCGGTCAAGGCGCTGCTGACGCAGGCGATCGCCGCGTGCCGCGCGCGCGGCAAGTACATCGGCATCTGCGGGCAGGGTCCGTCGGATCACGTCGACTTTGCCGAGTGGCTCGTGGCGCAGGGCATCGAGTCGATCTCGCTCAATCCGGACACCGTCGTCGCGACCTGGCAGCGTCTTGCGCGCGCGGCATGAGGCCGGGCACGCGAACGAGACGCCACTCATCGGTCCGCGGGCGCGGTACGCTTGAAGTCGGGTTCGGCGTCCGCAGCTATCGGGCCACGGAGGAGCAGCCATGGACAGCTACATCGGGTGGTTCGTAGTCGCCTTCGGCCTGCTCGTCGCCGAGCTGCTGAGCGGCACCTTCTATCTCCTGGTCATCTCGATTGCGCTGGCGGCAGCGGGCATCGCGGCCCTGGCGGGCGCATCGATCGCGCTGCAGTTCGTCGTGGCGGCCGCGATCGGCATCGGCGGCTCGGTCTGGCTGCGGACGACGCGCTTCGGCAAACGGTTGCATGAGCGCGGCGACGATCGGGTACAGAACATGGACATCGGCCAGTCGCTGCGCGTGGAGAACTGGACCGCCGCGCGCACGGCGCGGGCCAGCTACCGTGGCGCGGTCTGGGACGTCGAGCTCGCTCCGGGCGAGCAGCCGACCAGCGGTGAATTTGTGATCCGGGAAATCCAGGCCAACCGGCTGATCGTGGCCGCCAAGCCTCGCTAGGAGACTGTCATGCCGATTCCGTTCGTCGACGGGGTGTCGCTCGTCGCGCTGGTGCTGCTGGTCGTCGCGGTAACTTTCGTCATCAAGGCGGTGAAGGTCGTTCCGCAACAGAACGCCTGGGTGGTCGAACGGCTCGGCAAGTTCCATGCGGTGCTGCAGCCCGGACTGAACATCGTGATCCCGTTCGTCGACCGGCTGGCGTACAAGCACAGCCTCAAGGAAGTCCCGCTCGACACGCCGAGCCAGGTCTGCATCACCAAGGACAACACGCAGCTGCAGGTCGACGGCGTGCTTTACTTCCAGGTCACCGATCCGCAGCGTGCCTCGTACGGCGCGAGCAACTACATCCTGGCGATCACGCAGCTCGCACAGACGACGCTGCGCTCGGTCATCGGCAAGCTCGAACTCGACAAGACGTTCGAGGAGCGCGAGTTCATCAACTCCAGCGTGGTGGCCGCGATCGACGAAGCAGCGATGAACTGGGGTGTGAAGGTGCTGCGCTACGAAATCAAGGACATCACGCCGCCCAATGCGATCCTGCACGCGATGCAGCAGCAGATCACCGCGGAGCGCGAGAAGCGCGCGCTGATCGCATCCTCCGAAGGGCGCAAGCAGGAGCAGATCAACATCGCGACCGGCGAACGCGAGGCCGCGATTGCGAAGTCCGAGGGCGACAAGCAGGCCCAGATCAACCGCGCACTGGGGGAGGCTTCCGCCATCGTCGCGATTGCCGACGCCACCGCCAAGGCGGTGCGCCAGGTGGCCGAGGCCATCCGCCAGCCCGGCGGCATCGAGGCTGTCAACCTCAAGGTGGCAGAACGTTATGTCGAGGCCTTCAGCGGACTTGCGAAGACCAACAACACGCTGATCGTGCCGGCCAACCTGGGAGATGTCGCCACACTGATCTCGACGGCCATGACGGTCGTCAAATCGCAGGGCGCCGAGCGATAGGACGATCGCAGTGGAATTCTTGATTGCCGGCGTCGGTCTCGCACTCGCCGTGTGGATGATTCTTGGAGCGCGGCGGCGGCATCGTTCGCCACCGCCGAAACAAAAAGACACGGACGCGTGAGCAGGCGATCGGCAGCCCGCGGCCTCTGAGGAGACAGCATGGCAGCACCGACGATCGCCGCCGGACTCAGGCAGCTCCTTCGGGCCTATATGCCGTTCTCGGCGATGGCGGCCGAGGACCTCGACTTCGTCATCGAGAGCGTCGAGATCGGCTACTTCGCGCCTGACGAAGTCGTGCTGGCTCCCACGGGCAAGGTGCCTACGCACTGCATGATCGTCAAGCAGGGGCGGGTGCAGGGTGAAGCACCGGACAAGAAGGGCATTGCCTTCGAGGCCGGCGTCGGGGACTGTTTCCCGGTGGGCGCCTTGCTCGCGGAGCGGCCCGTGACGCTGACGTACCGCTCGGTGGGAGACACCTTCTGCCTGCTGCTTCCACGCGAGCGGTTCATGGCGCTGGCGCAGCGCAGTGCGCCCTTCCTGGACTTCTGCAAGCGCCGGCTTGGCGCGCTGCTCGACCTCTCGCGCCAGCAGTTGCAGCAGACCTACGCATCGGAGGCGTCGGCCGAGCGCACGATGGCGACCCCGCTCGCCGATCTGCTGCGAGGCCCGCCCCTGACCTGCGCTCCCGACACGCCGTTGCGCGAGGCCTTTGGCCGCATGCATGCCGCCCATGTCGGCTCCGTGCTCGTCGTCGAACCGCATCAGGGGGGCGAGAAGGTCACGGGCATCCTGACCCGCACGGACCTCATCGGCCGCGTCATTCTGCCCGAGGTGCCGCTGGCGACTCCGGTACGCGAGGTCATGACGTCGAACGTGCTGACGCTCGACGCCGACGAAACCGCGGCCGATGCGACACTGCTGATGGCCGAACACTCCATTCGGCACATTCCGATTGTCCGCAGGGAAGGCGGCGTGCAGCGGGTCGCCGGCGTCGTCTCGGAACGCGACCTGTTTGCGCTGCAGCGGCTGACGGTGCGCCAGCTTGCGGTTGCAATACGGCGCGCCGAGGATGTCGACTCGCTCGCGGTCGCGGCGGCCGATGTGCGTCGGCTGTCACATCACCTGGTGGCGCAGGGCGTGTCCGCCGCGCAGCTGACGCGCCTCATCAGTCACCTTAACGACCAGTTGACGGTACGCCTGCTGACCATCGGCACTCAGCGCTTCAGTCTCGATGCGCGCAGTTTCTGCTGGCTTTCGTTCGGCAGCGAGGGGCGCGGCGAGCAGACGATCGCGACCGACCAGGACAACGGCATCCTGTTCGTGGACGGCAAGACGACCAAGGAGCGGATGCTGGAGCTCGCGGACTGGAGCAACGAGGCACTGGCAGCCTGTGGCTTCCCGCTCTGCAAGGGCAACATCATGGCGCGCAACCCGGCGTGGTGCCTGGACTATGCGGGCTGGGATGCGCTGTTTGCCGGCTGGATCGACCGTGGCGATCCGGATGCACTGCTCAACGCCAGCATTTTCTTCGACTTCCGTCCGCTCTTTGGCGATGCCGGCCTGGCCAACGGCCTGCGCGAGGACGTCGTGGCGCGGGCACAGCGCAACCCGCGATTCCTCAAGCAGATGGCCGACAACGCGCTGCGCAACCGGCCGCCGGCCGGTCGCGGCATCGTCGACTCGCTGTTCGGAGAAGGCGGCAGCGGTCGGGTCGACCTGAAAATGCACGGTACCGTCCCGTTCGTTGACGCGGCGCGCATCTGGGCGCTGGCGGCCGGCTTGCACGAGACGAATACGGCCGAACGCCTCAAGCGGCTCAGCGAGGCCGGTCGCCTGCCGAACGACGATGTGCAGGCGTGGGTGCCGTCATTCGAGTACTTCCAGCTGATGCGTCTTCGTGCGCAGCATCGACGTGCGCAGTCCTACGCTGCCGCGGCTGACAACCCGAACGAGGTCGCCCTCGGCGAGCTTTCGGCACTCGATCGCCGCATCATCAACGAGGCATTCCGGCAGGCGCGCAAGGTGCAGCAGCGCCTCGAACTGGA
>DAOMFI010000020.1:0-33134 GCA_035429725.1 Burkholderiaceae bacterium | reverse complement strand
CTCAAAATCCCGCGGTAGCAATACCGTAAGGGTTCGATTCCCTTTCCCGGCACCATTCGCCTCGGGTGTACGCGACGCTCCGCGTCGCACGTGCACCCTCGGCGCTTGAAGTGGCGGGCCGCCTTCGGGCGGCCGGGCGGCGGCCCGCAATTCAAAAGCAACGCGCTACAGCCCCCGTGGCGCTGGAAGGCACGCATGGCCAGTCAAGCCATCGTCGACCGCGAGCTGACGCTCGACGACTTCGACTACGAACTCCCGGACGTACTGATCGCGCAGCAGCCGCTGCCCGAGCGCGGTGCAAGCCGTCTGCTGCATGTGACGGCCGATGCCCTGCACGACCTCGCCTTTGCGGACGTCGAGCGGCTGCTCGCGCCGGGCGACCTGCTCGTGTTCAACGACACCCGTGTCATCAAGGCACGCCTGCTCGGCCGCAAGGCCAGCGGCGGCAGGGTCGAAGCGCTGGTCGAGCGTCTACTGGAGCCCGATCTCGCACTCGCGCTGGTTCGGACCAGCCATCGGCCCGTGACTGGCACGTCCTTCCATTTCGGAGACGATGTACGAGCAACGGTCGAAGGGCGCCGTGAGGACTTCTTCCTGCTGCGCTTCGACCGCGACGTGCTGCCGGTGCTGGAACAGCACGGCCATGTGCCACTGCCGCCCTATATCGCGCATGCCGACACTGCGATCGATGCCGAGCGCTATCAAACGGTGTATGCGGCGAGGCCCGGCGCGGTCGCGGCGCCCACGGCGGGCCTGCACTTCACGACGCCGCTGCTTGATCGGCTGCGCGCACAAGGCGTGCAGTCGGCAGGAATCACCCTGCATGTCGGGGCGGGGACGTTCCAGCCGGTGCGGTCCCAGCGGATCGCGGACCACCGCATGCACAGCGAGTGGTACGACGTGCCGCTGGCCACCGCAAGCGCCGTGAACAAGGCGAGAAGCGAGCGCCGGCGTATCGTGGCCGTGGGCACCACCAGCCTGCGCGCGCTCGAGTCCGCCGCTGTTGCTGCGGACGGCGGGTTCGAAGTCCGGCCGGGCAGCCGCGATACGTCGCTTTTCATCACACCGGGTTACACATTCCGCGTCGTCGACCGGCTGATCACCAATTTCCACCTACCGCGCTCGACGCTGCTGATGCTTGTCTGCGCGTTCGCCGGAACGGAACGCATCAGGTCGGCATATGCGCATGCGATCGCCCAGCGCTACCGGTTCTTCAGTTACGGCGATGCGATGCTGCTGGAGCGCGCACCATGACGGCCCGCTTCGAAGTGCTCGCGACCGATGGCCAGTCGCGACGAGGACGGCTCTCGCTCGCCCATGGTGCGGTCGAGACGCCGGTCTTCATGCCCGTCGGCACCTACGGCACAGTCAAGGCGATGGCGCCCTGGGAACTGGAAGAAAGCGGCGCGCAGATCGTCCTGGGGAATACCTTTCATCTCTGGCTGCGGCCAGGACTGGACGTGATCGAAGCGCACGGGGGGCTGCACCGCTTCATGGGGTGGCAGTCGCCGATCCTGACGGATTCGGGAGGCTTCCAGGTGTTTTCTCTCGGGACCCTGCGCAAGATCTCGGAAGAAGGCGTGCGCTTCGCGTCGCCCGTCAACGGCGATCGGCTCTTCCTCACGCCGGAAGAATCGATGCGCATTCAAAACGTGCTCGACTCCGACATCGCGATGGTTTTCGACGAGTGCACGCCGTATGAAATCAATGGCCTCGCGGCCACGGCGCAGGACGCCGCTGCCTCCATGCGGCTGTCGTTGCGCTGGGCCCAGCGCAGCAGCGATGCATTCGCGCAACTGGGCGAGGCCAGGGGCCGGCGCAATGCGCTCTTCGGCATCGTCCAGGGCGGCATGTACGAGCACCTGCGCGACGAGTCGCTTGGCGGGCTGATCGACATCGGGTTCGACGGCTACGCGATCGGCGGACTGTCGGTGGGCGAGCCCAAGGACGAAATGCTGCGCATACTGCGATACACGGCCCCACGACTGCCGGCCGACCGGCCGCGCTACCTGATGGGCGTCGGCACGCCCGAGGACCTCATCGAAGGCATTGCCGCGGGCATCGACATGTTCGACTGCGTGATGCCGACACGCAACGCGCGCAACGGTTGGCTTTTCACACGCTACGGCGACCTCAAGCTGCGCAACAGCCGCTACCGAACGGAGACCGGACCGGCCGACGAAAGCTGCAGCTGCCACACCTGCCGCAACTTCAGCCGTGCCTATCTGCACCATCTGCAGCGGGTCAACGAGATCCTGGGTGCGCGCCTGAACACGATCCACAACCTGCACTTCTATCTGTCGCTGATGCACGAAGCCCGCACTGCCATCGGGCACGGCCGCTTCGAGGACTTCAGGCAGGCGTTTTCCCGGGATCGGTCACGCGGCGTCTGACCGCCGGCGACCCTATAATCCCGCGGTTTGGTCGAGCGTCACGGTGGCGCCGGCCCTATCCACTCCTACGCGCAGGAAAAAACGATGTTCTTCATTTCGAACGCTTATGCCCAGACCGCGCCGGCCGCGCAGCCGGGCGCCGAGTCGTCACTGATGTCGATCGGCTTCATGGTGCTGATCTTCATCGTCTTTTACTTCCTGCTGATCCGCCCCCAGGTGAAGCGGCAGAAGGAACACAAGACGATGGTCGAGGCGCTGAACAAGGGCGACGAGGTCGTCACGGCCGGTGGCATCGTCGGCAAGATCACCGACATGGCCGACCAGTACATCACGCTGCAGGTCGCCAGCGTCAATGGCCAGCCGGTGCAGATCTCGATGCAGCGCGCGGCGGTCCAGACGCTGCTGCCCAAAGGCACCGTCAAGTCGCTCTGACTTGGCGGGCCCCGGAGGCGCGACAGTCTTGTCCTGCGTAATTCGCCGCCCCGCCCGTGCAGTTGCCGTCGGGCCGGGCGCCCGGCCGCCCGAAGCCCGGCCCGCTAATCAACCTCGACCGAGTGCACGTGCGCCGCAAAGCGGCGCGTACACGAGGTCGAATTGCCAATGAACCGCTACCCGCTCTGGAAGTACCTCATCATCGGCGTCGCCTTGCTGCTGGGCGCCATCTACACGGCACCGAACTTCTTCGGCGAGTCGCCGGCCGTGCAGGTTTCGTCCGGCAAGCCGACGATCAAGGTCGATGCCGCGCTGATGTCGCGCATCGAGTCGATCCTGAAGGACGCCAAGCTCGAGCCCGATGGCGTCTTCTTCGACACGGCGGGCCTGAGCTCGACGGTGCGCGCACGGTTCCGCGACACGGATGTGCAGTTGCAGGCCAAGGACGCGATCCAGCGCGCACTGAACCCGAATCTCGAGGATCCGTCCTACATCGTCGCACTCAACCTGATCTCGAACACGCCCGCCTGGCTGAAGAGCCTGCATGCGCTGCCGATGTACCTAGGCCTGGATCTGCGCGGCGGCGTCCACTTCCTGCTGCAGGTCGACATGCGCGCCGCGGTCGACAAGCGGCTCGACACGTTCAGCTCGGACATCCGGACCCTGCTGCGCGAGAAGAACATCCGGCACGCCGGCATCTCGAAGTCGCCGACCGAAATCGAGATCAAGTTCCGCGACCCGGAGACACGCGCCCGCGCCGAGGATCTGATCCGGGCCCAGGTGCGCGAGCTGAGCCTGCGCGAGGAAGGCAGCGGCCAGGAGCTCTCACTCTTCGCCACGCTGACGCCGGCGGCACAGAAGGAGATCCAGGACAACGCCCTGAAGCAGAACATCACCACGCTGCACAACCGGGTCAACGAACTCGGCGTTGCCGAGCCGGTCATCCAGCAGCAGGGAGCGGATCGCATCGTGGTCCAGCTGCCGGGCGTGCAGGACGTGGCGCGCGCCAAGTCGCTGCTGGGCCGCACGGCGACGCTCGAGATTCGCCTGGTCGACCAGGAGGCCATGGCCGCGGGAGGCGGTGGAGCCCTGACGGTGCCGGAGCGCAAGGCCGACGGCACGGTGACGCCGGTTCCGCTCAAGCGCGAGGTCGTCGTCACCGGGAATCAGCTTAACAACGCTGCCGCGACGATCGACAGCCAGACGCAGCGCCCCGCGGTTTCGGTGCGACTCGACGAGGCAGGCGGTCGCGCGATGCGCTCGATCACGCGCGACAACATCGGCAAGCTGATGGCGATCGTGCTTTATGAGAAGGGCAAGGGCGAAGCCATCTCGGTGGCACGTATCCAGGGCGAGTTCGGCAACCAGTTCCAGATCACCGGCAACTTCTCGGTGCAGGAGACGACGGACCTTGCGCTGCTGATCCGCTCCGGATCGCTCGCCGCGCCGATGGAGATCATCGAGGAGCGGACGGTGGGCCCGAGCCTGGGCAAGGAAAACATCGAGCGGGGATTCCGCTCGACCCTGTACGGCTTCGCCGCGATCGCCGTGTTCATGATCCTGTACTACCGTGTCTTCGGACTGATCTCGGTGGTGTCGCTGAGCGTCAACGTGATGCTGCTAATCGCGCTGCTGTCGCTGCTGCAGGCCACACTGACGCTGCCGGGCATTGCGGCCATCGCGCTGACGCTGGGCATGGCGATCGATGCCAACGTGCTGATCAACGAGCGCGTGCGCGAGGAACTGCGCAACGGCCGCAACGCGCAGCAGGCGATCAGCGAAGGCTATGAAAAGGCCTTCGCGACGATCCTCGACTCCAACGTCACGACGCTGATCGCCGGCGTCGCGCTGCTGACGTTCGGCTCAGGGCCGGTGCGCGGCTTCGCGGTCGTGCACTGCCTCGGCATCCTGACATCGATCTTCTCGGCGGTCTTCGTCTCGCGCGCAATCGTCAACCTCGTGTACGGCTCGCGCCGGAAGCTGCAGGAGATCTCGATTGGCCAGATCTGGCGGCCCACCACGACGGCAGCGAAGTAGCAGAAGGCAGGAGAGATTCCATGGAGTTCTTCCGTATCAAGCGCACGATTCCCTTCATGCGCTACTCGCTGATCCTGAACGCGATTTCGTTCATCTCGTTCGGCATCGCGGTCGCTTTCCTGCTGATGCGCGGTCTCAACCTGTCGGTCGACTTCACCGGCGGCACGGTGATGGAAGTCCGCTACCCGCAGGCCGCCAATCTCGAGACGATCCGCGAGGCGATCGAGAAGAAGGGCTGGGGCGAGTCACAGGTCCAGAATTTCGGCACCTCGCGTGACGTGCTGATCCGGCTGCCGCTCGAAAAGGGCACCTCGTCCGGGCAGCAGGCCGAGCGCGTGATGCAGACGCTCAAGGCGCAGGAGCCGGCGGTGGAGCTGAAGCGCGTCGAGTTCGTCGGCCCGGCGGTCGGCGAGGAACTTGCCCATGACGGTCTGCTCGCGCTGCTGATGGTCGTCATCGGCATCATGATCTACCTCGCCTTCCGCTTCGAGTGGAAGTTCTCGGTGGCAGCGATCATCGCCAACCTGCACGACGTCGTGCTGGTCATCGGCATGTTCGCGATTTTCCGCTGGGAGTTCTCGCTGCCGGTGCTGGCCGCGGTGCTGGCGGTGCTCGGCTACTCGGTCAACGAGTCGGTCATCATCTTCGACCGCGTACGCGAGCACTTCAAGAAATTCCGAAAGATGTCGACGGTCGAGGTCATCGACAGCGCGATCACGGCAACCATCTCGCGCACGATCATCACGCACGGCTCAACGCTGTGCATGACGCTGGCGATGTATTTCTTCGGCGGGCCAGCGCTGCATTACTTTGCGCTTGCGCTGACGATCGGCATTATCTTCGGCATCTATTCTTCGGTGTTCGTCGCCGCTGCGATCGCGATGTACCTCGGCGTCAAGCGCGAGGACCTCGTGAAGCCCGTCAAGAAGGACGAAGAACAGCAGGTCCTTCCGTAGGGTGTCCGCGCCGGCCCGCGGGCGGGTCCGTATCTGGGACCTGCCGACTCGGCTTTTCCACTGGCTGCTTGCTGGCCTGGTGCTCGCCGCCTGGGCCAGCGGCCAGTTCGGCGGGCAGCCCTGGCTGGAGTGGCACTTCCGATTCGGCTACGCGGTCCTGCTGCTGCTGGTATTCAGGTTGTTCTGGGGCTTCGCCGGCGACCGCTACGCGCGCTTCGCGAGCTTCGCTCCCTCAATGCGCGCGGCGCTGGGCTATCTGCGGTCGCCGCGGCCCTGGGCCGGGCACAGTCCGCTCGGCGCGCTGTCCGTCTATGCGCTGCTGATCGGCACGGGGGTGCAGGTCCTCACCGGCCTCCTTGCTTCAGACGGCGATTTCACCGAAGGGCCCTGGGCAGTACTCGTCTCCGAATCCAGCGTGAAGCTGGCGTCCAGCATTCACCGCTTCAACCGCTGGGTCCTGCTCGCGCTCATCTTGATGCATCTGGCCGCCGTGGCATGGCACACGATGAGGCGCCGCGACGCGCTGGTGCGCGCCATGGTCAGCGGTGACCGGGAAGGGATCGACGCCGCTGCGGCCACCGACGACAGGCGGATGCGGCTGCGCGCTGTCGTGTTCCTGGCCCTGTCAGCGGCGCTGGTGGCCTACGCCGTCACGCTGTAGGACACATCGGATCACTTTTCACGGTAGGCGTCGTGACAGGCGTCGCAGCTTTTCGCCGTGGCGCGAAACTGGTTGCGTACGCTGTCGAGGTTGCCGGACTTCGCGGCCGCCGTCAGCTTGACGGTCTCCGCCTGCATATCAGCCGCCAGTTGCCTGAACTTGGACTCTTCCTTCCAGATCGACGGCTTGGCCTTCGACTCCATCAGGTCCGTGCCCGGCCCGAATGCTTCGTAGGGCAGCTTGCCGACGATCTCGATGATCTCAGCGCTGCGCAGAACGGCGTCCTTGTCGTAGGGGATCTTGCCCTGGACAGCCTGTGAAATGCGGCCCATGTGATTGTTCATGATGGTGAACGCGGCCTGGCGGTATTCGACCGCGCGTTCCGGCTTTGAAAACTGGGCCTGGACCGGGCCCATCAATCCCACAGCGCAGGCAAGCGGTATGGCAATCTTCCTCATCGATTCCTCGTCGTGTTGATCAGGTCACCGCTTCGACCGCTACAAGGGCGAGCACGGCGCTCGGATTGATTATTCCTGAATTCGCGCGTACAGCGGAGCGTGGGTAAACACCCGTTCGACAGAAGCAGGCATCGCAGCTCGATCGCCGATGCATAGGGTGGTTCAGCGGCGACACCTGCCGGCCCGACTGCGGGTCGGACCCCAGCGCAGGCGATCCTGCCGGTGCCTGTGGTGGACACCGTCGCGCCAGTGCTCAACGCCCGACGCTCGGCCGCACCATGTGGCACACAGCCGCTCAGGCGCGGCGCGCCAGTTCAGACGCCTTGCCGATGTAGCTGGCCGGGGTCAGCGCCAGCAATGCATCACGCGCGTCGGCGGGAATCGCGAGCGAGCGGATGAATTCCTGAAGAGCGTCCTGCGTGATGCCCTTGCCGCGGGTGAGCGCCTTCAGCTGTTCATAGGGATTCGGCACCCCGTAGCGCCGCATGACGGTCTGAACTGGCTCGGCCAGCACTTCCCAGGCGTCTTCGAGATCCGCGCGCAGGCGCTCCTCGTTGACTTCGAGCTTGCGCAATCCGCGCAGGCAGGATTCGATGCCAACCAGCGAATAACCGAACGCCACGCCGAGATTGCGCAGCACCGTCGAATCCGTGAGGTCGCGCTGCCAGCGCGACACCGGCAGCTTCTCCGCAAGGTGACGCAAGACCGCATTCGCGAGCCCCAGGTTGCCTTCGGAGTTCTCGAAGTCAATCGGGTTGACCTTGTGCGGCATCGTCGAAGAGCCGACCTCGCCCGCCTTGAGCTTCTGCCTGAAGTAACCCAGCGCGATGTAGCCCCAGATGTCGCGATCGAGGTCGAGAAGGATCGTGTTGGCGCGCGCGATCGCGTCGAAGAGTTCCGCCATGTAATCGTGCGGTTCGATCTGGATCGTGTGCGGATTGAAGGTGAGACCGAGGCCCTCGACGACGTTGCGCGCGAAATTCTCCCAGTCGATCGCCGGGTACGCCGCAAGATGCGCGTTGTAGTTGCCAACCGCGCCATTCATCTTCGCCAGCAGCGGAACCCGGGCGATGGCATCGATCGCCGCCGCCAGACGCACCGTCACGTTGGCGAACTCCTTGCCGACTGTCGTCGGGCTGGCCGGCTGACCGTGCGTACGCGAGAGCATCGGCAGGTCCGCATAGCCGTGCGCGTACTCGCGCAGCTGCGCGTGGATGTTGCGCAGCCGGCCCTGCAGCACGAAGCGGCCGCGCTCGAGCATCAGTGCGTGGGCGACGTTGTTGATGTCCTCGGAGGTGCACGCGAAGTGGATGAACTCGGACGCGTGGGCGAGCGCCGGAATATCCTGCGTGCGCCGCTTGATGAAATACTCGACCGCCTTGACGTCGTGATTCGTCTCGGCTTCGATGGCCTTGATCTCGGTGCAGTCCTCGATGCTGAAGTCGCTGACGAGCTGCCGCAGGCGCGCCTCGGCCTCACGCGGCAGGCGCGGCAGCTCTGCCAGACCGAGCATCGAGAGGTTGATGAGCCATTCGACCTCGACGCGCAGGCGCTCGCGCATGAAGGCAAATTCGGAAAAAACTTCCCTGAGCTCGGCCGTCTGCCGGCCATAGCGGCCGTCGAGCGGCGACAGGGCAGTCAGGGCAAGCAGCTCGAGTGACACGGGGTTCCGGAAAGGCGGCACGGGCGGCGGCGAGCCAGTGCGCGCAGCGCCGACGACGAACGGTCAGTGTATCAAAGGCGCATCACTGTCCGCCGCTGCCACACGGCGCTTGCCGGTGCGCTCGGCACTGCCGATATACTGGCCCGAAGTAGAGTTTCGATCGGTTCAGCGTGTCCAAGAACATTCGTCTGCTGGGCTCCCTCACCAGCCCGTACGTGCGCAAGGTCCGCATCGTGATGGCGGAGAAGCGCATCGACTATCAGCTCGAGCTCGAGGATGTCTGGGCACCCGACACCCGCATCCTCGAGTCGAACCCGCTCGGCAAGGTCCCCTGCCTGATCATGGAAGACGGTGGCGCCGTGTTCGACTCGCGCGTGATCGTCGAGTACCTCGATGGCATGACTCCTGTCGCCAAGCTGATACCACCGTCCGGTCGGGAGCGCGCCGAGGTTCGCACCTGGGAAGCGCTGGCCGACGGCGTGGTCGATGCGCTGATCCTGACGCGGCTCGAGCAGACGCAGCGTCCGACCGAGCAGCAGAGCCAGAAGTGGATCGACCGGCAGCTGCAGAAGGTGCAGACCGGCGTCAAGGCGATGAGCCACGGGCTGGGCGAGAAGCCGTGGTGCAACGGTCACGCCTATTCACTGGCGGACATCGCCGTCGGATGCGCGTTGGGTTACCTCGACTTCCGCTTCGCCCACATCGACTGGCGCGGCCAGTATCCCAACCTCGCCCGCCTGAACGACAAGCTCGCCGGACGGCCGTCGTTCGTCGATACCCAGCCGCCGCGCTAAGGCTGAAGTGCCGGCAGTACACGATCTGCACCACTCGCGCTCGGCGAGGGAGCTAATGAATTGCGCTGCGCTCGCCCCTCGGCCGCGCGGCCGATCCGGAGCCGGGCCGAGAAACCCAACGATCCGCCCAGCGTGCAGGTGCGATCGGCAAGGCCGATCGCGTACACCCTAGGCGCCCCTAGCCGGCGAAGTCGGGGCCGATCAGGTCGATGCGGTCGGTACAGAAGGCGTCCACGCCCCAGCTCAGCAGCTCCCGCGCGCGGTCCGGTTCGTTGACGGTGTAGCAGAAGAGCCAGTACCCCGCCTGCTTGATCTCGCGCGCGCGCTCCTGCGTCAGCGCCATGTGATTCGTGTTGAGACTCGCGGCGGCGCTGCGCTCGAGCAGCGTGCGCCAGTCTTCCGGGATGGCATCGATCAGCAGCGCCCGGGGCAGATCGGGCGCGGCGCGGCGCGCCGCGACAATGGAATCGACGGCGAACGACGACAGCAGTGGCACCCGCGCGTCCAGCCGGGCCGGATCATCCCCGCCCGGCGTCACGACTTCCGCATAGGCTCGCGCCACGGCCCGTGCCACCAGTTCGCCCGTCCGCGCCTCGTGGCCTGGCGCGGGCTTGATCTCGACGTTGGGCCAGATCGAGCGGGCGCGGCAATAGGCGAGCGCCTCGCTGAGCCTGGGCACCGGTTCTCCGGCAAATGCCGGCGAGTGCCAACGCCCTGCATCCAGTTGAGCCAGTTGGTCAGCCGTGCGCGAGGTCACGTCGCCGTGGATTCCCGCCGTGCGGTCGAGCGTGTCATCGTGGATCAGCACCGGGTCGTCGTCCCGCGGCGCCATCGCATCGAACTCGACGGCACGGAACCCATGCTCGAACCCGATCCGCAGCGCTGCCAGCGTGTTCTCGGGCGCCAGGATGCCGGCACCGCGATGGGCCAGCACACGCGGCCACGGCCACACGCGGAAGTGACTCATGCCGCCTCCTTCCTGCGTCGCACGTAGACGATCTTCTCGACGCGCGCGACGGTCATCCCTTCGGCGTCGCGCACGTCAGCCGTGAACAGGTGCAGGTGTTTGTCGCCGGACTCCGTCATCGTGCGTATGTGCGCCAGGTCGCTCTCGGTCAGTTCAAAGCGGGCCCACACGCGCCCGCGGCCAGGTGCAAGGTAATCGATCGACGCCGACTTGTCCCACACGATGTAGTCCGATGACAGGTTGTGCATCACCATCAACGCGAAGAAGGGATCCGTCATCGCGTAGAGCGATCCACCGAAGTGCGTGCCGACGTAATTGCGGTTGTACCAGTGCGGGACCAGAGCGACCGTGACCGCCCGGAAGTCCGGCGCGATGAATTCAACCCGGATGCCTGCACCCAGGTAAGGCGGCCACAGGTTCATGGCCAGCCGTAACAAGCGTGGAGAGAGCCTGCGCGCCATGCAGCGAGTCTAGAGCCGGCGTCGATGGCACCGGCCGGCCGCATCTCGCCGGCGACGCGTGGCACTGATAACCTCGCGGCGATGCCCACCGCCCTCGGCCACCTGCGCGTTCTCGACCTGACCCGGGTCCTGGCCGGGCCCTGGTGCACCCAGCTGCTGGCCGATCTCGGGGCGGACGTCGTCAAGGTCGAACGACCCGGCAGCGGCGACGACACGCGCGCCTGGGGCCCGCCCTATCTGCGCGATGCGGGCGGGCAGGACACGACGGAGGCCGCCTATTACCTGGCGGCGAACCGCAACAAGCGTTCGATCACGGTCGACATCACCCGTACCGAAGGCCAGGACATCGTGCGCCGGCTGGCCGCGCAGTCCGATATCGTGGTCGAGAATTTCAAGGTCGACCAGCTGGCGAAGTACGGCCTGGACTACACGACGCTGTCACGCGCGGATCCGCGCCTCATCTATTGCTCGATCACCGGTTTCGGGCAGACCGGTCCGCACCGCGAGAAAGCCGGCTACGACTTCATCATCCAGGGCAGCGGCGGCTTCATGTCGATCACCGGCGAGCGCGACGACTTGCCCGGCGGCGGGCCGCAGAAGGCCGGAGTCGCCGTCAGCGACCTGATGACCGGGATGTACGCGACGGTCGCGATCCTGGCCGCGGTGTCGCATCGCGATCAGACCGGCGTCGGGCAGTACATTGACCTGGCGCTCTACGACGTCATGCTGGCGATGCTGGCCAACATGAACATGAACTACCTGACCACCGGCCGCGCCCCGGGACGCGCCGGCAATGCGCACGCGAACATCGTGCCGTACCAGGTATTTGCCGCCGCGGACGGCCACATCATCGTCGCCGTCGGCAACGACGCGCAGTTCGTCAAGTTCTGCGAGGTGGCGGGCCGGCCCGACCTGGCACGCGACCCGCGCTTCGCCCGCAACGCCGATCGCGTTCGTCACCGCGCCACCCTGGTGCCGATGCTCGCAGCGATCGTGCGCGAAAAGCCGATCGGCTGGTGGGTCGAGGCCCTCGAAGCGGCCACGGTGCCCTGCGGCCCGATCAACGACATCGCACACGCGCTGGCTGACCCGCAGGTGGCGGCGCGCGACCTGCGCATCGACCTGCCGCATCCGCTGGCCGGCCAGGTGCCGCTGGTCGGCAACCCGATCAAACTGTCTGCGACGCCGGCCAGCTACGAACGGGCGCCCCCGCTCCTCGGCCAGCATACGGACGAGATCCTGCGCGAGAGGCTTGCCTTGGGTGAGGACACCATTGCACGTCTGCGCGCGGAGGGCATCGTGTGATTGCGGCGCTGCATCTGCAGATTCGCGGCCGCGTCCACGGCGTCGGCTTCCGCTACGCCATGTGTCGGCAGGCCCGGGCGCTCGGGGTCGAGGGCTGGGTGCGCAACCGGATGGACGGCAGCGTCGAGGCGGTCGTCGTCGGCGCACCTGAGCAGGTCGAGATGCTTCATCTCTGGGCCCAGCACGGGCCGGTCGGGGCCGAGGTCTTCGCCGTCGAGCAGCGCGCCGCGACCTCTGAAGAAGAGGACGATGCCCTCGGCCGGGGCTTCGAGCAGCGGCCTTCGGCCTGAAACAGCGCCGGAATGCGCCGCCTCATCGGTCCGTGTCGAAGACCCGGGCGTCGAAATCGGGGTACGTCAGCGCCGTCAGCACGTGGTCCCTCCACGCGCCGTTGATGAACAAATAGGCATGGGCCCTTCCCTCGACCCGAAAGCCGAGTCGCTGCAGCAGGCGCGCGCTGCGCAGGTTTTCCGGGAGGTGATTGGCCTGCACGCGGTGCAGGCGCAAAGACTCGAAGACATGCCGCAGCGTGGCCTGCAGCGCCTCGTGCATGAGGCCCCTGCCCTCGAACTCGCCATCGATGGCGTAACCGAGCATGCACGACTGAAACGGGCCGCGGACGATCTGTGTGTAGTTGATCCGGCCAACGATACGATCCGGCTCGTCCTGCCCGAACATCAGCCAGCGCACGACGGCGCCGTCGCGTTGGTCGGCCGCTGCGCGCGCACCCTCGGCTTCCCAGAACGGCACCTCGAGAATGCCCTTCGGCCGCGGCGGATCCCACGGTCGCAGCCGGGCTTCGTTACGGCGAAAAAATGCGGCCAGCCCGGCGGCATGCGTGGGCGCCATGGTCCGCAGTGTCAGCCGCGGGGTTTTCAGAGTGACGTCTTCCATGTTCCTGTCGCGCGCGGCAGCCGGCGACACGGGCTCGCCGATTTCCGCTCTAATGCGCCTTCATAACGATAATCCGAGCAAGGAGACAGCCAGTGATACGTCGACGCCTGTTGCGTGCGGCCGTCATGCTCATTTCTCTGGCCGCCGCGACCGCGCCCTCGGCCCAGAACTCACCGTTTCCGACACGTCCGATCAAGCTGGTCGTACCCTACCCGCCCGGCGGCCCGCTGGACACGGCAGCGCGCGCGCTGGCGGAGCAGGTCAAGTCGAGCCTCGGCGTCGTCGTCGTTGAGAACCGGCCCGGCGCCGGTGGCAACATCGGCGTTGACCAGGTCGCGAAGTCGGCGCCCGACGGTTACTCCCTGGTGATCGGCGCGGTAGCCACCCACGCTGTCAACCCCTGGCTCTTCAGCAAGCTGCCGTATGACCCGGTCAAGGACTTCGTGCCGATCACGCTGATCGCGCACGTACCGAATGTGCTCGTAATGACGCCAGAGCGCGCCGCGCAGCTGAAGATCACTTCGGCGCGCGACCTCGTCGCCTACCTGCGTGCCCACCCGGGCCAGCTCAATTACGCCTCGGGCGGCAACGGCAGCGCCGGACACATGGCCGGTGAGCTGCTGAAGTCGCAAGCCGGCGTCTCCGCCGTGCACATTCCGTACGCGGGCGCCGGCCCGGCGCAGCTCGGGCTGCTGGCCGGCCAGACCGACTTCATGTTCGACAATCTGGCCTCGGCCACCGCGCAGATCAAGGCAGGCAAGCTGAAGGCGTTCGCCGTAACGACGGCGCAGCGCGCCGCCGCGCTGCCCGACGTGCCGACGATGGCAGAAAGCGGACTGCCCGGCTTCGACGTCTCGACGTGGTTCGGAGTGTTCGCGCCGGCCGGAACGCCGGCGCCCGTCGTCGCGCGACTCAACGAGACCTTCACGGCGGCCCTGCGGACGCCCGAGATGCGCGAACGGCTGGCGCGGATGGGCGCAGAACCGGCGCCGATGTCGTCCGAGCAGTTCGCCCAGCTCGTCCGGTCCGAGCTCGCCAAGTACCAGAAGGTCGTCAAGTTTTCCGGCGCGCGCGTCGACTGAACGCAGGACAACGGCATGCAGATCAAAGATGCAAAGGACTTCTGGTCTGGCGTGATGTTCGCCGCCTTCGGCCTCGCGTTCATCGTCTTCGCGCGCCAGTACGACATGGGAACGGCCGCACGCATGGGCCCGGCGTTCTTCCCGACGATGCTCGGTGCGCTCCTGCTGCTGCTCGGCGTCGCGGTTTCGATCAAGGGACTGACGGCGCGGACGGAGGACGGCAAGGTCGCCCCGTTCCACTTCAAGCCGCTGGTCCTTGTGCTCGGCGCCGTCGTCGCGTTCGGCCTGCTGCTGCGGCCGGCCGGACTGCTGGTCGCGCTGACAGCGCTTGTGGTCATCTCGAGCCTCGGCAGCGATGATTTCAAGCTGCGCGACGTGCTGCTGCTGACGATCGCACTCGCGGTCCTCGTGCTGATCGTCTTCATCTACGGCCTGTCGATGACGATCCCGGTGCTACCCGCTTTCATGAACCGGTGAGCGCGCGATGGACCTGATCAACAACCTGTCGCTCGGCTTCGCGACCGCGCTGTCTCTTGCCAACCTGGCGTACGCGTTCGCCGGCGTTCTGATCGGCACGCTGATCGGCGTACTGCCAGGCATCGGACCGATCGCCACTCTGGCGATGCTGCTGCCGACCACATACGCGCTCGAGCCGACCTCAGCGCTGATCATGCTGGCCGGCATCTACTACGGCGCCCAGTACGGCGGCTCGACCACCGCAATCCTCGTCAATCTCCCCGGCGAGTCCTCGTCGGTGGTCACCTGTATCGATGGCTACCAGATGGCGCGTCGCGGCCGCGCCGGGGCCGCACTTGCTGTCGCCGCGCTGGGCTCGTTCTTTGCCGGCACGGTCGGGACGCTGATCCTCGCCACGCTGGCGGGCCCGATGGTCGAGCTCGCGTTCAAGTTTGGCCCGGCCGAGTACTTCTCGCTGATGGTGCTGGGCCTGATCGGCGCGGTCGTGCTCGCTTCGGGCTCGCTCGTCAAGGCGATCGCGATGATCGTGCTCGGCCTGCTGCTGGGGCTCGTCGGGACCGATGTCAACTCCGGCGTCGCGCGTTTCAGCTTTGACGTTCCTGAACTGGCGGACGGCATCGGCTTCGTCAGTGTCGCGATGGGCGTGTTCGGATTCGCCGAGATCATTGCGAACCTCGAGCACGGCAGCGAGAAGCGGCAGGTCTTCACCGACAAGGTCGGGCGGCTACTGCCCAGCGCGAAGGAGTTCAGGGAGGCCGCACCGGCCGCGCTGCGTGGCACCGGGCTCGGCGCGGTCCTCGGCGTGCTGCCCGGCGGCGGAGCGCTGCTCGCCTCGTTCGCCGCCTATACGCTCGAGAAGAAGATCGGCAAGAATCCCGACCCGCCGTTCGGCCAGGGCAACATCCGCGGTGTCGCGGCACCCGAGTCTGCCAACAACGCCGGCGCGCAGACGTCGTTCATCCCGATGCTGACGCTCGGCATACCTCCGAACGCGGTGATGGCGCTGATGGTCGGTGCGATGACGATTCATAACATCCAGCCGGGCCCGCAGGTGATGACCAGCAACCCGTCGCTGTTCTGGGGTCTGATCGCGTCGATGTGGATCGGCAACCTGATGCTGGTGATCCTGAACCTCCCGCTGATCGGCATCTGGGTGCAGTTGCTGAAGGTGCCCTACCGCCTGCTGTATCCGGCGATCCTGGTGTTCTGCTGCATCGGCGTCTACACGATCAACAACAACTCGTTCGACGTGACCGTCACTGCCGTTTTCGGCGTGATCGGCTACCTGTTCTACAAGCTTCGCTGCGAGCCCGCGCCGCTGATCCTCGGCTTCATCCTCGGACCGATGATGGAAGAAAACCTGCGCCGCGCGATGCTGCTCTCACGCGGTGACCCGACGGTGTTCTTTACCCGGCCGCTGTCGCTGACGCTGCTGCTGATGGCGGCCGCACTGGTCGTCATCGTCCTGCTGCCCCAGATCAACAAGACCCGCGAGCAGGCCTTTCAAGAGGGGGATTGAGCCGGATCAGCACGCCGGCGGCGCACTGCCGCGACGATCGCCATGGCGGAATCGGCCGGGCACGACAGCTTCGCCCGAACCTTCAACGACGTGACCGATATGCATTTCGACTGGGCCAATCCCTATCCCACCGTCCGCACGCCCGTCTTCGCGCGCAACATCGTGGCAACCAGCCAGCCGCTCGCGGCCCAGGCCGGGCTGCGCGTGATGCAGGGCGGCGGCAACGCGGTCGATGCGGCGATCGCCGCCGCGGCGGTCATCACGATGACCGAGCCTTGCAGCAACGGCCTCGGTGCGGACAACTTCGCCATCGTGTGGGATCCCACCACGCGGCAGCTGCTCGGACTGAATGCGAGCGGCACCGCCCCGGCGGCGTGGACTCTCGATTACTTTCGCCGCAAGTACGGTGAGGATCCTGCAAAGAATCGGCCCGTTCGTGGCTGGGACACCGTCACCGTGCCGGGCGCCGTCGCGGGCTGGGGACTCCTGCATGACCGCCTGGGCCGCCTGCCGTTTGCGGATGTGCTCGCGCCGGCCATCGAGTACGCCGAACGCGGCTTTGCGGTTTCGGCGATCGTCCAGGAGAAATGGCAGCGGGCCGTTCCGCTGCTGAAGGACGGTCCCGGTTTCGCGGACCACTTTATGCCCCGGGGTCGCGCCCCGGACGTCGGCGAACACTTCACACTGGCCGGCGCCGCGAGAACATTCCGGCTGCTCGCCCGGCATGGCGTAGCGGCGTTCTACGAGGGCGAGATCGCCGCTGCGATCGAGCGTCACGCGCAGGCCACGGGCGGGGCGATGACCGCCGCTGACCTTGCGGCGTACTGGGCGTTCGTGCAGCAGCATGGCTGGGTCGGGACCATCAGCACCCACTTTCGCGGCCACGAACTGCACGAGATACCGCCGAACGGACAGGGTATCGCTGCCCTGTCGTGCCTGGGCTTGCTGCGCCACACCGGGCTTGCCGATTGTGCCGTCGACAGCGCCGACTGGCAGCACACGGTGATCGAGGCGATGAAGCTCGCCTTCGCCGACACCTACGCCTTTGTCGCCGATCCGCGCAGCATGACAGTCACGCCGGCCATGCTGCTCGACGACGGCTATCTCGCGCAGCGGGCGAGCCTCATCGACCCGCACCGTGCCCGGCACGTCGAAGCCGGCACGCCACCGCGCGGAGGCACGATCTATCTGACTGCAGCAGATGCCAGCGGGCTGATGGTCTCGCTGATCCAGTCGAACTACATGGGATTCGGTTCGGGGGTCGTCGTGCCCGGCTACGGCATTTCGCTGCAGAACCGCGGCCACGGCTTCTCGCTCGATGCGGCCAGTGCGAACGTCGTTGCACCGGGCAAGCGCCCCTTCCATACGATCATTCCCGCGTTCCTGACGAAGGACGGCGCGCCGCAGATGAGCTTCGGCGTCATGGGCGGCAACATGCAGCCGCAGGGCCACGTGCAGACGTTGCTGCGCATGCTGCTTGCGCACCAGCAGCCGCAGGCGGCCTGCGATGCGCCGCGCTGGAAAGTGATGACCGGGCTCGACCTCGAAGTGGAAGGTTCGATGCCGGAGCCGGTCGTTGCCGAGCTGAGGCGACGTGGCCATCGCGTGATGAGCGCCAATGACAGCTACATGGATTTCGGCTCCGGCCAGTTCATCTGGCGGCTGGGAGATCCGAAGGTCGAAGGCTACGTCGCCGCGAGCGACTCGCGGCGCGATGGCCTCGCAGCGGGTTATTGAGCCCCCCGCCGCAGTACGCGCGAGCCTCGCATCGAGCGGACACGGCGTCACTGGCGTGGGCGGCGTACGTCGCCCCGATTTTGAGAGAATGCCGACTTCATCGACCGGAATGCCATGAGCTGACCGGCGGGAGACCCAGGAACCCTCATGACCTACGCCGCCATCACCGGTTGGGGCAAGTGCATGCCGCCAGCCGTGCTCTCCAACGAGGACCTCGCCACCTTCCTCGATACGACCGACGACTGGATCGTCTCGCGCACCGGCATGAAGGAACGCCGCATCTCGCACGTGGGGGCGATCGACATGGCCACTGTTGCGAGCCAGCGCGCACTGGCGTGCGCCGGACTTGCGGCGGAAGACCTGGACCTCATCGTCTACGGCAGCTGCAGCAACGACGAGCAGGTGCCGAACAGCGCGTCCGGCGTCCAGGTGAAACTGGGCGCGGTCAACGCCGGTTCGATGGACGTCAACACCGCGTGCACGAGCTTCCTCTACGGCCTGTCGAGCGCGAACGCGATGATTCGCACCGGAGCGATACGCAATGCGCTGGTCATCGGCGTTGAACTGATCTCGCCCTACATGGACTGGTCCAATCGCAACGTCGCGGTGCTCTTCGGCGATGGTTGCGCCGCCGTCGTGCTGCAGGCGAGCGACAAGCAGGAAGGACTGCTTGGCGAACAGCTTGGCTGCTATGCCGACGCGCGCCAGATCCTGCGCGTGCGCGGCATGGGATGCACCTATGCGAATCGTGGCGTGCAGTTCGGCGACACGTTGTGGGACTTCGACGGCCAGGAAATCTTCAAGAAGGCGGTCAAGGGCATGGCGCTCGCCTCGCAGAAGGTCATGGCGAAATGCGGCGTCACGGCCGACCAGATCGACCTCGTGATCCCGCACCAGGCCAATCTGCGCATCATCGAGTCCGTCGCCAAGCACACGGGACTGCCGATGGAGAAGGTATTCCTGACCGTGCAGCGCTACGGCAATATGTCGGCCGCCACGGTGCCGGTGGCGCTGGTGGACGCGATCGAGGAAGGGCGCGTCAGGCCCGGCTCGCTGATGCTGATGCCGGGCTTCGGCGGCGGGCTGACACTGTGCTCGCACCTGGTCAAATGGGGCGAGCGCATCACGCCGCTGGGCACAACGACCGCCGACCTTCCTCCCTGCACGCGCACCGCGCTCGAGATGGTTAACGACATCCGCGTGCGCAAGCACGCGCACGACACCTCCGAAGCCGGTTTGATGGCGCCCCGCTTCGCCGAAGCGGACGCGGCTTCGTAGGCCCGAGCCACGCTGTTGACACTGGTGTAAGCACGCGAAACCAAGGCAAACTCACTCAGTGATCGTGCATTGCCCACGGGCGATGCAGCAGGGGAACGGTGAGAAGGCGCCTGGACGCGACCTGCGCCGAGCACCGATTTCTGCCTGAGCTGGCCGAATGTCGCCGAGGCCGTGCGGAAATGCGTCGACGAAGTAAGCGACTCCGAAGTCGGCCTCTCGAACCGCACCGCAATCAACGATGCAGCCCGAAGAAGTATCAGACCGTCACAGAGGTGCGCGCTCCTGCGGTTGTTACGCAAACCTTGTCGAAAGCCGACACGAAGCAGTTCGGGCATCGACAACATCTGCACCCAACGGTCGGGTCGTGCGGTCATCCCTCCAATGACAGCAGGCAGCCAAATTGCGGACCTCTAAAGGGACTGACGGATGCCGCGGATGCCAGGCGCACTGGTGTCATGTGTCGACGTGACGATAGCGGGCGCCTTGCATCTCGCCGGCACATCGTCGTCACCGCCAACGCGTTCAGAAAAGTACTTCGCATTGAACCTTTCACCATTCCCTCGGCACCATGAAACTGCTTGACGTCATCGTCACGTCGGTCATTGCCTATGTAATCGCCAACACATTCGCCGATGTTTCAGGGCAGGCCGAGTTTCCGTCGCCGCAGTACGTTCTTCCATTCGCCGTAAGCGTATTCGTGGCGTGCGTGGGTTTGTTCTTCGGTGCTCATCGCACAGATCGATCTGCCCGCCAATCTATCGTCACTGGTCTCTGTGCAGTAGCGGTTGTCATTGGCGCGGATCTACTTGTTTCGACTGTTTCCGGAAAGCTCGTTGCTCTGGTCCTATTCGGCCTCATCCCGTTCCAGGCTTGGCGGTTTGCGCGAGCTTGGCTTCCTGCACACACTTGGCTTCTCACTTTCACCGCTTTCGGACTAGTGATCACACTCGTCAGCCGGGGTTTGTTCTCGCTGCTTTTCGTTTCCTTTCTGTTTCCGCTGGGACTGCTGGGCGCCGCGACGTCCTTCCACGAACTGGTCGGAGCTGGCCTTACAGAGTGGCTGGGCCTTTGGCCATCTGACGCAAGTGACGAAGACTTCCTCTTTCGGCTGGCACCAGTGAGCGGCGTGTTCTGGGGACTGATCTACGGGCTCATGGGTTTTTGCATCGATCGGATGCGAAAGTGACCGGGAGTTCTCCGGCCTCTGGACCGGAAGGACGGCTCGCCGCCAGAACTGGAGAAAGGCTAATTTCAGCTGGTTCGAGTGAGACCACCAGGCAACTCTTGCCAGGACTGCAGGGGCTCCTTGGAAGCGCGAAACATGCGCTTGCAGGTGTGCCCAGGACGCTCCCCGAAACAGCCCTCAAGTCGAGCGCCTCCCCGCCGCAGGCAAGCGGCACCAAGCGCAGCAACGCTCCAAAGATCGGCGTCCCGCACCCGGGCGGGTCATGGAAGCCCAGTAGGACAGGCTCACGACGTCGTCAGTAGAATCGGGCGCTTCCCTCCTTCCCCGGATGCCGCGCCGATGACGACCAAGATCTACGACTCCGTTCCCAAGCATCGCGTCGCGTTCCTCGGACTCGGCGTAATGGGCTATCCAATGGCCGGGCACCTGGCACGCGCCGGCCACCACGTCGCCGTGTACAACCGCACCGCCAAGAAGGCCGACCAGTGGGTCGAAGAGTTCGGCGGGCGCGCGGCACGGACACCGCGCGAAGCCGCAGCGGACGCGCAGATCGTCTTTTCGTGCGTCGGCAACGACGACGACCTGCGCAGCGTCATGCTCGGCACCGACGGCGCGTTCGCGGGCCTGGACAAGGAGGCCATCGTGTTCGACGACACGACAGCTTCGGCGCGCGTGGCGCGCGAACTGTACGCTGAAGCCCGCGGCCGCGGCCTGCACTTCATCGACGCCCCGGTCTCCGGCGGCCAGGCCGGAGCGGTCAACGGCGCGCTGACGGTCATGTGCGGCGGCGACGCGGCCCCCTTCGAGCGGGCCCAGCCGGTGGCGATGGCGTTTGCCAAGGCGGTGACCCGCATCGGCGAGACCGGCGCCGGACAACTCGCGAAGATGGTCAACCAGCTGTGCATCGCCGGCCTGGTGCAGGGTCTGTCGGAAGGCATCAACTTCGGGCTCGCCGCCGGACTCGACATGAAGCTCGTGCTGCAGGTGCTGGGCAAGGGCGCGGCGCAAAGCTGGCAGATGGACAACCGGGGTCCGACGATGATCGACGACAAGTTCGACTTCGGCTTTGCCGTGGACTGGATGCGCAAGGATCTCGGACTGTGCCTGGACGAAGCGCGCGCGAACGGCGCGCCGCTGCCGGTGGCTGCGCTGGTGGACCAGTTCTATGCCGATGTGCAGTCCATGGGAGGCCAGCGCTGGGACACCTCGAGCCTGATCCGGCGCCTGCGGCCGCGTGCCTGAGGTGACACCGGCACGCCGTCGCGCGGCGGGCCGGGCACTTCGCGGCAAACACGTGGTCGAACGCCTTCGATCCTCAGCGGCGCACACGCATGCATGACACGGCGTTGAACCGGGCGCTGGCGGAACTTCGGCCCGTGCTGCTGAAGATTGCCCGGCTCCAGCTGCGCAACGACACCTGGGCGGAGGACGTCGTCTCCGAGACGCTGATCGCCGCGCTGGAAGGCGCGCAGGATTTCGCCGGTACGTCCCAGCTCAAGACCTGGGTCGTCGGCATACTCAAGCACAAGATCATCGACCAGTTCCGGCGCACGAGCCGCGAGGTCTCGGTCGAAGCCGCGGTGGAAGCGGCCGAAGTCGAGTCCTACGACGAACTCTTCCAGGCCAATGGCCACTTTGCGAACCCTGTTGCGGCCTGGGGAAACCCCGAGTCGGCGCTTGGCGAGACTCAGTTTCTGCAGATCCTGCAGGCCTGCGTCGACAAGCTGCCTGCCAGCCTGGGCCGGATCTTCATGATGCGCGAATGGCTCGAGCAGGACACCAACGAAATATGTAAGGAACTCGGGATCACACCGACGAACTGCTTTGTGATGCTGTATCGGGCTCGAATGCGCCTGCGCGAGTGCCTGCAACTTAACTGGTTCGAGGAAGCACGAGGCGCCTGAGGTGAGCGGCCTGCCACTTCGACTGACGTGCAAGGAAGCCCACCGACTCGTATCGGAGGAGCTCGACCGCACGCTGCCGCTCGGTGAGCGGCTGCGCGTGCGGATGCACCTGCTGGCGTGCGGCAGCTGCAGCCGTTTCAAGGAGCAGATGCAGCTGCTGCGGGCCGCCATGCGGCGACTGGGCGAATGACACCGGCAGCGCCGTTCCCGACGAACGCGGCGCGGGATCGTCCGGCCTGGCAACACGTCCACATACATCCACCGCGATGACACGTATTCGGAGCATCGAGTGCACGCCACCCTGCCACTGCTGAAAGCCACGGACTTCCCGCTGCTGCGTCGCCGTGCGGTCGACACTCTGCAGGTCAACCTCGGCTATACGTGCAACCAGAGCTGCCTGCACTGCCATGTGAATGCCGGCCCGAACCGGACCGAGCAGATGAACCGGGAGACGATTGACGCGGTCCTCGACATCCTCGTGGCCAAGGACATCCGCACACTGGACCTGACCGGCGGCGCACCGGAGCTGAACCCGCACTTCCGCGACCTCGTCAGCGAAGCGCGCACGCTCGGGGTGCACGTCATCGACCGCTGCAACCTGACGATCCTGTTCGAGCCCGGCCAGGAAGACCTCGCCGGATTCCTCGCGGCGCGTCAGGTCGAGATCGTTGCGTCATTGCCCTGCTACTCGCAGGACAACGTCGACCGCCAGCGCGGCGAGGGCGTGTTCGACAAGAGCGTTCGCGCCCTGCAGCGGCTCAATGCGCTCGGCTACGGCCAAGCTGAGCACTTGCCTCTTTCGCTGGTTTACAACCCGCAAGGGCCAAGCCTGCCGCCGCCGCAAGCGGCACTCGAAGCCGACTATCGCCGACTGCTCGGCGAGAACTTCGGCATCGTGTTCACGCGCCTGCTCGCGCTGGCCAACATGCCGATCGCGCGCTTTGGCTCGACACTCGTCAGCAAGGGTGAGTTCCGCGCCTACATGGCAAAGCTGCGCGCGGCCCACCAGCCGGCGAACCTGGAGCAGGTGATGTGTCGCAGCCTGGTCTCCGTCGACTGGCAGGGGTTCCTCTATGACTGCGATTTCAACCAGATGCTCGGCATGCCGCTCAGGGAAGGCGATGCACAGGGGAAGCTTGGCCATGGGCGCCTGCATCTTTCGGACTGGCTGGAGATGGATCTGACCGGCAATCCGATCGTTGTTGCCGATCACTGTTATGGCTGCACGGCCGGGCAGGGGTCGAGCTGCGGAGGTGCGCTTGGCTGACGGGACGCGCCAGCGCGCCGCCGCTCCCGGGCGGACCTGCCCGCCCTCCTACGGCTACTCGCCTCGCGTTTTGGCCCGGCCGGCCGACATCAGCGCGGATGTGCTTTACGTCATCGGCGGACTCTATGGCAATGCCCTGGCGCTCGACGCGATCGAGCGCATGGCAGCGCAAGAGGCCGTCGCAGCGGCGCTCGTCTTCAACGGGGACTTTCACTGGTTTGACGCGGAAACGGCTTCGTTTGCCGGGATCCAGCAGCGCGTGCTCGCCCACCATGCGCTGCGCGGCAACGTCGAAACCGAAATCGCCTCGGACGACACGGCAGCGGGTTGCGGCTGCGCCTACCCCGAGTCGGTCCCGGACGCTGACGTCGAGCGCAGCAATGCGATCCTCGATCGCCTGCGCGGTGTCGCGGCGCAGGTCGCGGGCAGCCGCGCGACGCTCGGCGCGCTGCCGATGCACGCGGTGTCGCAGGTCGGCGGCGCGCGCATCGGCATCGTCCACGGCGATGCCTGGTCACTGGCCGGCTGGCGCTTTGCTCACGATCGGCTGCACGCGGACACGCGCGACGATGCGCTCGAAGCGGCGTTCGCGCTCGCGGCGGTTGACGGCTTTGCCTCGAGCCACACCTGTGCACCGGCGTTGAAAGTCACGGCACGCGGCTTCGTCATCAACAACGGCGCCGCCGGCATGGCGAACTTCCGGGGCGCAACGTACGGCGTGATCACCCGCATCGCGACGCGGGCACTGCCGGCAGCGCTCGAGCCGAAGCGCCTGTATGGGCTGAGCGACTGGATCCGGGGTCGGCCGTGCATCGTCGACGCGCTGAAGGTCGACTTCGATGCTGCTGCCTGGCTGCGCCGCTTCGATGCCTGCTGGCCGGACGGCTCGGCCGCCGCGGTGTCGTACCGCCGGCGCATCGCCGCAGGCCCCGACTTCGGGATCGATCACGCGCTCGGCCGCGCCGTCATCGCCTGCACCGGCTGACCGGCGCCGCAGCGCGCTTCGGCCCGCACATGGAGTGTCGGGCCCGCCCGCGGTAACGTGCGCTGGTGGTTGTCTAACGATTCGGTTGCCGTCCCGCCCATCCACGCCCTGCCGCGTCGAAAGCTTCGCATGCACCGGAAACTCGCCATCATTGCGCTGATCGCTCTCGCGATCGGGCTCTTCTTTGCCCTCGACCTCGGCCGCTATTTCGATCTGGCGTACCTGAAGAGCCAGCAGGCCGCCTTCGCGGCGTTCTATGCCGGTCACCCCGCGGCGACCCTGGCCGCCTACTTTGTTCTGTACGTCGCGGTGGCGGCGCTGTCGCTGCCCGGTGCGGCGGTCCTGACGCTGGCCGGCGGCGCACTGTTCGGCTTCTGGGTCGGGCTCGTCGTCGTGTCGTTTGCGTCGAGCCTCGGCGCGCTGCTGGCGATGCTCGCGGCGCGCCTGGTGCTGGGCGAGGCGGTGCAGCGACGCTTCGGCAGCCAGCTTGCCGCGATCAACGCCGGCATCGCGCGCGACGGCCCGTTCTACCTGTTTGCGCTGCGGCTGGTGCCGATCTTCCCGTTTTTCGTCATCAACCTGCTGATGGGCCTGACGAAGATCCGCGCCTCAACCTTCTACTGGGTGAGCCAGCTCGGCATGCTGCTGGGCACCGCGGTGTACGTCAATGTCGGTACGCAACTGGCGCAACTGGAGTCCCTGCGAGGCGTGCTGTCGCCCGGACTGTTGCTCTCATTCGTGCTGCTCGGAGTCTTCCCTCTGATCGCGAAGAAAGTCGTCGATCACCTGAGGGCGCGCCGGGTCTATGCGCGCTGGTCGGGGCACCGGCCAGCGACGTTCGACTACAACATGGTCGTCATCGGTGCGGGCTCGGCCGGCCTGGTCTCGGCCTACATCGCCGCCGCCACCAAGGCGAAAGTGGCTCTCATCGAACGACACCGCATGGGCGGCGACTGCCTCAACACGGGTTGTGTTCCGAGCAAGGCGCTGATCCGTTCGGCGAAGCTGCTGTCGCACATCGCGCGGTCGAAGTCGCTGGGTATCGCCGAAGCGAGCGCGAAGTTCGACTTCGCCGATGTCATGCAACGCGTGCAGCGGGTCATTGCCGCCATCGAACCGCACGACTCGGTCGAGCGCTATTCGGCGCTGGGCGTTGACTGCATCGAGGGCAGCGCGCGGATCACGTCGCCGTGGACGGTCGAGGTGCGGACCGATGCCGGGCAACGGACTCTGACGACAAGGAGCATCGTCATCGCCGCCGGTGCACGGCCGTTCGTGCCGCCGATTCCGGGCCTGGATGAGGTCGGCTACCTGACTTCCGACACCGTGTGGAATCTGCGCGAGCTGCCGCGGCGCCTGGTCGTGCTCGGAGGCGGACCGATCGGATGCGAACTGACGCAGGCGTTTGCGCGGTTCGGTTCGGAGGTGACGCAGGTCGAGATGCTGCCGCGGATCATGATCCGCGAAGATCCGGAGGTCTCGGCACTCGTGCAGCAGCGATTCGAAGCCGAGGGCATCCGTGTTCTGACGGAGCACAAGGCCAGCCGATTCCGGTTCGAAGGCAGCGAGAAGGTTCTGCTGGCCGAGCACGGCGGCGAGCAGGTTCGCATTCCCTTCGACGCCGTGATCGTGGCGGTCGGCCGCATTGCCAACACGCAGGGTTACGGGCTGGAAGAGCTCGGCATCGGCACCACCAAGGCACGCACGGTAGAGACCGACGACTACCTGCAGACGATCTACCCGAACATCCTGGCGTGCGGCGACGTGGCCGGGCCATACCAGTTCACGCACACCGCTTCGCACCAGGCGTGGTATGCGGCCGTCAACGGACTCTTCGGGAAGTTCCGCCGGTTCAAGGCCGACTACCGCGTGATCCCGTGGGCCACATTCACCGAGCCCGAGGTCGCGCGCGTCGGACTGAACGAAACGGAGGCGAAGGAAAAGGGAGTCGCCTGCACCACCACCGTGTATGGAATTGAAGATCTCGACCGCGCGATCGCCGACAGCGAGGCCCATGGCTTCGTGAAGGTGCTGACGGCCCCGGGAACCGACACGATCCTCGGCGTCACGATCGTCGGCGAGCACGCCGGCGACCTGATCGCCGAGTATGTGCTCGCGATGAAGCACGGACTCGGGCTGAACCGGATTCTCGGCACCATCCACATCTATCCGACGCTCGCCGAAGCCAACAAATACGCCGCGGGCGCCTGGAAGCGCAGCACCGTCACGCAAGGACAGTGGACATTGCTCGCCGCGTTCCAGTCCTGGCAGCGCGGCGCCGCCGGCTTCGGCAGCGTGCTTGCCGCGCTTCGGGCCGTGCTGAAAGACAAGCGTCCGGCATACTCGACATCGTCACAGTGAAGAAGATCATCGCGGGACGGGACAGGGCATGACGCCGGAGGCGACGATTGCGGCCGACGCCCGTACGAAGGCGCCCGGGCCCGGAAGCGAGCGCGTCGCACTCGCGCTCGGCATGACCGGCGCGCTGGGCGAAGAACTGCTGGCGGCGCTGGTCGGCTCCCCGATCTACAGGCTGGTGCACGTTGCCGTCACGCATAGCATCGTCTCGGCCGCCTCGAAGTTCCATCCCTGGGTCGTCGGATCCTCGCCCGTCGAAGTGGACGACGCCTTCGTCTGCGTCACCGATGATGCCGTGCCGCTTCCTCGCACGTCGCCGCTGCAGCGCTACGACAGCGATCAACTCCTCGCTGCCGCTCTCGCCGCGAGGGAAGCCGGCGCGCGTCGCCTGATCATCATCGCCCCATTGTCGGCCCTGCTGCAGCTCAACGCGGCATCCCACAGCGTGTCGAGCGAGCAGGAACTGGCCCTGGTGGAGATGCGGTTCGAGACTCTGGTCATCGTTCGGCCGACCCGCGACGAGATCGAAGACGCCAGGGCGCCATGGCTGCAACGGACCGTGAGCTCGCTCGGGCGCAGCGTGCTGGAGATCATGCTGCCCGCGCAGGTGCAGGCGCTGCGACCGAAGACGGCCGCGCTCGCGATCCTCACGGCGGTCGAACGCATGCCGGCCGGAGTGCACGTCATTGGCGCGCGGGAGTTGACCGACATCGTCGCGGAAACGATGCCGACCTTGCTGCCCAGGCGGCCCCGGCTGCGCTAGGATGAATCGATCCTCTCCAACACGCAGGTTCGCGCTCCGCCGAGAAGACTCTCACCGGCTGTGGGCGGCCCGCGGTCACTGACGTGCGCCTTGCAATCGTCGTTCCGGTGCTCAATGAGGCTGACGGCATCGGCCGGTCGCTCGCGGAATTGCAGCCGCTGCGAACGCGCGGGGTGCGCGTCGTCGTCGTCGATGGCGGCAGCCCGGATGGCACGGCTGACCTCGCACGGCCCCATGCCGACGACGTCATCGTCGCCGCGCGCGGCCGCGCGCGCCAGATGAACGCGGGCGCACGGCATATCGGCAGCGCGGCGGATGTACTGCTGTTCCTCCATGCCGACACCCGACTGCCGCCGGATGTGGACAAACGCATCGCGGACTCGATTGCCCTAGGTACACGCTGGGGACGCTTCGACGTCCGCATCGACAGCAACGCAGTACTGCTTCGCTTCGTGGCGCCCATGATGAACTGGCGCTCACGATTGACCGGCATCTGCACTGGTGACCAGGCGATCTTCGTCGAGCGCGCACTGTTCGACTCACTCGGTGGCTTCGCGGATCAGCCCCTGATGGAGGACATTGAGTTCACGCGGCGCGCCCGGCACATCGCGTGGCCCGCCGCTTTGACTGGCGCCGTCACTTCGGGCCGCCGCTGGGATGAGCGCGGTGTCGGGTCCACGATCCTGCAGATGTGGTCGCTGCGCTGGCGCTATTGGCGTGGCGCCGACCCTGCCGCTTTGGCCCGCGAATACAGGGACGTGCGTTGATGGGTGCGCTGCAGATCGCCGTGCTGGCACGTGCCGCGATCCCCGGCGCCGCCAAGACCCGCCTGATTCCCTCCGCCGGGGCAGCAGGCGCTGCTGCCCTGCAGGCGCATCTGACGGAACTCGCGCTTCGCCGCGCCTGCGCGACGAGGCAGCAGGTGCTGCTGTGGCTGGCCGGCGCGGCGGACCCCGCCGTGACACGGCTCGCACATGAGCTCGGCATCGAGATCCAGCCACAGCCCGATGGCGATCTCGGCGACCGCATGCTGGCCGCACTTCGTCACGCGGAGGGGTGTGGTCGCGCCGGCATCGTCATCGGCACCGACTGCCCCGCGCAGTCGCCGTCCGACATAGCGCGCGCCGGAGCCCTGCTTTCGGAGTACGACGTCGTGCTACAGCCCGCGCACGATGGCGGCTACGTCCTCATCGGCATGGCGCTGCCGCGCCCGGAGATCTTCGCGGACATGCCCTGGGGTACCGGTGCCGTGCTTGCGAAGACACGTGAACGCATAAGCGCCCTGGGTCTGCGGCACGCCGAACTGACCGCGCTGCCTGACCTCGATCGGCCTGAAGACCTCGCGGTCGCGTTGGAGCGCGGTTGGATCGAGCGCGGAGCCTGGGCGTGAAACTGGTCGCCGCATGTGTCGCCTGCACCCTGTGCGGTTCGGCCTTGGCGCAGAACAGCGCGGTCGCTCCGCTGTCGGCTTCGACAGACGGCCGCATCCCGCCGCCGTGGCAGGTGATCTCGCTGCCGAAGATCCCGCGCCAGACGCAGTACAGCGTCGTCTCGTTCGATGACCGGCGCGTCGTGAAGGCCGAGGCCGAAGCGTCGTACGCCAACGTGCTGCATGCGCTGACCGCGGATCCCGGCGTGACCCCGATCCTGCGCTGGAGCTGGCGGGTCGAGCGCTTTCCGGAAGGCTCCGACCTCACGCGGAAGGCGGGCGACGACCTCGCCGCCAAGGTCTGCGTACTGTTCGACCTGCCGCTGGAACGGCTGTCCTTCTTCGATCGGGTAAAGATCGAGCTGGGGCGACGCATCTTCAAACTCGACCTGCCCGCGGCGACGATCTGCTATGTCTGGGACCGCACGCTGCCGCCCGGCACCTGGTTGCCGAACGTGTACACGAGCCGAGTGCGCATGCTGGTGCTGCGTTCAGGGAAAGTCGGAGATCAGAGACGATGGTTCGACGAGCGGCGCGACCTGCGCGCCGACTTCGTTCGGGCCTTCGGCGCCGAGGCCGACCGCGGTGTGCCCCCGATCGCTGCGATCGGGTTCGCCAGCGATGCCGACAACACGGGCGACTCCGCGCTGGCCTACTTCGGCGACATCACACTGGAGAAGGAGTGAAACGGCTCCTGCTGGCCGGTGGCGGCCACGCGCACCTATTCGTGCTGCGCGAACTTGCGCGCCGCCGCCTACCCGGCCTCGAAGTGATGCTGGTGACACCGCATGAGCGCCAACTCTACAGCGGCATGTTGCCAGGCTGGATCGCCGGACATTACACGCTCGACGAGCTTTCGATTCCACTGCGGTCGCTCGCGCGCGCTGCGGGCGCGGTGCTGCTGCCGCACCGGATTACCGAGCTCTACCCGGAGATCCGCCACGTACGCACCGAGCCCGGCCTCACGCTCGAGTACGACCTGCTGTCGATCGCGACCGGTTCGGACATCGCCACAAACTCGATAGTCGGCCAGCAATGGGCGCTGCCGTTGCGTCCGCTCGAGAACTTCGTCGCACGCTGGAGCGCGCTGGCGCCGCGCGTGGCGGAGGCCGATCGCCCGCGAGTGACCATCATCGGAGCAGGAGCCGGTGGCGTCGAAGTCGCACTCGCCATCGCCCATGCGATGCGACCCACTGGCAATGGCACCCAGGTGCAACTGGTCACCGGCGGCGCGATGCTGCCCGGGCATGGCAATGGCGCGCGCACCCGAGCGCTCGCCGAGCTAGCGCGATCGCAGGTCCGCGTGCTTGACTCCATGGCAGTGCGCGTCGACAGCGATCATGTCGACCTCGCCGACGGCGGTTCCCTGCCGAGCGACGTGACGTTGCTCACGTGCGGAGGGTGCGCACCCCCCTGGCTGCAGTCGTCCGGGCTGGCGTTGGACAAACAGGGTTTTCTCGCGGTCGACGGCTTCCTGCGGTCGACGTCACACGACAACGTCTTCGGCGCAGGAGATATCGCGTCGATTGTCGGTGAGCCCCGCGCGCGTTCAGGCGTCTATGCCGTGCGCGCCGGACCTCCCCTCGCAACGAATCTGATACGACGTGTACAGGGCAAGCCGTTGCGGAGCTACACGCCCCAGCGCAGTGCGCTTTACCTGCTCGCGACCGGACCGAAGCACGCCATCGCATCGTGGAACACACTGTCGTGGCAGGGCGACTGGGTCTGGCGCTGGAAAGACCGCATCGATCGTGGTTTCATCACAGCGTTTCGCACCCGTTGAGGTCCTGATGCGCGTTCTCGCCATACTGGGATTCATCTTCATTGTCCTGCCGCTGCTGGTGCTCGCAGCTGGCCAGTTCGGCTGGCTGGCGGGACAGGCTCCGAACGATCTCGGCGTGCGCGAGCGCAAACTCAAGCCGCCATCGCGCACGGACAACAGCGTCAGCAGCCAGGCCGCGCTGTGGCCCGAGGGTGAGTACGCCAGCCGCTACGCACAGATCGCGCCGCTCGCCGCCGGGGGCAACGGGAGTGCAGCGATGGCCCGCCTCAGGACACTGCTCACCGCATGGCCCGGCGCCCGCGTCGTCGAGGATCGTGCTGACTATCTGCGTGTCGAGTTCATGACGCGCTGGCTGCGCTTCGTCGATGACGCGGAGTTCTGGCTCGACCCGGCGAACAACGTCATTCACGTGCGTTCGGCCTCGCGCCTCGGTCGCAAGGATTTCGGCGTCAACCGGGCCCGCATCGAGGCGATCCGTGCCCAACTGCATACCGCAGGCACGTGAGGCTGGGCGGCAGGACGGACGACGGAGGGTAAAGCGGCGGCGCAGTGCTGCCGAAAAACAGGGCACCTCGACTGTCTTGGTGCCGCCATGACATCGTTCGCCGCCCGTCTGGTTTCCATCCTGGCTCTCGTGCTGGCCGCGCCAGCCTGGGCCGATCCGCCGCCTCACGCCAAGGCACATGGCTGGCGCAAGAAGAACGATCCAACCTATGTCGGCTACACAGGCAAGAACTGGCCGCAGGATTACGGCGTGATTTCGGGTCAGTGCCAGACCGATGTCATTCTCGGCGTGGCCGGGGCCGCCGTGGGAGGCGTGATTGGCGCGCAGATCGGCGATGGCGCAGGCCGCTCCGTTGCCACGATCGCCGGTGTCGCCCTCGGGGCCATTGTCGGTGCCAGCATCGGGCGTCAGCTCGACCAAGGGGATCAGGCCTGCATCGGCCACTCGCTCGAACTCGCGCCATCGGGCCAGGCCGTGCGCTGGACCAGCGCGAGCAACGGCACGAGCTACCTACTGGTACCCGTGAAGGATGTCGGCACCGACTGCCGCGAGTTCAGACTCGAAGCCAGCGCCAACGGCAAACGGTCCTGGGGCACCAAGGTTGCCTGCCGCAGCGGCGACGGGGTCTGGAAGCTGCGAAGCTAGATCGCCTGCGCCTGCCGCTCAACGGCGCCCGCCGCTCAGAGCCCATTCAAACTCGACCACAGGCGCGCGCGTGACAGGGTGCGGACCGGTACTGCGCACCCTGAGCCCTCGACCGAGGTAGAAGCGCCGGGCGCGCTCGTTCGTTTCGTCGGTGCGCAGCCAGCCCACCGGCATGGCCTGCATCGCCGTCGCAAGCAGTCGCGTCCCGATGCCCATCCCCTGTGACTCTGGATGAACGAACAGCTGCCTCAACCAGCGCTCGTCCTGGTCGTAGGCAACAAAGCCGACGATCTCGGGACCGTTGCGGGCCACGGCAATGTGGCAGCGTGCAAGGTCGCCCGTGATGCGCCGCAGGAGTACCTCCGCTGGTGGCGGCTGTGCAGGACCCGGCACGTCCGCGAGCGCCGCATGCCACACGCGCGCGATCTGCTCCAGTTCGGATGGCGCAAGAGACATGACGCGCGTTCGAGACAATCTACTTGTTCGGCGCTGCCGCACGTGCCAGTCGTCGCCGACGGTCATTCCCGAAGCGCCCATTCGGCCGCCCGGCGCGCGTGGATGCGCGTGGTGTCGAACAGCGGCACCGCCGTGTCTTCCTGTCCGACCAGCAGCGTGATTTCGGTGCATCCCAGGATGATGGCCTCGGCGCCTTCGTCGACCAGCTTGGCCATGACTCTTCGGTACTCCGATCGTGAGCCCTCGACGATCTTTCCGAGACACAACTCGTCGTAGATCACTCGATGAACGAGGTTGCGGTCTGTCTCCCCGGGAACGAGGACGCGGAGCCCGAAGTTCTGGCGGAGGCGGTCCTTGTAGAAACCCTGCTCCATCGTGAAGCGCGTTCCAAGCAGGCCCACAGTCGAGACGCCCGCCCGCTTGATCTCTTCGCCGGTGGCATCCGCAATGTGGAGCAATGGAATCCGGACGGCTGCCTCGATGGCGGGGGCGACCTTGTGCATCGTGTTGGTACAAAGCACCAGCAGGTCGGCTCCCGCCCTCTCGAGCGCCCCGGCGACGCCGGCCAGGACAGCTCCCGCCTCACTCCAGCGCCCGGCCTGCTGCAGCCGTTCAATGTCGTGGAAGTCGACGCTATAGAGGATGATCCGCGCCGAATGCAGGCCGCCCAGGCGCTCCTTCGTCAACTCGTTGATCTGACGGTAGTACGGGACCGTCGACTCCCAGCTCATGCCGCCGA
>DAOMFI010000019.1:32464-33720 GCA_035429725.1 Burkholderiaceae bacterium | reverse complement strand
CAGTCCGAGACCTTGTCGAGCACGATGCGGAAGCCGTAGATGTCCAGCACCTGCGAGAACGACAGGTTCTTCTCGACCATCTTGCGGTAGATGCCGAACAGCGTCTTCTCGCGGCCGTAGACCTCGGCCTTCAGCTTCGCGTCCGAGAGCGCCTTGCGCACCGACTGCAGGATCTTGCCGAGGATTTCGCGCCGATTGCCGCGTGCGGACAGCACCGCCTTCTGCAGCACCCGGTAGCGCATCGGGTGCAGGTGCTGGAAGCTGAGGTCCTCCAGCTCGCGGAACAGGTTGTTGAGCCCGAGCCGGTGCGCAATCGGTGCATAGATCTCGAGCGTCTCGCGTGCGATGCGGCGGCGCTTCTCGGGCTCGACCGCGTCGAGCGTGCGCATGTTGTGCAGCCGGTCGGCGAGCTTGATCAGCATGACGCGCACGTCGCGCGCCATCGCCAGCAGCATCTTGCGGAAGTTCTCGGCCTGCGCCTGCTCGGTCGAGGAGAACTGCAGCTTGTCGAGCTTGGAGACCCCGTCGACCAGCTCAGCGACGATCGCGCCGAACTTCTCGACGAGCTGCTGCTTTGGGGTGCCGGAATCCTCCAGCACGTCGTGCAGCAGGGCGGCCTGGATCGCGGCGCCGTCCAGGCGCCAGTCGGTCAGGATTTCCGCGACGGCGAGCGGGTGCGTGATGTACGGCGCGCCGCTGCGGCGGAACTGCCCGAGATGGGCTTCGTCGGAAAAGCGGAATGCATCCTTGATCTTCTGCACGTCAGACGACGGCAGGTACTTCTTGACGCGTTCTGAAAGTGTGGCGACGGTCGCCACGCCGGTGGCGGCGGCGGGCTCAGCGGGCTCGCTGCGCCAGACGGCTTTCTTCAGCGCCTCTGCAGCGCGACGCGCGAAGCCCGGTTGCGACGGCGGATTGGAGGGGGCGGCGGGATCCTGCGGCTGCATCGTGCTGGCCTCGCGTCGGGGCTGGCGTCACACAATGCAGTCCACGACGACTCTCAGGTCGGCACCTTTCGCAGCATTTCAACGCCGACTTTCTGCTGCGCGATCTCGCGCAGGGCAGCCACGGCCGGTTTGTCCTTGGTGTCGATCTTCGGCGTATGGCCCTGGGCCAGCTGTCGCGCGCGGTAGGCCGCCGCCAGGGAGAGCTGAAAACGGTTGGGGATCTGCTTCAGGCAGTCTTCGACGGTAATGCGGGCCATGGCATTCCTTGCGGAAATTGAGAGTTAGCCCGATTCTAGCCGAGCCGGCCGC
>DAOMFI010000019.1:0-32364 GCA_035429725.1 Burkholderiaceae bacterium | reverse complement strand
ATCCCCAGCTGCGCAAAGAGTGCGTGATGCCGCGCAGCCTGGCTCGCAAAGCGCAACCGTGTGGCCGTCACGATCGCCGCGAGCTGCGCCAGCGCCGCGGGAAAGTCGACGTTGATGATCACGTAGTCGAACTCGGGAGCGTGGGCGATCTCGCTGCCGGCGGCCAGCAGGCGTCGCGCAATGACGGGCGCGCTGTCCTGGCCACGCTTCTGCAGTCGCGCCTCGAGCGCATCGATGGACGGCGGCAGGATGAAGATGCCCACGGCATGCGGGAAGCGCGCCTTGACCTGACGCGCGCCCTGCCAGTCGATCTCGAGCAGTACATCGGTGCCGGCATGCACGCGCTGCTCGATCCAGGTGCGTGAGGTGGCGTAGAAATTGCCATGCACCTCGGCGCTCTCGAGAAATTCACCGGCAGCGCGGCGCTGCATGAACTCGTCGACCGAGACAAAGTGATACTCGCGCCCGTCGGCCTCGCCGGGCCTGGGCGGCCGTGTCGTGTGGGACACCGACAAAGCGATGCCGCTATCCTGCTCCAGCAGCGCATTGACCAGCGTCGACTTGCCGGCGCCGGACGGCGCGACGACCAGGAAGATGCTGCCTGCGTCGCCGCGGTTGAGTGATGTCGGGGTGGAGGGCGGGGCGCTCATTCGAGGTTCTGGATCTGCTCGCGCATCTGCTCGATCAGGATCTTCAGCTCAACAGACGCGTTTGTCATCTCGATGGCAGCGGCCTTGGAACCCAGCGTGTTCGCCTCGCGGTTCAGTTCCTGCATCAGGAAGTCAAGCCGGCGGCCCACCGGCCCGCCCGCCTGCAGCACACGCCGGACCTCGTTGACGTGCGTCGCGAGCCGCTTCAGCTCTTCATCGACATCCATCTTGAGGCCGTAGAGCGTCACCTCCTGACGGATGCGGTCCGCAATCTCGTCGCGGCTCAAAACGGAGGTTTCGGCGAGGGAGCGGCCGAGCGCCTGTTCGAGTCGCTCGACAAGCTTGCGTTCGACGGCATTCAGAAGGTCCGGAACACGCGCCTTGAGCTGGTCCGCGACGGCGTCGATGGCGCTACAACTGGCGAGCAGGATGTCCCGCAGGGCCGCGCCTTCGCGCTGGCGCGACGCTGCCAGCGCCTCGAGTGCCTCACCGAGCGCAGCGAGCACGGCGGCACGCAGCGCGTCCGGGTCCGCCACCGGCGCATCCACCACGCCGGGCCAGCTGAGCACGTCGATCGTCCTCAGCGCACCGATATCGGGCAATTCACCGGCCACCTCCGAGGCGAGGTGCTTGAGCCGGGCCAGGGCAGCGAGGTTCAGTCCGCCGGCGGATTCCGCGGCGACGCGGCTGATGCCCAGGCGGCACTCGACCTTGCCGCGGGCAATGCGCGCGTTGATGGCCTCGCGCAACGCGGGCTCGACGCTGCGCAGTTCATCCGGATAGCGGACCGAGAGATCGAGGAAGCGCGAGTTGACCGACTTCAGTTCGACCGACACGGGGCCGATCGCGGTCGGTCGCGTGGCAACGGCGAAGCCGGTCATGCTGGCTACAGGTTTCATGGGGCGCCGGGGGAGAAACGCATTGTTGTGCGTCTAAACCTTGGTATGGACGACTTTTCGCGCCTTATGCAGGCTTCGGGACGCAGTGACCCATTCGCTAGAATCGTCCCGATATATCCACGCAGCAAGAGTTCATGGCGGCCCAGACCAACGCATCGTTGCCCGAAGGCCTTGAGGTCGGCGGCTACCGCATTGTAAAGAAGATATCGAGCGGAGGCTTCTCGATTGTCTATCTCGCCACTGACGAGAACGGCAACTCGGTGGCGATCAAGGAGTACATGCCCGCGGCGCTCGCGCAGCGCAAGACGGGCGAACTGTCGCCTTACGTGGCGCCGGAGAACCTGAACACCTACCGCATCGGCCTCAAGTGCTTCTTCGAGGAAGGCCGCGCGCTCGCTTCGATCTATCACCCCAACATCGTGCGCGTCATCAATTTCTTCCGCGCCAATGAGACGGTGTACATGGTGATGAACTACGAGTCGGGGCGCTCGCTGCAGGAACACATCCTGCGCAACCGCAACAAGGATCAGAAGGATGTTTTGTCCGAACGCTTCGTCCGGCGCGTCTTTGCCCAGGTCATGAACGGGCTGCGCGAGGTGCATTCGAACCGCCTGCTGCACCTCGACGTCAAGCCGGCCAACATCTATCTGCGGATGGACGGCACGCCCATCCTGCTCGACTTCGGCGCCGCGCGGCAGACGCTGCAGAGGGACATCAGCAAGACCTATCCGATGTACACGCCCGGCTTTGCAGCGCCTGAGCTCTACAAGCGCGACGCCGAGCTGGGGCCGTGGACGGATGTCTATTCGATCGGCTCCTGCATCTACGCCTGCATGTCCGGCATGCCGCCGCAGGAGGCCGACCAGCGTCTGAAGGAAGACAAGATGCCGACGGCGCTGCGGTCGTTCCGCGGTCTGTACTCGAACCAGCTCATTTCCATGGTCGAGCGCTGCCTCCGCCTGAACTCGCTCGAACGCCCCCAGACCGTGTATGCGGTGCAGAAGGAGTTGCTGCAGAACGTTCCGGAACGCCCCGAGTTCTCGATGATGGAACGGACCGGCGCCCGCTGGCGCAGCCTTCAGGATCGCCTGACGCGGTTCATGAAGGACCACAACATCACGTGGTTTTAGCGCGCAAAAGTGCACCCCTACTTTTGCGCGAATGAAGTGAAAAAATCGCGGGCGGAGCCCGTCGATTTTTTTCATTACAACGGCGGCAAAAGCTGGCAACGTTGCCTCGTTGGCTCGGGGCTTCCGGATCCGCAGTTGCATTGCGGGCCGGCGCCCGGCCGCCCGAAGCCGGCCCGCCTGAATGAACCGGGCCGAGTGCACGTGCGATGCGCGCAGCGCATCGCGTACACGAGGCCCGCGTAGCATGCGATTTTCCGTCTACCAGGAGAGCAAGAAGGGCGGGCGCAAGGTCAATCAGGACCGCATGGGGTACCTGTACACGCGCGACTCGATGCTGGTCCTGGTCGCCGACGGCATGGGCGGTCATGCGCGCGGAGAAGTGGCGTCCCAGCTGACGCTGCAGACGCTGGCCTCGATCTACCAGCGCGACGCGAAGCCGATCCTGCCCGATCCGGCGCGCTTCCTCGAAGAATCCGTTCTCGCCGCGCATCGCGAGCTGCATCGATACCGCGCCGAACACAGCCTGCCTGAAGCGCCGCGCACGACGCTCGTCGCCTGCATCGTGCAGCAGGGGGTGGCCATCTGGGCGCACGTGGGCGATTCGCGCCTGTACCTGATCCGCGGCGGGCGCATTCTGGAACGCACGATCGATCATTCGCGGGTGCACCACCTGGTGCAGTCCGGCCTGATCCGGCCGGAGGACGCGAAGGACCACCCGGAACGCAATCGCATATTCAACTGCATCGGCGCCTACGTGGCCCCCACCGTTGAAATCAGCCGACCGTTTGCGATGCGCAATGGCGACACGCTGCTGCTGTGCTCCGACGGGCTGTGGGGCGCGCTGACCGACCGCCAGATTGCCGAGGCCTTCACCGGCAAGACCGTAATGCGTGCCGTGCCGGAACTGATGGAACTTGCGCTTGAACTCGGCGGGCCGGAATCCGACAACTGCACGGCCGTCGCCATGACCTGGGCGGGCACCGAATCCGTGGAGATGGTGCCGCCGACCGAGGAGCCCGTTTCGACGCTCCTCATTCCCGAGGGCACGGTGGCTTCCACAATCCAGATGCCCCGGCACGGCGAGCCGGGCGCCGACGAAGAACTGTCCGAAGACCAGATCGACGAAGCCGTCGCCGAGATCCAGAAGGCGATCCAGCGCTCCACGAAGCTCGTCGGCAAGTAGGACTGACTCCGCGCGCTAGCGTGGGCAGGGCGGCGCTCGACTGCCAGCGGTGAGGTAGCCTTGCGGGCTCACGTCAACGTGTCAGTCGCCAATTTCCCATGCCGACAGCTGTCGATACCTCCGCCCGGCCGAGCGGGCGCCGCGCCGATGAATTGCGCACGGTGCGCCTCACGCGCCGCTACACCAAGCATGCCGAGGGTTCCGTGCTGGTCGAGTTCGGCGACACGCAGGTGATCTGCACGGCGAGCGTCGAGGAGAAGGTGCCGGGCTTCCTGAAGGGCAAAGGCGAGGGTTGGCTGACGGCCGAGTACGGCATGCTGCCGCGCGCCACCAACACGCGCTCGGACCGCGAGGCGGCGCGCGGCAAGCAGAGTGGACGCACGCAGGAGATCCAGCGCCTGATCGGCCGCAGCCTGCGCGCCGTGTTCGATCTCAAAGCGCTCGGCGAGCGAACGCTGCACATCGACTGTGACGTGATCCAGGCCGACGGTGGAACACGCACGGCCGCGATCACGGGTGGCTACGTCGCCGCGGTCGACGCGGCACGCTGGCTGCGCGAGCGCGGCTTGATCGAAAACCTGCCGGTGCGTGACTACGTGGCGGCCGTGTCGGTCGGCGTCTATCGCCATGTTCCGGTGCTCGACCTGGACTATGCCGAGGACTCGACCTGCGAAACAGACATGAATGTCGTGATGACGGGACGCGGCGGCTTCGTCGAGGTGCAGGGCACGGCCGAGGGCGAGCCGTTCACCGAAGCGCAGATGGCCGCCATGATGGCGCTCGCGCGCAAGGGCGTTTCGGAGCTGATCGCCGCGCAGAAGCACGTGCTCGGCGACACATGACGCGCCGCATTGTTCTCGCGTCGTCGAACGCAGGCAAGCTGCGCGAGTTCCGGGCGCTGCTTGCCGAGCTGGACTTCGAGGTCATCGCGCAGGGCGAGCTGGGCATCGAGGCCGCGGAGGAGCCGCACCTGACCTTCGTCGAGAACGCGCTCGCCAAGGCGCGTCACGCCGCGGTGCGCAGCGGGCTGCCGGCGCTGGCGGATGACTCGGGCCTGTGCGTGGCCGCCTTGGGGGGTGCCCCTGGAGTGCATTCGGCCAGGTTTTCCGGGTCCAATGCCAGCGATGAGTCCAACAACGCCGAGTTGCTGCGCCGCCTGCACGGCCACGCGGAGCGCCGCGCGCATTACACCTGTGTGCTTGTGGCCGTCGCTGCGGCGGACGATCCCGAGCCGCTGATTGCCGAGGCGCGCTGGCCCGGCACGATCCTGGCGCAGCCGCGCGGTGTAGGCGGATTCGGCTACGACCCGCTGTTCCTTTTGCCGGAACTCGGGCGCACGGCCGCCGAACTCGCACCAGACGAGAAGAACCGCATCAGCCACCGCGGGCAGGCGATGCGTGAGCTGGCGCGCCGTTTTGCGGTGTGGTCGTGAGGCTGGACGCAGTTCGATGGGCGTGATCCCGATCGTTCCGGCTGCTGCCGCGCCGGCGACAGACATTCAGGCGTTTCTGCGTCCCGGGCCTCTGAACCTGCCGGCGCTCCCCCCGCTGTCGCTCTATGTGCACTTCCCGTGGTGCGTGCGCAAGTGCCCCTACTGCGACTTCAACTCGCACGAGCCGGATGGCGGCGTCCTGGCAATTCCGGAAGCCGACTATCTGCACGCGCTGCGTGCCGACATCGAGTCCGCGCTGCCATTGATCTGGGGTCGCCGCATCATCAGCGTGTTCATCGGCGGCGGTACGCCCAGCCTGATGAGCGGCGCGGCGGTGGAGACGCTGCTGTCCGACGTGCGCGCGCTGCTGCAGCTCGAAGCCGACTGCGAGATCACGCTCGAGGCCAACCCCGGCACGGCCGAGGCCGGCCGGTTTGCGGCCTTCCGCGCGGCCGGAGTCAATCGCCTGTCGCTCGGCATCCAGAGCTTCAGCGCTGAGAAGCTGCACGCGCTCGGCCGCATCCATGACCGGGACCAGGCGCTGCGTGCTGTCGAATTCGCCCAGCGGCATTTCGACAACTTCAACCTGGACCTGATGTACGCGCTGCCAAAGCAGACGCTGCGCGAGGCGCAGGACGACATCACGCTCGCCCTGGACATCGCTCCGCCGCACCTTTCGCTCTATCAGCTGACGCTTGAACAGAACACCGTGTTCGCCAAGTTCCCGCCGCCGTTGCCTGATGAGGACACGGCGGCCGAAATGCAGGACTGGATCGACGAGAAAACCGCCGAAGCCGGCTATCGCCATTACGAGATCTCGGCCTACGCACGGCCGGGCCGGGAGTGCCGACACAACCTCAACTACTGGGGCTTTGGCGATTATCTCGGCGTCGGGCCAGGGGCGCATTCGAAACTGTCGTTTCCGCACCGGATCGTGCGTCAGGTGCGATTTCGCCAGCCGACGGGTTACCTCCGACATGCTGTCAAAGGTGAATTCGTCGCGGAGTCGACCGAGGTCGCGCGCGAGGACCTTCCATTTGAGTTCATGCTGAACGCGATGCGGCTGGCCGACGGTGTTCCGGCTCACTGGTTCACCGAACGGACGGGCCTGCCGCCCACGGTGATCCAGACGCGTCTCAGCGCGGCTGAAGCGCGCGGGCTCGTATCGGCGGACCACCAGCGGTGGGCGCCGACCGCACTCGGGCGCCGCTTCCTTTCGGACCTTCAGTCAAGCTTCCTTCCGGACCGGCCGCAAAAGCGCTAGGTTGGTGCATAATCGCACCGCGATGATGCGTGTGCACGGTAAAGGTGCGCTCGTAGGTGCGATCCTGGGTGACGCGCAGCGGATCACGCCACGCTAAGGCCATGTCGCACAAGGCTAGTGCAGCGCAAAGAATCCGAAGCGGGGTTTTGGCATAGTTCGTGCGTTGCGGTGCATCAGTTCCCGGAAGGCGAAGTCTTGCCGTCCAGGGAGTCATTTCAACCACGAGCGAACGGAGAGAAAGAATGGCGACGGCCAAGGACGTCATGAAGATGATCACGGACAACGAAGCACTGTTCGTTGATCTGCGTTTTACCGATACCAAGGGCAAAGAACAGCACGTCTCCGTGCCGGCCAAGGCGTTCGAGGAAGACAAGTTCGAGCACGGTCACGCCTTCGACGGCTCGTCGATCGCGGGCTGGAAGGGCATTGAAGCTTCCGACATGCTGCTGATGCCCGATCCGGCCACGGCGCGCATGGATCCCTTCCGGGAAGAGAACACGCTCATCATCACCTGTGACGTCGTCGAGCCGTCGACCGGCAAGGGCTATGACCGCGACCCGCGTTCGCTGGCCAAGCGCGCCGAGGCGTACCTGAAGTCGACCGGCATCGGTGACACCGCCTACTTCGGTCCCGAGCCCGAGTTCTTCATCTTCGACAGCGTGACGTGGAACGTCGACATGTCGGGATGCCACGTCAGAATCAAGTCCGAAGAAGCGCCGTGGTCCACGGGCATCGAGTACGAGGCCGGCAACCTGGCACATCGTCCGCCGGTCAAGGGCGGGTACTTTCCCGTTCCTCCCACCGACTCGATGCAGGACATCCGTTCCGAGATGTGCCTGCTGCTCGACCAGCAGGGCGTCGAGGTCGAGGTGCATCACCACGAAGTCGCTGCCCCGGGCCAGTGCGAAATCGGCACCAAGTTCTCCACGCTGGTGAAGCGTGCCGACTGGCTGCAGATCATGAAGTACACGATCTGGAATGTGGCTGCGAGCTACGGCAAGACGGCGACTTTCATGCCGAAGCCGGTCGTCGGCGACAACGGCTCGGGCATGCACGTGCACCAGTCGGTGTGGAAGGACGGCACGAATCTGTTCGCGGGCAACGGCTACGGTGGCCTGTCTGACTTCGCGCTGTATTACATCGGCGGCATCATCAAGCACGCGCGCTCGCTGAATGCGATCACCAATCCGGGCACCAACAGCTACAAGCGACTGGTGCCGGGCTTCGAGGCGCCGGTCAAGCTCGCTTATTCGGCGCGCAACCGCTCGGCCTCGATCCGCATTCCCTACGTCAGCAACCCGAAGGGGCGTCGCATCGAAGTGCGCTTCCCGGATCCGACCGCCAATCCGTACCTCGCGTTCGCCGCGATGCTGATGGCCGGGCTGGACGGCGTGCAGAACAAGATTCATCCGGGCGAGGCGGCCGACAAGAACCTGTACGACCTGCCGCCGGAAGAAGACGCGAAGATCCCGACCGTGTGTTCGTCGCTCGACCAGGCGCTCGAATACCTCGACAAGGACCGCGAATTCCTGACCCGCGGCGGCGTGTTCAGCAACGACCTGATCGATGCCTACATCGCCCTGAAGATGGACGAGGTCACGCGCTTCCGCATGACCACGCACCCGGTCGAATTCGACATGTACTACGGGTCGTAGCGCGCCCGGTGACGCAGGCGGACGGGGGCGGGCAACCGCCCCTGTTTGCTTCGCGCCCTGACGGATGAGTGGATGGTCCCCAGAATGCGGGAACTGAACGTGGAACGGCCGGCACTTGCCCCGATTTCGGCAGTGGTGCTGCCGTACACTGCGCGTCGTCTTTGCACTGCCGGAGGCGCCCTTGAAGCGCATGGTCTCGAGTGTTCTGCTGTCGTTCGGTGTGGCCGCACCGTGGGCCGCGTTCGCTCAGTCCTCCGAGATCTACATGTGCATCGACGAACAGGGCAACAAGTCGTACCAGAACGTCGGCAGCGGCAAGGGGTGCAAACGGGTGGACGTCGGCCCGGTGCTGTCGATGCCGGCGCCCCGGCTGCCGGCCGGGCGCAGCGCGATGCAGCCAGCGGTCGAGGAGCGCGCTTCGGTGTCGCCCGCGTCATTTCCCCGGGTCGATCGCGATACCCAGCGCACGCGCGACAGCGACCGGCGCCGCATTCTGGAAGACGAACTGAAGGCCGAGGAAGATCGCCTGGCGCGGCTGCGCACCGAGTTCAACAACGGCGAGCCGGAGCGGCGCGGTGACGAGCGCAATTTCGCGCTCTATCAGGAGCGGATCCAGCGCCTGCGCGAGGACATCGCGCGCGTCGAAACCAACGTCGGCGCCCTGCGCCGCGAAATCGCACTGCTCCGTACGCAGTAGTTTCAACGTCCGGCTCCGACCCGTCCGGCTTGAGCGCGACGGGGACCTAGGGTGGTCGCGATGACCGCCGTGACCCACCACGACACCGTGGCTGATGCCCAGTTCGAAGGGCTCGACCTGCTGTCGACCGCCGTCATCGTGCTGGGACCGGCGGCGCGCATCGTGCATGTGAACCAGGCGGCCGAACTGCTGCTGGGCATGTCGCGCAAGAACCTGCTCGGCCAGTCAGCCGAACGCGTGATCGGCGATGAACTGCAGATGCAGCAGCTGGTTGCCGACGCTCGCTCCAACCGGTTCGGAGAGCGCCGTCAGGTGCTGGAACTGAAGCGGTTTGGGCGCGATCCGGTGCCGGTGCGCGTGACGGCGACAGCCCAGTACGGTTCGAGCACTCCACTGGTGCTCGAAATCTCCGAGATCGAGCAGCAGCTCAAGGTCGATCGAGAGGAGCGGCAGCTCGGCCTGTCCGAGGCCAACCGCCAGCTGCTGCGCAATCTGGCCCATGAGATCAAGAATCCGCTCGGGGGTGTGCGTGGCGCGGCGCAACTGCTCGACGCCGAACTGACGTCCCCCGAGCAGCGCGAGTACACGCGGGTCATCATTGCCGAGGCGGACCGCCTGCAGGCTCTGGTTGATCGATTGCTCGCACCGCACCGGGCTCCGCGCGTCGTTGCGGACCTCAACATCCACGAAGTCTGCGAGCGGGTGCGCATGGTCACCCTGGCGGAATTCCCGCGCGGCCTCACGATCGAACGCGACTACGACGCCAGCGTTCCGGACTTCCGCGGCGACCGCGAGCAGCTGATCCAGGCGCTGCTGAACATCGTGCGCAACGCGACCCAGGCGCTCGAATCCCGGATCGCGGCGGGTGACGCGGTGATCACCCTGCGCACGCGCGTCGCCCGGCAGGTGACGATTGCGCGCTCCCGTCACCGCTTGGCACTGGACTTGCATGTGATCGACAACGGACCGGGCGTGCCCAATGACATCAAGGACCGAATCTTCTTTCCGCTGGTATCCGGCCGCGAGGATGGCACCGGCCTCGGGCTCACGCTCGCCCAGACGTTCATTCAGCAGCACGACGGCATCATCGAGGTGGACAGCCGTCCGGGCCGCACCGACTTTCGAATCCTGCTTCCGCTGCCATGAGCGCTGCCATGAAACCAATCTGGATCGTTGACGACGATCGATCAATACGCTGGGTGCTGGAAAAGGCCCTGGCGCGCGAAAGTCTGCCGTGCAAGGCCTTTGGCTCGGCGCAGGACGTGCTCACCGAACTGGAGCACGACAGCCCGCAGGTGCTGATCTCCGACATCCGGATGCCGGGCCGCAGCGGCATCGAGCTGCTCCGCGAGGTCAAGCGCAAACATCCTGCGCTCCCGGTCATTGTGATGACGGCGTTCTCGGACCTGGAAAGCGCCGTTTCGGCGTTCCAGGGCGGCGCCTTCGAGTATCTGCCGAAGCCGTTCGACGTCGACAAGGCCGTCGAGCTTATCCGCCGCGCCGTGGACGAGAGCGTGCGCGAGTCGAGCGCGGATGAAGCGCTCGGCGAAGTACCCGAGATCCTGGGCCAGGCGCCGGCGATGCAGGACGTGTTCCGTGCGATCGGCCGTCTCAGCCAGTCCAACGTCACTGTCCTGCTCACCGGCGAATCCGGCAGCGGCAAGGAAGTCGTGGCGCGCGCGCTGCACAAGCACAGTCCACGTGCCGATGCGCCATTCATCGCGCTGAACATGGCCGCGATTCCACGCGACCTGCTCGAAAGTGAACTGTTCGGCCACGAACGCGGTGCTTTCACGGGTGCTCAGGCTATGCGCCGCGGCCGTTTCGAGCAGGCCGAGGGCGGGACGCTCTTCCTCGACGAAATCGGCGACATGCCCGCCGAGCTGCAGACCCGGCTGCTGCGCGTTTTGTCCGATGGCTTTTATTACCGCGTTGGTGGCCATCAGCCGATCAAGGCCGATGTCCGCGTCATTGCTGCTACGCATCAGAATCTCGAGGAACGGGTGCGCCAGGGCCTGTTCCGCGAAGACCTCTATCACCGGCTAAATGTCATCCGCTTGCGGTTGCCCGCACTGCGTGAGCGCAGCGAGGACATCCCACTGCTGGCCCGCCACTTCCTGCTGAAGAGTGCGCAGGAGCTTGGCGTGGAGCCAAAGCGCATTTCGGACGAGGCGATGCGCTTCATCGTGCAGCAGCCGTTTCCTGGCAATGTGCGGCAGCTGGAGAATCTGTGCCACTGGCTTACGGTGCTGGCGCCGGCTCAGGTGGTCAAGGTCGAAGACCTGCCGGTGGAGATGCGCCAGCAACCCGCGGCGACCCCGATACTGACTCGGGACGACGCACCGAGGGCTGCTGTCGCGGCGCCCATGCCCGGGGCGACGGCCGGCGGCAACTGGACGGACTCACTGGTCGCCGAGGTCGAGCGCCGCCTGCACGAGGGCGTGCCGGACGTCATGGACACCCTGGCGCGCGATTTCGAGGCGGCAGTCATTCGGACGGCCTTAAAGCACACACACGGTCGGCGCATCGATGCCGCCACCCGGCTGGGCGTCGGCCGCAACACCATCACGCGCAAGATCCAGGAACTGCAGCTGGAAGACTGAGCCGGCCGCCGCCGGGAAGCACGCCGCCCCGCGGCCGCTGGTGGGACCGCCCCGGGGGCGCACTTCGTCCATGCGATCTGCGTTTCGTCGCGGCTGACTGCAATTCGTCGCACGTCGGGCGACAATGCGCGCCGCGCGCGGATAATCCGCTCCCACGCAATGAAACGGCCCGCAGGCCACGAACCTGCGCTGGCGAGTGGCGCCTACCCGGCGACCCGGCCGTACCCTGGGGGAAACAATGACAAAGCGGGCAAAGATCTGGTGGCTGGTCGGAGTTCTGGTGGTTGCCGTGGCGGGCGGGGGCGGTGCGGTCATCGCGTCGCGCTCCTCCAGTCCACCGCCTGAAAACGCCGCGAAGAAGGGCGAGCGTCCACCGCTGGAGTTCGCCCAGGCCGATGTGGTACGGCTGCAGCCGAAGCGGCTGGCCGTCGAGCTGACGGTCCCGGGCAGCGTGCTGGCCGTGTCGCAGGCCACCGTGCGCGCCAAGCTGTCGGCGGAGGTCAAGCGCGTCCTGGTGCGCGAAGGCGACCGCGTCGCCGTTGGCCAGGCGGTCGCCGAGTTTGACACGGCACAGCTGCGAGCCCAGCTCGCCGAGCGGACCGCGACGCTCGAATCGGCGCGCGCGCAGCTCGCCACGACCGAGCGCACGCGGCAGGCCAACGCCCAGCTCGTCAAGCAGAACTTCATTTCGCAGAACGCGTTTGATACCGCTGATTCCGCCTATCAGGCGCAGCTGGCAGCGGTCGCGGCGGCCCGTGCCCAGCTCGAGCAGACGCAGATCCAGATGAATGACTCGACGGTGCGTGCGCCGATTGCCGGCATTGTCGCCAAGCGTCATGTGCAGCCTGGCGAGAAGGTTGGATTCGATGCGCCGTTGCTGGCGATCGTCGACCTGTCGCAGCTCGAGGTCCAGGCCCAGGTGCCGGTGTCGGATGTGCCGCAGATCCGCAAGGGCATGCCGGCGCAGGTCGACATCGAAGGCATCGGCGGGCGCCACTTCGCCGGGCGGGTCGATCGCATCAACCCGAGCACCGAGGCCGGGACGCGCACGGTCAACATCTACGTCTCGTTGCCCAACGAAGAGTCGCTGCTGAAGGCGGGCATGTTCGCGCGGGTGGTCCTCACGACCATGCCGGAGTCCGAGGCGCCGTCGCTGCCGCTTTCGGCGCTGCGCACCGAGGCCGGTCAGAACTATGTCTGGGTGCTGGCCGACGGCAAGCTTGCCCGTCGCAACGTCGCCATCGGCCGCCGCGATGAGCGCGCGCAGCTGGTCGAGATCACATCGGGACTCAGCGCGACGGACGTCGTGCTGGCGACCAAGTTCGACAACCTGAAGGACGGGCTCGCCGCCAAGGTCGTCGGCATGCCCGGCGAACCCAAGGTCGCCGAGCGCGACGCCACGCCACGGCCGGTGGCCGCCAACTGAACGGCGCCGACGGCGCGGCCGGACCACGGGTGATCGCGCCCGGGTCGCGAGCAGGAGGGACACTCTGATGTGGATGACGCGTGTATCCATCACCCACCCGGTCTTCGCGACCATGGTGATGGTTGGTCTTACGGTGCTGGGCTTGTTCTCCTACGCACGGCTGGGCGTGGAGCCGATGCCCGATGTCAGCCCGCCCGGCGTGCAGATCTGGGTCAACTATCCCGGCGCCTCGCCCGAGCAGGTCGAGAACGACCTCGCCAAGCCGATTGAAAGCGCGGCCAACACCGTCGCTGGCGTCAAGCGCATCCTGTCGCGCTCCGACGAGGGCCGCTCGCTGACGTGGGTCGAGTTCCGTTACGAAGTGGACATGGACCGCGCGATGCAGGAAGTGCGCGACAAGCTGGCGCAGATCCGCGCGACCTTCCCGCGCGACGCGAAGGATCCCGTGGTTCAGCGCGCCGGGGGCGAGAACGACCAGCCGGTTGCGTCGTTCGCCCTGATGGGCAACGGCAAGACGCCGCGTGAGCTGACACTGCTCGCCGAACAGGTCGTGCAGAAGGGCTTCGAGCGGGTGAAGGGAGTCGGTCGCGTCGACCTCGGCGGGAATACGACGCGTCAGATCCAGGTGCGGGTCGATCCGGCCAAACTCACGGCCTTCGGCCTGTCCGTCGATACCGTGGTGCAGGCGCTGCGGACGGCGAACATCTCGGTGCCGGTCGGGACGATCCACAACGACACCTCGGAGTCGATCATCCGCGTCGACGGGCGGCTGACCTCGCCGGAGCAGTTCGAACGGATCATCGTCGCGCGCAAAAATGGCGTCCCGATCCTGCTGTCGCAGGTCGCGACCGTGGTCGACGCCGAGCGCGAGCGGCAGTCGCTGTCGCGCGTCAACGGCCAGCCGGCGATCGGCATCTCGGTCTTCAAGGCGCAGGACGCCAACATCGTCGAGGTCGGGCGTGAGCTGAAGTACGCGGCCGAGCAGATCCGCAAGCAGCTTCCGCCGGGCATGGAGCTGAAGTTCATGTGGGCGATGGCCGACTTCGTCGAGCAGTCGGTGAGCAACGTCAAGACGACGATCATCGAGGGCGCGCTGCTGACCGTCGTCATCGTGTTCCTGTTCCTGGGTTCCTGGCGCAGCACCGTCATTACCGGGCTGACACTGCCGATCTCGGTCATCGCGACGTTCATCGTCATCTACGCGCTCGGCTTCACGCTGAACTACATGACGCTGATGGCGTTGTCGCTGTGCATCGGACTGCTGATCGACGATGCCATCGTGGTGCGCGAGAACATCGTGCGCCACATCCACATGGGCAAGGACCACTACACCGCTGCACGCGAGGGGACCGACGAGATCGGTCTGGCCGTACTCGCCACGACGCTGTCGATCGTCGCGGTGTTCGTGCCGATCGCGTTCATGGGCGGCATCGTCGGCAAGTTCTTCTATCCGTTCGGCATCACGGTGGCCGCCGCCGTACTGTTGTCGCTGTTCGTCAGCTTCACGCTCGACCCGATGCTTTCGGCCGTCTGGCGCGACCCGCCGGAGGGGGCGCGTGGCCTGCCGGTGGTGGGACCGATCCTGCGCGGCTTCGAGCGCGCCATGGACAGGGTCCATGGCGTCTACGACCGGCTGCTGCGCTGGGCGCTTGCCCATCGCAAGAGCACACTTGCGATTGCCACCGCGAGCTTTTTGATGAGCATTCCGATTGCGGGGATGGTTGGCACCGAAATGATGCCGGAGGCGGACCAGAGCTATACGTCGGTACGCCTGACCATGCCGGTCGGCTCCAGCCTCGAGTACGCCAACGAGCGCGTCAAGCGGGTCGAGGACGCACTGCGGGAGTTCAAGGAGATCGATGCCGTGGACACGGGCATCGGCACCGATGGCACCCGCAACATGGCGAATCTGAATCTCAAGCTGGTGCCCCGCCATGAGCGCAGCCGCTCGCAGCAGCAACTTGAGCAGGCAATACGCAAGCGCGTGGCGAGCATTCCCGGAGTCGACCTCAAGGTGGGCTGGAACACGCCGATTTACGTCGCGCTGCTTGGGAACAACGACGGCGAGATGAACCGTGTCATCTCGGACCTGAAGGGCAAGGTGCAGCAGATCCGCGGCGTGACGGACGTGGAAATCTCGGTGAAGGAGGGCACGCCCGCGCTGTCGGTACGCCTGAAACCCGAGCTCGCGGCCGAGTACGGCATCACTCATGCGCAGCTCGGCACGACGCTGCGGGCGATGGTGGGCGGCGAGAACTCCGGCTACTGGCTGGCGCCCGACGGCCAGAACTACGAAGTGATCACGCAGTTGCCGCAGGCGAATCGCACGATCGTCGACGACATCGCGAACCTCAACATCGCCACCGGCCGGTCGCTTGCCGACGGTTCTCCGGAGGTGATTCCGCTGCGCTCGATCGCGACGCTGGAACGCACCTTCAACCCCGAGAACATCCGTCGCCAGGACCTGCAACGGCGTGTGGCCTTGTTTGCCAACGTGCAGGGAAGGCCGGCCGGCGATGCGGGGCAGGAGGTCCAGGCGCTCGTCAAGACCTACGAACTGCCGCCCGGCCTTCGTTTCGACGTCGGTGGGCAGATCCGTGAACAGCAGGAGATCAACGCGGCGATCATCGGTGCGTTGCTGCTGGCGGTCATCTTCATCTACCTGGTGCTCGCCTCGCAATTCGGCAGCTTCTTCCAGCCGGTGGCGATCATGGCTTCGCTGCCGCTGTCGATCGTCGGCGTCATGCTTGCGCTGCTGATCACAAAGACAACGCTCAACATCTTCTCGATGATCGGCATCGTGTTCCTGATGGGCCTGGTGACGAAGAACGCGATCCTGCTCGTGGACTTCGCCAACCGCGGGCAGCGCGAAGGCCTGGACCGCCATGCCGCGTTGCTGGCGGCAGGGCAGGTGCGCCTGCGGCCCATCCTGATGACCACGGCCGCGATGATCTTCGGCATGCTGCCCCTGGCGATCGGGCTGGGCGAGGGGGCGGAGCAGCAGGCGCCCATGGGCCGCGCCATCATCGGCGGCGTCATCACGTCGACCCTGCTGACGCTGGTTGTGGTGCCGGTGATTTACACCTACATCGATGCGTTCGAACGCCGCCTGAAGCGCGGCCGCCGCGGCGCCACCGTGCTGGCGCACCAGCCGGCCGACAAGGCCTGAGGCGCGGCAGGCGAAGTTCCTTTACCCGCGGTCCGCTGCGCTAACCTCGCGCAGTGGACCGCAAGCTTTCCTTTCTCAGCCAGGATCCCGACGAGCGCGTCGTCCGTTGGGGCTGGGTTTTCTGGTTCGCCTGGCTTGCCGTCGGCGGCGCGCTGCTGCTCGGCGACATTCGCGGCGGCGCCGCGGGACTGGGTGCGGTGCTCGCAGCGCCGTTCTGGGGCCTGTGGGCGCTGTGGGCGCTCTATCGCTTCGCGCGCACCCTCATGCGCTGGCTGGGACACTCGGGTTGGCAGGAATGGAACGGCCAGTACTACGAATTCGACGGCCGCCAGATCCGGATCCTGTTCGACGGCGACGACATCTGGTTCGCGGCGGCGGATGTGTTCGAGGCGCTCGATACGCCGCGGCAGGCGCGTGATGCCGAGCGCGTCCGGCAGATCGTTGGGCGCGACGGCCTGCGTGCCGCGCCGGGCTCAAACCTGCTGAGCTTTTCCGAAAAGGGGCTGGCGGCCTGGCTCGACCGCAGGACGGACCGGACGGCGTCACTGTTCGCGCGCTGGGTCGAAACGCAGGTCGTGCAGCCGTTCCGGCGGCGGCGCGAACTCGATGCGGCTCCTGAAGGGTCCTCAACGAGTCACGGGATGTGATCTTGTAGCGCCAGGGGTCGAGCTCCCGGGCGCGCGATAATCACGCTTTCGCCCAGGCGTTGGACCGCATGTCGCCCCTGTCGAGGTTGTTTTCGCAGCACCGGATCAAGGTCTCGCGTGTCTTTGGATTTGCCTTCGTCGCGGCCTTGTTGGCCACTGGCAGCGTCTGGCAGGGAACATGGGTCGGCCGAGCCATGTTCCTGGCGGGAATCATGCTCGCCGCCGTCGGCATGGTCGGGCGCATCTGGTGCCTCGTCTATTCGAGCGGCTACAAGAGCTCCGAACTGGTGACGCAGGGGCCCTATTCGGTCAGCCGCAACCCGTTGTACTTCTTCTCCTTCGTCGGCCTTATCGGCATCGGCCTGGCGACCGAAACAGTGTCGCTGACGCTCTTTCTGGTGGCGTTCTTCGCGCTGGTCTATCCGGCGGTGATTGCGGGCGAGGAGGAGTTCCTGCGCGGCAAGTTCGGCGACGCCTATGCCGAGTATTGCCGGCGCGTACCGCGGTTCTTTCCCGCGCGCCGGTTGTTCGTGGAACCGGAGTCGTACACCGTGCAGCCGCGTACGCTGCGTCGCTCGCTCGGTGGCGTGATCTGGTTCATCGGACTGCCGGTTGTGATCCAGCTCCTGGTCATGCTGCGCACCGCAGGCGTCATCGGCAGCGTGGCGCTGCTGCCCTAGAACCCGTCAGATACTCAGCGTCGCGATGACCGGCGCGTGATCGCTCGGTTGCTCGCGCCGCCGAGGCTCCACGTCAATCGAGCACGCTGTGCAGTGCGGCGCAAGCGCCGTCGACAGCAGCACGTGGTCGATGCGCAGTCCCATTTTGCGGCGGAACGCCTGCATGCGGTAATCCCACCACGTGTAGCTGCGCTCGGGCTGCTCGAAGAGGCGAAAGCTGTCGACGAATCCCAGCGCGATGAGGTCGCGGAACGCCTGTTTCTCCGGTTCCGAAAACAGCACCTGCCCCGCCCAGGCTTTCGGATCGTGGACGTCGCGATCCTCGGGCGCGATGTTGAAGTCGCCCGCGAGCGCTACCTGCGGATGCTGCGCCAGTTCGGTTCGCAGCCACGCGTTCAATGCTGCGATCCAGCGCAGTTTGTAGTCATACTTTTCGCTGCCGACGCTCTGGCCGTTCGGAAAATAGGCGCAGACCACGCGGATGCCGCCGACCGTCGCGCTGATCAGGCGCTTCTGCGGATCGTCCAACCCGGGCAGAGCCGCGACGATGTCAATGGCCTCCGGCGTGGTTTCGCGCCGCGTCAGCAGCGCCACGCCGTTGTAGGTCTTCTGGCCGGCGAACGCCGCCGCATAGCCGGCCTCGGCAAGATCGGCTACCGGAAAATTCTCATCGACGAGCTTGGTTTCCTGCAGGCAGACGATGTCGACGCGGTGCGTCGCGAGCCAGTCGAGCAGGTGCGGCAGTCTGACCTTGAGCGAGTTGACGTTCCAGGTGGCGAGCGTGAGTGTGCGTGACATCCCGCTATTGTGCCGCGGGCGGCGGGCTGGCTTTGGCCGTCAGGGGCCGTGCCGGTTCCTGCTTGAAGCTGCGCGGCAGCATCGACGAGCCGGGATATCCGGTGGCGTCGAGCGCGTTGTTCCAGTCATCCGGATTGAACGCAAGCAGCGGTTGCGCGCCCAGCGTGACGACGGGGACGCCTTCGGCGCCGGTCAGGCGTTTCAGTTCCATGGCGTCGTCGCCGGACTCGATCGTCCGCTCCGCGAACGGCACGCCGCGCTTGTTCAGGAACTCGCGCGCGGTCCCGCACGGCGGGCAGTTCTTCGCGGTGAAGAGCATCACCGGAAAGTTCGACGCGGCACGCCTCACTTGGTAGGGCAGCAAGGACTGCGTGTGCTCACCGATCGTCAGCAAGTCGATCCGCAGCACATTTTGCGCATCGAGCGGCGGGCGATCACCGTAATTGATCTGCCCGCGATAGTCGGTCCAGCGAAAGAGCACCTTGGGTGACATTGCGGTTGGAGCGTCGGTCGCGGCGAACTGCGCCTGCAGGGCGATGACGAAGGCGGTGGCGTACAGCGTCGAGAGGATCATGAGCAACCTGAGGGGGCAGACAGTGCGGGATCAGCGTGCTTCGCCATTCGGCGCAATGCGATTTGCGGGACCGTTGGCACGCGAGATCAGGGAGCGCGGCGGTTCGCCCGCATAGCCAGGCGGGAGCATGGACTCGGCTGGGTAGCCGGCGGCATCCAGCGCGCGCGACCAGTCGCCTGAGCGGAAGCCGCCGAGGATCTCGCGCCCGACGGTCATCACCGGGACCTGGTCGAAGCCAGTCAGGCGTTTCAGTTCCGCACCATCGTCTGGTGTTTCGAGGAAGCGTTCGGAAAAAGGCACCCCGCGCTGGCGCAGGAAAACACGGCCGTTCTCGCAGGGCGGGCAGGCGTCGCTCGAGTACAGGACGACCGGGTACTGCGCTTTTGCACGGCGCAGTTCGAAGGGCAGCGATAGGTTGGCGTCCGCGACTTCGGCAGGAGCCCGCGCTCCGACCGCTTTGAGATCGCGCGCATCACCGGGTGGAAAGTCGCCGTAGTTGACCTGGCCAGTTGCATCGCGCCAGCGGTATTGCGCGTCGGCTGCGCCGCCGAGCGAGAGCAGGGCCACCGCAACCACCCACCAGCGTTTCATGGTTCTCCTAGTTGACCATGCCTTGGTGCCTCAGCAACGCGTCGATCGTCGGCTTGCGGCCACGGAATGCCACGAAGGATTCCATCGCCGGCCGGCTGCCACCTACAGCGAGGATTTCGTCCCTGAACCGATGGCCAGTCGCCGGGTTCAGCACGCCTTCCTCTTCGAAAGCCGCATATGCGTCGGCCGACAGCACCTCGGCCCATTTATAGCTGTAATAGCCTGCCGCGTAACCGCCCGCGAAGATGTGCGAGAAAGCGTGCGGAAAGCGGTTGTATTCCGGCGGAACGAGCACGCCGACCTCGCGTCGGACCTCGGCCATGCACTGCAGGATCGCCTCGTCGCTGGCCGGTGCCGGCCGGGTGTGCAGCAGCATGTCGAACAGCGCAAATTCGAGCTGGCGCACGGTGTAAAACCCGCTCTGGAAGTTGCGTGCCGCGATCATCTTGTCGAAGAGCGGCCGGGGCAGCGACTCGCCGGTGTCCACGTGTTGCGTGAGCAACTGCAACACCTCCCACTCCCAGGCGAAGTTCTCCATGAACTGGCTCGGAAGTTCGACGGCGTCCCACTCGACGCCGCGGATGCCTGCCACCGCCGGCTCGCTGACGCGGGTCAGCATGTGGTGCAGCCCGTGGCCGAACTCGTGGAACAGCGTCAGCACCTCGTCGTGCTTGAAAGTGGCCGGCTTGCCACCAACCGGGCGCGAAAAATTGCAGGTCAGGTACGACACCGGCGTCACCAGCCCCGCACGTCGGCCGCGCCGGCTTCGAGCATCGCCCTGCCACGCTCCCCCTTGCTTGTGGTCGCGTGCGTAAAGATCGAGGTAGAACTGGCCGACGAGTTCGCCTTGCGCGGTTTCGATCCGGAAGAAGCGCACGTCCGGGTGCCAGGTCGGCGCCGGTTCTTCGCGTATCGCCACGCCGAACAGGGTTTCGATCACCCTGAAAAGACCCGCCAGCACGCGCGGCTCCGTAAAGTAGCGCTTCAATTCGAGGTCGGAGTAGGCGTAGCGCGCTTCACGCAGCTTCTCGCTGGCGTAGTTGAAGTCCCACGGCGCGATCTCCGCAAGACCGAGCCGCTCGGCCGCAAACTCGCGCAGCTCCGCCATGTCGCGCTCGGCAAACGGTTTGGCGCGCCGGCCCAGGTCGTGCAGGAAGTGCAGCACTTCGGCTGGCGTCGCAGCCATCTTCGGGACCAGCGACACCTCGGCGAAGTTGTTGTACCCCAGCAGGCGCGCGTGCTCCTGCCTCAGCCGCAGCAGTTCAACCATCAAGGGACCGTTGTTCCAGTCCGGATTGCCCAGCTCCGAAGCGCGCGTGACGTACGCGCGATAGAGCTTCTCGCGCAACGCGCGGTCGTCGGCGTAATCGAGGATCGCCGAGTAGCTCGGATACTGCAGCGTGATCTTGTAGCCGCCGCGTCCCTCCGACTCCGCGGCCTCGCGGTATGACTGCATCGCATCGTCCGGCACTCCGGCGAGCGTGGCACGGTCGGCGAGGTGCAGCGCGAACGCGTTGGTGGCGTCGAGCACGTTCTCGGCAAAGCGCGTGCTGACTTCCTCCTGGCGTTCACGGATCGCCTTGAAGCGCGGCTTCTGCCCGGGCTCCAGTTCGGCGCCTCCCAGGCGGAAATCACGCAGTTCGTGTTCGACCAGAGTCCGGCGTTCCGCGGGCCAGCGTACCGCCTCGGGGGCCGCGGCAAGCGCCTTGAAGCGGGAATAGAGCACCTCGTTCTGCGACAGCTCGGTCCAGAACGCCGTGATGCGGGGCAGGTTCGCGTTGTACTGGGCACGCAGTTCGGGTGTGTCGACCACCGCATTCAGGTGGGCGACGGCGCTCCAGGCGCGTGCCAGCCGGTCCGTCGCGTCTTCGAGCGGCTCGACAACCGTCTGCCAGGAGGCCGGCAGGGTCGACTGCGTCACTTCCGCGACCGCCGCGCGCGCCGCGGCGAGCAGCGTGTCGATGGCGGGCGTGATGTGCTCCGGCCGCACGTTGCCGAAGTGCACCAGTCCTGACAGCTCGAGCAGGGGATTCAATGCAGACGCTTCACGCGCGCGGGTCGGCGTGCTGGACATGGAATCTCCGTCAGTTGAGCAGGCCTGCGCGCCGCTCGGCGGCTTCGACGGTGTTGACGAGCAGCATCGTGATCGTCATGGGACCGACACCGCCGGGCACCGGTGAGATCCAGCCGGCGACTTCACGCACCGCGTTGAAGTCGACATCGCCGGCCAGCTTGCCCTCGGGGGTGCGGTTCGTCCCGACATCGATGACCACCGCTCCGGGCTTGACCATGTCCGCGGTCACGAGGTTGCGGCGCCCGACCGCCGCAACCAGGATGTCTGCACTGCGCGCGACGGCCGCGAGGTCGCGCGTCTTGCTGTGAGCGATCGTGACGGTCGCATTGGCCGCCAGCAGCAGCATGGCCATCGGTTTGCCCACCATGTTCGACCGGCCCAGCACGACGGCATGCGCGCCTTCGATGACGACACCCGTGTGCTCGAGCATCTTCATCACGCCGTAGGGCGTGCAGGAGCGGAAGTGCGGCACGCCCATCAGCGTGAGGCCCGCGTTCATCGCATGCAGTCCGTCGACATCCTTGTCGAACGCGATCGACTCGACAATTTTCTGCGCGTCCAGGTGCCGGGGCAGCGGCAGCTGCACGAGGATGCCGTGGACCGCAGGATCGGCGTTCAGCTCGGTGATGCGCGCGAGCAGCGCCGCTTCGGTCGTGTCGGCCGGCAGGCGATCGGCGAACGACCGGATGCCGGCGTCGTGGCAGGCCTGGATCTTGTTGCGCACATAGACGGCGGACGCCGGATCGTCGCCGACGAGCACGACCGCAAGGCCAGGTGCCTGCCCGGCCGCCGCAGCGCGGGCGATGCGCGCGCCGAGGCCGGCGCGTATCTGCGCCGCCAGCGCCTTGCCGTCGATGATGCGCGCGCTCATGTGTCAGCCTTCCGGGGAAAGGCCGAAATTCTACCGGCGCACGTCCGGACTACTGCCGCAGTCCGCCTCCCGCAAGCACGGTGCGCATGAGGTCGGCCACCGTGTTGGCATTGAGCTTGTCCATGATGTTGGCGCGATGCGCCTCGACCGTCTTGATCGAAATGCCGAGGTCGTCGGCAATCTGCTTGTTCAGGCGCCCGGCGACGATCCTCTCCAGCACCTGCTGTTCGCGCGGCGTGAGCTTGGCGACCAGCGCTTCGCTGATCCGGCGTCGCTCCGTCTCGGAGGCGCGGGTCCGCGCCTCGCCCAGCATGCGCTCGACCAGCTTCTTCAGTGCGTCTTGGTCGAACGGCTTCTCGATGAAGTCCACGGCGCCCTTTTTCATCGTCGAAACTGCCATCGGCACGTCACCGTGGCCCGTGATGAAGATGATCGGGTAGGGCACGCCACGGGCGATCAGCTCATCCTGCAGTTCCAGGCCGCTCATGCCGGGCATGCGTACGTCGACGATGGCCACCGCGATCGCGGCCGGATCGTGATCGGCAAGGAACTTCTCGGCGCTGTCGAAGCCGAGCACACGATAGCGGCTCGCTTCGAGCAGCCACTGCAACGAATCGCGCACTGCATCGTCGTCGTCAACGACGTATACAACCCCCAGGCTTTCCTCTGAATCCGTCACTTTTGCTTCCCTTCGGCGAGGCGGGCATTCTCGTCGACGCCTGCGGCGTTCGCAAGCGGAAGCGTGAAGCGGAAGATCGTTCCCCCCTCGGGGTTTTCCTCAAGCTGCAACCTTCCCTGATGGAACTCGACGATCGAGCGGCAGATGTTGAGCCCCATGCCCATGCCTTCGGACTTCGTGCTGAAGAACGGCTGGAAAAGGTGGGCACGAAGTTCGGGCGGTATGCCTGAGCCATGGTCGATGACGGAAAATTCAGCCATGTCGTCGGCGCGTCGCACGACGAGGTCGATGCGGCGCACGGTGGCCTGGTCCATCGCATCGATCGCATTCTTCAGCAGGTTGAGCAGCAGCTGCTCGACCAGGATGGGATCGACATCAAGCGGCGGCAGCCCGGTGGCCACGTGGGTCTCGATCGCGATGGCCTTCTTCGCGGCCTCGATCTCGGCGAAGCCGATCGCGTCTTCGACGATCCGAGCAACCGCGGTCGGGCGGCGGCGCGGTTCGGCCCGCTTCACGAACTCGCGTATGCGCCGAATGATGTTGCCGGCGCGCTGGGCCTGACCCGCCGTCTTCTCAAGCGCGGGGAGCAGCTCGGCCGTCGAGACGTTGCCGTCGCGCAGGCGGGAGACCGTGCCGAGGCTGTAGTTGCTGATCGCCGTCAGGGGCTGATTGAGCTCGTGCGCCAGGGACGAGGCCATCTCGCCCATGGTCATGAGGCGCGACGTGAGCTGGACCTTCTCCTGCTGCTGCCGCACGATCTCCTCGGTGGCCTTGCGCTCGGTGACGTCGGTGGCGATCTGCAGGCGTACATCGCGCCCGTCGACCCACCGCACATCGCGCATGCGCACGTCGAACCAGCGCCTCTGTTCGCCGTCGTAGACCTCGCCGGCCATGACACCGCCATGCGCCGTCAGTCCGGCCTGGAGCTTGCGATGTCCCACCGCATCGGCACCGTAGAGGTCGCGGTAGCTGCGATTCGCGAACAGCAATTCATCGCCGCCGCCATCGGTGGTCGGCGCGACGACCGACACCGCGTCGTCGAGCGACTCGAGCACCTTCGTGAAGCGCTCGTGGGCGGTGGCGAGTTGCTCACTGATGCGCTTGGGCTCGGTCACGTCGACCAGCGCAGCCATCCAGCCGAGCTGTTCACCGTCGTCCGAAAGCAGCGGTGAAACGTAGAGGCGCCCGTCGAAAACAGAGTCGTCACGCCGGCGCACCTTGAGTTCTGAACCGGCTGCGGGCGCCTTGCCGGAGAGCATCGCCTGCATCGTTGCCCGGTGGGCGGCAAACTGGTCGGCCGGCCAGTAGGGAAACGGCGCGCTGACGCCGACCAGTTCCGACTCGTTCCACCCGGTCATCTGGCAGAACGCCGCATTCACATGGCGCATTACGCCGTTGCGGTCGAACACCGCCAGCCCGGTGGCGAGCGAGTCTTCCATCGCGCGACGAAATGCCGTTTCGGCACGCAGGGTACGTTCGACGCTGGCCTGCTTGGCATCGCGGCGCATGAGGGCAATCAACGTGGCCATGACGGCAAGGGTCAGGCCGGCGACGATCCAGGCGAGAACGTTGCCGAGCAATGGCGAGCGTTCCAGGAACTTGGAGGCCTGCAGCGAGACCCCGTCTGGCAGGAGGTAGATCGGCACGCCGTAGACCATGGCGTCGACCGGCGTTTCGCTCGCGGTGGTCGAGGCGAGCGCAACGCCCGCATCGTTGAACAGGCTGACCCGATAGCGCTGCGCCACATCGGGCGTTACGGTCCGCCGCAGCAGTTCGGGCAGCGAAATCCTGGCGACGACGGCGCCGCGATAGCTGTCTTCCGAGTAAATCGGCGCTACCAGATCGGTGAACGGTCCGCCGTTGTCCGGGCCGGCCGACCCCGACGTATCTTCGTAGGGCGGCGAAAAGAACGACGAGTGCGCGTCGCGGGCATTGTTGAGCGCCGCGACGAGCCGCTCCGACGTCAGTCGCGTGTTTGGACTGCGCACCGCCTCTCCCAGCGGGCCAGGCGACGCGGCGGACCACGTCACGCGCGCCGCGTCGTCGACGGAAGCGATGTGCACCACCTCCGGCTTCACGGCCATCGCTTCGCGCGCGGCCGCGAGCAAACGGCTGTTGGTGGCGTCGGGGCTCGCGGCGTCCCGGGCCAGCGCGATGGTCGTTTCGCTGATGGCCTGCAGGCGCAGATTCATCGATTGAGCGAGCGTATCGGTGTCGCGGTGGAGTGCATCCCGCCGCAACGCCGTGTCCTCGGCAATGAGCAGGTAGGCGAGGCCCGCGCTCAGCGCCGCAAGCAGGACGATGGCGAGCAGCGGAACGAAGCGGGTGAAATCAAGCCTCCGCGACCGGTCGCGCGCCAGGCGCTCGAATGCGAGTTGGACAGCGTCGGGCGACGGTGCGGCTTGGGACGGAGGCGTGGGCGAGTCCAAGAGGAGCGCTCGGGGGTATTCCATCCGCAGCGCGGACGCATATTATCGGGAGCGGTCTGAAGCGAGGGTGTCGCAGCTCGGCCCGATATCAAAGTTCATTATGCGAAATTAGAACCCACTATTTGAAAAATCGCACAAGGGCTGGTATTGTGATTTGAAAATGCCGCGCCTACGCAGCGCGGCGAGTCCGCACCAAGGTCGCATCGACCAGGAGACAACGATGTCCGCGATTCCGCAAGCTGCGAATGACCCCGATACGCTCGAGACCCAGGAGTGGGTCGAGGCCCTTGAAACCGTGCTTGAGCGCGAAGGCGCGCAGCGCGCGCACTTCCTGCTCGAAGCGCTGATCGACAAGGCGCGCCGTTCGGGCGCGCACATTCCGTATTCGGCGAACACCGCCTACATCAACACGATCCCGCCGCACCTGGAGGAACACTCGCCGGGTGACCCGGTGCTGGAGGAGCGCATTCGTTCCTACATGCGCTGGAACGCGATGGCGATGGTGGTGCGTGCCAATCGCGGGGAAGGTGACCTCGGCGGCCACATCGCGAGCTACGCGTCGGTCAACACGCTGATGGAAGTCGGGTTCAACCACTTCTGGCGCGCGCCCAATGCGGAGTTCGGTGGCGACCTGATCTACTTCCAGGGCCACTGCGCGCCGGGCGTTTATGCGCGCGCCTTCCTCGAAGGACGTCTCACCGAGGAGCAACTCAACAACTTCCGTCGCGACGTCGACGGCAAGGGCGTGACGTCGTACCCGCATCCGAAGCTGATGCCGGAGTTCTGGCAGTTTCCGACGGTGTCGATGGGGCTCGGACCGATCCAGGCGATCTACCAGGCGCGTTTCCTCAAGTACCTGCATGCACGCGGCATTGCGAATACCGAAGGCCGCAAGGTCTGGGTCTTCTGCGGGGATGGCGAGATGGACGAGCCGGAGTCGCTCGGCGCCATCGGCCTGGCGGCGCGCGAGAAGCTCGACAACCTGATCTTCGTCGTCAACTGCAATCTGCAGAGGCTCGACGGACCGGTGCGCGGCAACGGCAAGATCATCCAGGAGCTCGAGGGAGGATTCCGGGGCGACGGCTGGAATGTCATCAAGGTGATCTGGGGCTCCTACTGGGATCCGCTGCTCGCGCGCGATGCCGAGGGGCGGCTGCTGCGCGTGATGGAAGACACCGTCGACGGCGAGTACCAGAACTTCAAGGCCAACGACGGCGCGTTCGTGCGCAAGAACTTCTTCGGCAAGGATCCCAAGCTGCTGGAGATGGTGTCGCGCATGACCGACGACGACATCTGGCGCCTGAACCGCGGCGGCCACGACCCGCACAAGATCTACGCCGCGTTCGCAGCTGCAGTGAAGACAACCGGCCAGCCAACGGTGATCCTTGCCAAGACCGTCAAGGGCTTCGGCATGGGCAAGGTCGGCGAGGGCAAGAACCCGACGCACCAGCTGAAGAAGCTCGATACCGCGGCGATCCGCGAGTTCCGCGACCGCTTCGCGATACCGGTGCCGGACGACAAACTCGAAGAGGTGCCGTTTTTCAAGCCGGATGCCAATTCGCCCGAGATGAAATACCTGCTCGAGCGGCGGCGCGAACTGGGCGGGTTCGTGCCTCAACGCAGGCGCGTTGCGGACGAGAAGATCGCGGCCCCGGCGCTCGACAGCTTTGCGCCGGTGCTCGAACCGACGGCGGAAGGGCGCGAGATCTCGACCACGCAGGCGTTCGTGCGTTGCCTGACGCAGCTCGTGCGTGACAAGAACGTCGGGCCGCGTGTCGTGCCGATCATCCCGGACGAGGCGCGCACCTTCGGCATGGAGGGCATGTTCCGCCAGCTCGGGATCTACTCCTCGCAGGGGCAGCTTTACGAGCCGGTTGACCGTGACCAGGTCATGTACTACCGCGAGGACAAGCAGGGTCAGATCCTCGAGGAAGGCATCAATGAGGCCGGCGCCATGAGTTCGTGGATCGCTGCGGCGACGTCGTATTCGACGAACAATCGCATCATGGTGCCGTTTTACATCTTCTATTCGATGTTCGGCTTCCAGCGCGTCGGCGACCTCGCCTGGGCTGCCGGTGACATGCAGGCGCGCGGCTTTTTGCTTGGAGCGACCTCGGGCCGGACCACGCTGAACGGCGAAGGCCTGCAGCACCAGGACGGCCACTCGCACCTGATGAGCGCGACGATTCCCAACTGCGTCAGCTACGACCCGACCTACGCACACGAACTGGCCGTGATACTGCAGCACGGGCTGAAGCGCATGGTGCAGGACCAGGAAAACGTCTGGTACTACATCACGGTGATGAACGAGAACTACCCGCATCCGGGCCTGAAGAAGGGCCAGGAGGAGGGGATCCTCAAGGGCATGTACCTCCTGCGCGAGGGACCGGCCGGCAGCGGCATGGGCAAGTCGATTGCGCGCGTGCAGTTGCTGGGCAGCGGCACGATCCTGCGCGAGGCGATCGCCGCCGCCGAGATTCTGGAGAAGGACTGGGGTGTGTCCGGAGATGTCTGGAGCGTCACCAGCTTCACCGAACTCCGGCGCGACGGCATCGAGGCCGAGCGCTGGAACCTGCTGCACCCGACCGAGAAGGCGCGCAAGGCGTTCGTCACGCAGCAACTCGAAAAGACCGTCGGGCCGATCGTAGCCACGACGGATTACATGCGGCTCTTCGCTGACCAGATCCGCCCCTACATCCCGCGCGGCCGTGACTACCGTGTGCTGGGCACCGATGGCTTCGGCCGTTCGGACACGCGCGCGAAGTTGCGTGAGTTCTTCGAGGTCGACCGTCACTTTGTCGTGCTGGCGGCGCTCCGTTCGCTGGCCGACGAAGGCGTCATTCCGATTGCCAAGGTTGCCGAGGCGATCAAGAAGTACGGGATCGATCCGAACAAGCGCAATCCTTCGACGGCCTAGCCGAGGCTGCGCCAACCGCCGCAGCAACGTGCGCTTCGCGCACCCTCTGCCACGATCCCGCGCTCGCTCGAGCGCGGGACAACCGCAAAGAAAGGGCCGACCACATGGGCCAGCTCGTGGAAGTTCAGGTACCGGACATCGGCGACTTCAAGGACGTCGAGGTCATCGAGGTCCTGGTCAAGCCAGGCGATGCCGTGACGAAGGAGCAGTCGCTGATCACGGTGGAAAGCGACAAGGCCTCGATGGAGATTCCATCGTCGGCGGCCGGTGTCGTGAAGGAGATGCGCGTCAAGCTCGGCGACAAGGTCTCGCAGGGCAGCCTCGTCCTCCTGCTTGACTCCGAGGGAGCGGCATCTGCGCCTGCTCCAACGCCCGCTCCGGCGCCTGCCGCCGCCAAGGCCGCAGCACCGGCGAAGGCGGCGGCTCCGGCACCCGCGCCTGTAGCCAGCGCGGCGGCTGGTCCGGTTGAAGTCGTCGTGCCCGACATCGGCGACTTCAAGGATGTCGAGGTCATCGAGGTGCTGGTCAAGGTCGGCGACACAGTGAGCAAAGAGCAGTCGCTGATCACCGTGGAGAGCGACAAAGCCTCGATGGAGATCCCGTCGTCGGCCGCCGGCGTGGTGCAGGCGCTGCGGGTGAAGATCGGCGACAAGGTCTCGCAAGGCAGTCCGGTCGTGGTGCTGAGTGGCGCGTCGGGTGGAGTTGCAGTTGCAGCGGTCTCGGCCGCACCTCCGGCGGCGCCGTCCCAGGTCACCACGGAGCTGCCGAAGTCGACGGCCTTCGCGACCGAGATGGGCGCCCGGCCCCAGCCGATCGACCTCGGTCCGGCGCCCGGAGCGAAGCCGCACGCCTCGCCTTCGGTGCGCAAGTTCGCGCGCGAACTCGGCGTCGACCTCACGCATGTGCGCGGCACCGGCCCCAAGGGGCGAATCACCACCGAGGACGTGCGCGAGCATGTCAAGGGTGTCATGGCGGGCGGTGCTCGTCCCGCCGCTACGGCTGCTGCGCCTGCGGGTGGGGGGATCGGACTCAATCTGCCGGCCTGGCCCGTGGTGGACTTCGCCAAGTTCGGCCCGATCGAGCGCGTCGAGATGTCCCGGATCCGTCGCATCTCGGGTCCGGCGCTGTCGCGCAACTGGGTGACGATCCCGCATGTCACCAATCATGAAGATGCCGACATCACCGATCTGGAGGCGTTCCGCGTCCAGCTGAACAATGAGAACGCGAAGAGCAAGGACACGCCGAAGCTGACGATGCTCGCCTTCCTGATCAAGGCCTGCGTGGCGGCGCTGAAGAAGTTCCCGGACTTCAACAGCTCGATCGATCCCGAAGGCGGCGCGATCATCCGCAAGAACTACTGGCACATCGGGTTTGCGGCGGATACGCCCCAGGGTCTGGTCGTGCCGGTGATCAAGGAGGCCGACAAGAAGGGCATCTTCGAGATCGCCCAGGAAACGTCGGCGCTCGCGGCCAAGGCACGCGATGGCAAGCTCGGGCCATCCGATATGCAGGGCGGCACCTTCTCGATTTCCTCGCTCGGCGGCATTGGCGGGACATCGTTCACGCCGATCATCAACGCGCCAGAGGTTGCGATCCTCGGCGTCTGCCGGTCGACGATCAAGCCGGTCTGGGACGGCAAGCAGTTCGCGCCGCGCCTCATCCTGCCGCTGTCGCTGTCGTGGGACCACCGGGTGGTCGACGGTGCGGGTGCTGCGCGCTTCAATGTGTATCTGGCCCAGATCCTGGCCGACTTCCGCCGGGTGATGCTATGAGCCAGGTCATCGAGGTGGTCGTCCCCGATATCGGTGACTTCAAGGATGTCGAGGTCATCGAAGTCCTGGTCAAGCCGGGCGATGCCGTGACGAAGGAGCAGTCGCTGATCACGGTGGAAAGCGACAAGGCCTCGATGGAGATTCCATCGTCGGCAGCCGGTGTCGTGAAGGAAATGCGCGTCAAGCTCGGCGACAAGGTCTCGCAGGGGTCGCCGATTCTTCGACTGGAGGCCAGCGCAGGCGCCGCTGCTGCGGTCGCCGCGCCGGCCCCGGGTGCGACGCCCGCGCCGGCCACAATGGCGTTGCCAGCCCCCGCTCCGGCCGCAGCAGCCTATGCGGGCGGGGCCGATGTCGAGTGCGACGTGCTCGTGCTCGGCGCAGGCCCCGGCGGCTACTCGGCGGCCTTTCGCGCGGCGGACCTCGGAAAGAAGGTCGTGCTGGTCGAACGCTATGCCACGCTGGGCGGCGTGTGCCTGAACGTGGGCTGCATCCCGTCGAAGGCACTGCTGCACGTGGCCGCCGTGATGGACGAAGCCGCGCACTTTGCCGATCTCGGCGTCGAGTTCGGCACGCCGAAACTGAGCCTGGACAAGCTGCGCGCGCACAAGGGCAAGGTCGTCGGCAAGCTGACCGGCGGCCTGGCCGCGATGGCGAAGATGCGCAAGGTGACGGTCGTTCGCGGCTACGGCAGCTTTGCCGGCCCTAACCATCTCGAAGTGGAACTCACGACCGGAGATGCGCAGGACAAGACCGGTCAGAAGCAGGTGATCCGCTTCGCCCAGGCCATCATTGCGGCCGGATCGGCCGCGGTGCGGCTGCCGTTCATGCCGGACGATCCGCGCGTGGTTGACTCCACTGGCGCGCTCGAACTGCGCGAAGTGCCGAAGAAGATGCTGGTGGTCGGCGGCGGCATCATCGGCCTCGAGATGGCGACCGTGTATTCGACGCTCGGCGCGCGGGTTGATGTGGTCGAGATGCTGGACGGCCTGATGCTGGGCGCCGACCGTGACCTCGTGAAGGTCTGGCAGAAGCGCAACCAGGCACGGTTCGACAATGTGATGCTGAAGACCAAGACCGTGGCGGTCGACGCCAAGCCGGACGGGTTGTGGGTCCGCTTCGAGGGCGATGCGGCGCCCGCCGAGCCGCAGCGCTATGACCTGATCCTGCAATCCGTCGGACGCACGCCGAACGGCCGCAAGATCGGCGCGGAAAAGGCCGGCGTCGTGGTCAACGAGCGCGGATTCATCCCGGTGAATGGCCAGATGCGGACCAACGTGGCGCACATTTTTGCAATCGGCGACATCGTCGGGCAACCGATGCTGGCGCACAAGGCCGTACACGAGGGCCACGTCGCGGCGGAGGCTGCCGCGGGACACAAGGCGCATTTTGACGCGAGCGTGATTCCCTCGGTGGCCTACACCGATCCCGAGGTGGCCTGGGTCGGACTGACCGAAGACGAGGCGAAGAAGCAGGGCCGCAAGATCACGAAGGGCCACTTCCCGTGGTCGGCGTCGGGCCGCGCCATTGCCAATGGTCGCGACGAGGGCTTCACCAAACTGCTGTTCGATGCCGAGACGCATCGCGTTGTCGGCGGCGGCATCGTCGGCACGCACGCGGGCGACCTCATCAGCGAGGTCGCACTCGCGATCGAAATGGGGGCCGACGCCGTTGACATCGGGCGCACGATCCATCCGCACCCGACGCTCGGCGAGTCGGTCGGCATGGCGGCGGAAGCGGCCGAGGGCGTCTGCACCGACCTGCCACCTCCACGCCGCTGAGGCGAGCGGCGGTTCGAAGCGGAAAATTGGCATCGGTAGTCGGCCTGCGCGGGGTCGTCATCCATCCGGATGCGAGGAGCGCGATTGACGCCTGACGAGGCGGCCGTAACCTGCGTGTTCTGCTCGGCGAGTTTCCGCCGGGTTCCTAGAACACAAGGCGGACGCATTACCACCGATGGGCTTCCTCGAGTTTCCGGCCGCTGGCGCGCCCCCCGCACCGATCGAGGTGTTTCCTGAGGGTTCTCTGCTGTGGTCGGACGCGGCGGCCTGGGACGGCAACCCGCCTGCCGAGGGCGACGCCGTCCGCATCGAGGCAGGGCGGATCGTCGTCCTGGATCAGGACATCGACGTTGCCAGCCTGGAGATCGAAGGGACACTTCTTGTTGCCGCCCGCGACACGCGGGTGCGGGCGGGCTGGATACTCGTGCGTGGCGCCGGTCGTCTCG